>JBEKFO010000242.1:0-6549 GCA_050013275.1 Roseiarcus sp. | reverse complement strand
GCCCGTCAACGCGTGCATCCTGCTGCTTGGCCAGGTCGACGGCGCGGAAGTGCTGACGATCGAGGATCTCGCCGATGGCGACGCGCTGCACCCGGTTCAGCAGGCGATGGTCGATTTTCACGGCTCGCAATGCGGCTTCTGCACGCCGGGCATCGTCATGAGCCTGTTCGCGCTCTACCGCCGGCACGAGCCAGCGACCTACGAAAGCGTATGCGAGGCGCTGGCCGGCAACCTCTGTCGCTGCACCGGCTATCGACCGATCATCGATGCGGCGCTGGCGACCTGCGACGGCGCGCCCGCCGACCGCTTCGAGGCGCAAGCGGCCGAACGCCGCGCCGCACTCGCAGCGCTCGCCGACGGCCGCGATCTCTTCGTCGGCGACGACAGCGCGTTCTTCGCCGCGCCCGCGAGCGAGGCGGCGCTCGCCGATCTCTATCTCCGCTACCCTAGCGCCGTCCTCGTCGGCGGGGCGACCGACGTCGGCCTGTGGATCACCAAGCAATTGCGCGACCCCAAACAAATCATCTGGCTCGGCCGCATCGCGGGGCTCGACGCGATCGAAGAGGCGGCCGAGGGCTTGCGCCTCGGCGCGACCGCGACGCTCGCGCGCGCGGCGCCGCACTTGACGGCGCTGCACGCCGACCTCGGCGCGCTGATGTCGCGCTTCGGCTCGCGGCAGGTGCGCGAAAGTGGCACGGTCGGCGGCAACATCGCCAACGGTTCGCCGATCGGCGACCTCGCCCCGGCGCTTATCGCGCTTCGAGGGCAGGTCGAGCTGCGCAAGGGCGGGACTTCGCGCGTCCTGGCGCTGGAGGACTTCTTTCTCGGCTACGGCAAGCAGGATCGGATGAGCGGCGAATACGTTCGCGCGCTCACCGCGCCGCGCCTGTCCGCAAACCAGGCCTTTCGCGCGTTCAAGGTCAGCAAGCGCTTCGACGAGGACATTTCCGCAGTGATGGGCGCTTTCCGCTTCACGCTCGACGGGCGACGGATCGCGGAGGCCCGCATTGCTTACGGCGGCATGGCGGCGACGCCCAAACGCGCCGCGGGCGCGGAGAAAGCGCTTCTCGGCGCCAGCCTCGACGATCGCGCGAGCTGGAGCGCGGCGATGGCGGCGCTCGCAAGCGATTTCACGCCGTTGACGGATATGCGCGCGAGCGCCGCCTATCGCGCTCAAGTCGCCGCCAATCTCCTGATCAAGGCGCTGATCGAGGTCGCGGGCGCCGACGCGCCGACCCGCATCGGAGAAATCCGTGCCGCGCAATGAAGAGCCCGCGAGCCCGGTCTACGAGCCGCGCGAGGCGACCGCCGTCGTCCACAAAGGCCATCCGCACGATTCGGCGCGCCTGCACGTCAGCGGCGCGGCGGCCTATATCGACGACATTCGCGAGCCGCAGGGGACGCTGCACATCGCGATCGGCATGGCCGACAAGGCGTGTGGAGCGCTCAGCGGCCTCGATCTTTCGGCGGTGCGCGCGGCCGAAGGCGTCGTAGCCGTGCTGACCGCCGCCGAAATCCCCGGCAAGAACGACATCGCGCCGGCATTCGAAGACGAGCCGCTGTTCGCCGGCAAGGAGATTCTCTTTCACGGCCAGGCGCTGTTCGCGGTCGTTGCGCGCTCGCGCGACGCCGCCCGCCGCGCCGCGCGGCTCGCGCGCATCGACATCGCCGAGGGATCGCCGACGATCGCGATCGAGGACGCGCTCGCGAGCGGGGCGCGCGTGCTGCCCGATTACGAGTTCCGCCGCGGCGACGTCGACGGCGCCGTCGCGGCCACCCCGCATCGACTCGAAGGGACCTTCCGCATTGGCGGCCAGGAGCATTTCTACCTCGAGGGGCAGGCTTCGCTCGCCATCCCCGGCGAAGCGGGCGAAATGACCGTGCATTGCTCGACGCAGGACCCGACCGAGGTTCAGCACATCGTCGCGCGCGTGCTCGGGCTTCCCGACGCGTTCGTCACCGTCGAGACGCGGCGGATGGGCGGCGGTTTCGGCGGCAAGGAGAGCCAGGCTTGCGCCTGGGCGGCGATCGCGGCGCTCGGCGCGCATGTGACCGGCGCGCCGTGCAAGATCCGCCTCGACCGCGACGACGATTTCCAGCTCACCGGCAAGCGCCACGATTTTCGCGCCGACTGGCGCGTCGGCTACGACGACACGGGGCGCGTGGGCGCCTATGACGTGATGCTCAACGCGCGATGCGGTTGTTCGGTCGACCTTTCGCTCGGCGTGGTCGACCGCGCGATGTTCCACGCCTCCAACGCCTACTGGCTTCCCGACGTCCACATCGGTTCGAGGCGGCTGAAGACGAACACGGTCTCCAACACTGCGTTTCGCGGCTTCGGCGGCCCGCAGGGCATGATTGCGATCGAGCGCGTGATGGACGCCATCGCGCGCGAGCGCGGGCTCGACCCGCTCGACGTGCGCAAGGCCAATTTCTACCGCCTCGGCGCCGACCGCACGCCCTACGGCCAGCAGGTCGAGGATTGCGAGACTTTGCCGGCGCTGATCGAGGAGCTGGAAGCTTCGAGCGACTACCGCGCGCGACGGCGCGCGATAGCCGCGTTCAACGCCCAGAGCCAGATCCTCAAGCGCGGCCTCGCGCTGACGCCGGTGATGTTCGGCATCTCGTTTACGCTGATCCATCTCAATCAGGCCGGCGCGTTGGTTCACGTCTACTCGGACGGCTCGATCCATCTCAATCACGGCGGCACCGAGATGGGGCAGGGGCTGTTCACCAAGGTCGCGCAGGTCGTCGCCGAGGAATTCGGCGTTCCCCTCGAATTCGTCCGCATCACCGCGACCAACACAGCCAAGGTGCCCAACGCCTCGCCGACCGCGGCCTCCTCGGGGTCCGACATCAACGGCATGGCGGCGCAGGCCGGGGCGCGGCGGATCAAGCGCCGCATGGCCGAAGTCGCCGCGTCGCATTGGGGCGTGGCGCCGAAGGACGTCGTCTTCCGCGACGGGCGCGTGTTCGGCGGCAACGCCTCGATGAGCTTCGGCGAGCTCGCCAAGATGTGCCGACTGCACCGCGTGTCGTTGTCGGCCGCCGGTTATTACAAGACCCCCGAAATTCACTGGGACCGCGTTCATGCGACCGGCAAGCCGTTCTTCTATTTCGCCTTCGGCGCGGCGTGCTCGGAGGTCGTGATCGACACGCTGACCGGCGAAATGAAGGTGCTGCGCGTCGACATCCTGCACGACGTCGGCGCCTCGCTCAATCCCGCGCTCGATCTCGGCCAGGTCGAAGGCGCGTTCGTCCAGGGGATGGGCTGGCTGACCACCGAAGAGCTGGTTTTCGACCCCCGGGGCCGGCTGGCGACGCATGCGCCGGCGACCTACAAGATCCCGGTCGCCTCCGACGCGCCGCCGGAGTTTCACACCCGCCTGCACATGCGGCCGAATCCAATCGACAGCATCTATCGCTCGAAAGCGGTCGGCGAGCCGCCGCTGATGCTGGCGATTTCGGTCTATTCGGCGATCCTCGACGCGGTCCACGCGGTCAAGCCGGGCGGCCAGCCCCGGCTCGAGGCGCCCTGCACGCCGGAGTCGATCTTGAATGCGATTCAATCGCTCGGGGCGTGAGGCGCGAAATCGGCTATTATAATGGCGTCGTCCGCGTCGTCTCCGTCAGTCGCGCCATGCAGCCGTTTCGCCGCGTTATCGAATCGATCGAGGCCGAAGGCGCCGCGGCGCTGGTCAGCCTCGTCGCCACCGAAGGGTCGAGCCCGCGCGGGGCGGGGGCGCGCATGGTGGTGCGCGCGTCGGGCGGCTTCCATGGCTCCATCGGCGGCGGCGAAATGGAATGGCGGGTGCTCGCCGAGGCGCGCGCGGCGCTTGCGTCGGGGCGGGGAGCCGCGCGTCGCAGCGTCGTTGCGCTCGGTCCCGAACTCGGTCAGTGCTGCGGCGGGCGGGTCGAGTGGCGGATCGAGACCTTCGACGCGCGCGATCTCACGGCGCTGGCGCCGCTCGCCGCCGCCGAACGCGCTGGCGCCTTCGCCGTTGTCGCGCGAGAAGCGGCCGCCGGGCGCGTCGAGCGCTGGATCGCGGGCGAGGGTGAAAGTTCTGAGCCGCTCGCGCCGGGCGCTTGGCGCGAAGAGTTCGGCGCCGCGGGAACCCCGCTTTACCTTTTCGGCGCCGGCCATGTCGGGCGCGCTTTGACGCTGGCGCTGGCGCCGCTGCCGTTCTCGGTGCGCTGGATCGACTCGCGCACGGGCGCGTTTCCCGAGCGTGCGCCGCTCAACGCGACGCTCGTCCACGCCGGCGAACCGCCGAGCGAACTCGCCGGCGCGCCCGACGGCGCGCTCGTCGCGGTGATGACGCATTCTCATCCGCTCGATCTCGCCATCGTCGCCGAAGCGTTGCGTCAGGACCGCTTCGCCTTCGTCGGGCTGATCGGCTCGGCGACCAAGCGGGCGCGCTTCGTCAGCCAGTTGCGCGCCGCCGGCCATGCTGAATCGTCGATCGCCAAGCTCGTCTGCCCGATCGGCCTGCCGGGAATCGAGGGCAAGGACCCGGCGGTGATCGCCGCCTCGGTCGCCGCGCAACTGCTGATGGCGCGAGGGGGCGGGTGAGGATGCGCTCCCGTCGCCCTTTGCAGGGGGCCTCCGCGGCCTGAGGGGCGAAGGAGGCCGGACGGGGGCTCGAACCGGCCCAAATTTTTCCAAGTCTTTCCAACGATTCCCAAGCCTTTCCAAGGAAAATCCAAACTTTTCCAAGCTTTTTCCAAGGAAATTCCAAACATTTTCCTTGGCGGTTTTCAATGTAATCAAGGTGTTGGCGACGACTTCGGCCGATTTCCATTTCCGTGACGCCTCCCCGGCCGAACTGCTCTCGAATTGGAGCCGCACGCGCCGACCGCGGTCGAAACGGAAGCCCCGCCGACGCGCGATTTCAAATTACCGCAATTTCCGTTTTCCCGGAAGAAATTGTTGCGCCGGCCGCGGCGGACGGCCGGCTGACCTCCATGATGGGGAACGCCGTGTGTTGACGACGCGTCTCGTGCGAGACACGCCAGTTGAGGGACGAAAGCGGTCGCGTGCCGACGCGGCCGCATCGTCAACCCCGCCGAGCGCGGGCGAAAGCGGAGAGCCGGAGACGAATCATCCAAATCGGGAAAGAAGTGCGTGTCACCGTAAAGCGTAAAGTGGCCCGCCTACAAGGCCCGCCCGGAAATTTGCCCCGCGCGCTCCACCCTCACTTCCGCGCGACGGCCCCCGCGGCCTTCTTGCGGGTCGCCTTCTTCTTGGCGCCGCGCTTCGTCGCCGCGGCCTTGCCGCGCGCGCGTTTCTTGATCGGCGGCAGCGCCTTCGGCGCGTCGATGCCGCCGCCATAGGTCTTGAAGCGCTCGACGATGCGCGCGACTTCCTCGTCCGACAGGATCGCCGGCCGGCCGACGGCGATGGCGAGATAATACATGCGCGCCAGCGCCTCCAACTCCACCGCGCGGTACATCGCGCTTTCGAGCGTCGCGCCGGTCGTGATCGCGCCGTGATTGCCGAGCAGCGCGCCGTGGCGGACCCCGAGGGCGGCGATCGCGACGTCCGACAACTCCTTGGTGCCGTAGGGCGCGTATTTCGCGCACTCGATGACCGGGCCGCCGAACAGCGCGATCATGTAATGGGCGGCGAGGATCGGCCTGTTGAGCATCGCCAGGGTGGTGCAATAGGGCGGGTGGCAGTGGACGATCGCGCCGACGTCGGGCCGCGCGCGCATGATGTCGAGATGAAAGCGCCATTCGCTCGACGGCTTCAGCGGGCCCGACCAGGCGCCGTATTCGCCGCCGAGCGGCATGAGCGAGAGCATCTCCGGTCGCAACACGTCGTAGGGGATAGCGCTCGGCGTGATGAGGAGCCCGTCGTCCAGGCGCGCCGAGATGTTGCCCGCCATGCCCTGATTGAGGCCGGAGGCGTTCAGCGCTCGGCATTGCGCGACGATCTCGGCGCGCAGGAGTTTTTCTTTGACCGACATAGCAGCGCGCCTCCCGCGTTTGACGCCGTCGCCAACGTCGGCGCGGGACCCCTGGAGCGAGACGCGCCGGCGCGCCGACCCTTGGCCCTGGCGCCGCGCGGCGCGACGGCTATACTCGCGCCACGACTTGCGACCACCTTCGAGCCGAGGCAAGGCCGCAATGCGCCAAGCCCGATGGGGATCGGCGGCGTGCATCAGCGCTCGCCGCGCCTGATTCGTCAACGCCAAAAAGAAAGCGCGAGCAAGCCGTTGATGTCAGCCAACCTGTTCGATCTCTTTCTTGCCCGCGCGCCGCGCCTCGACAAGCTCGCTTTCGACGCGCCGGACGGCGCGTCGCTGACCTACGGCGCGCTGTTCGAACGCGCCGGGCGCGCGGCGCGGGCGCTGGCCGATCTCGGCGTCGAGCCGGGCGATCGCGTCGCGGTGCAGATCGACAAGTCGCCCGACATGATCGCGCTGGCGCTCGCCTGCCTCAAAGCCGGCGCCGCGCTGCTGCCGCTCAACACCGCCTATACGCTCGCTGAACTCGAATACTTCCTCTCCGACGCCGGCCCCGCGCTGACGATCTGCCGGCCGGCCT
>JBEKFO010000241.1:0-6549 GCA_050013275.1 Roseiarcus sp. | reverse complement strand
ATCTCGCCGTGCCGCCGCTCTATCGGCTGACGCAGGGCGGCAAGTCGCTCTATGCGCGGGATGACGCGCACAAGGCGCAACTGATGAAATCCGGCTTTTCCGGCCGCGGCGCGATCGACGTCAGCCGGTTCAAGGGCCTGGGCGAGATGTCGATGCGCGATCTGCGCGACACCACCATGGACCCCGCCAAGCGCATGCTGCTGCGCGTCGCGCTCGTCGAGGATCAGAGCGTCGAGACCGCCGACGCCGTCGAGCGCCTGATGGGCGCCAAGCCGGAGGCGCGCTTCGCCTTCATCCAGGAACGGGCGCCGCAAGCGCGCGAACTCGTCGACATTTAGTCGTCTCGGCAACAAATCGTTTACCGCGGCCGCGATAAGTTCGTCGGCGGCGTGGACGTCCGCGATCCTCTCGGACCGGGATGGACGCCCCAAGGCGAGGGCTTGCGATGAATTGGGACTTCGACCGGTTCGGCTGGATCAAGAATCTGGAGTTCACCGCCATCGCCGCGATCGCAATCGCCATCGCCTGCGTCATGGTCGGCCAAGGCGCCGAGCGCTACGCCGCGGACGCCTCGCCCTCGCAGGTCGCGCTGTCCGATCCGCCCGCCGCGCCGATCTTCAACACGATCGATTACGCGACGACAGGGTCGATCAAAGGCCAAAGCGTGGTCGTGACGCCGTGCGGAAGCCAAAAAGTCGAACATTGAGGGGCTCTTAGCGCCGATTCATGTGCAACCCGGCGCCCGTTGGACCGTCGCCTCGTGTTTGTATGACTTTACTGCCGAACCGCGCGCCGGGCGTGACAAAAGCGGCGGCGAGGCTGACAAATCCGCGCAATCGCCTAGCAAATGGTCTGGCGAAATTGGTGAAGATGGGTTACTCTATGCTTGCGCGGTCTACTGAACGTAGTGCGATGCGGCCGAGCAGGCTTGGATGATGCAATCGACTGGTCTTGTTTCCCCCCCGGCCCGATGTCGGGCAACGGTGGTATTGCCTGCTTGCGACGCCACTTGGGCGCGCCATCCGCTTTGTCTTGGCGAGGGATGCTGCCTTTGAGTGGGCTGTCGATAAGCGCATGGGCCCGTGCCCGTCAGCTTTGTTCGAAATTTTCGACGCGCGCGGCGCGTCGCAGCGAGGTTTCGCCGGCGGTCGGCGATGCGGCGGAACCGTTTCCGACAGAGGCGGAAACGGCTTCAAGGTTTTATCGGGCGGAGAACTAGTTTCACATGAGCAAGGGTAAGGATTTTCGGGCGCCTCGCAAGCGCGGATTCGACGACGACGGGCCGATGCCCTACGAGCCGAAGCCACGTTCTTCGCGCAGCTTCGGCGGCGCCCCTGACAGCGGATTTGGCGGACCGTCGCTCGGCGGCGGCGCGCCCTCCGCCCCAGTCAGCGGACCGACGGTCGACGCCGTCGTGAAATGGTTCAAGGCGGACAAGGGCTACGGTTTCGTCGAACTGGCTAACGGCCAGGGCGACGCGTTCTTGCATGCCAACGCGCTGCACGCCGCGGGACATGAAAACGTCCCCGCCGGCGCCAAACTCAAGGTGACCGTCGGCGCCGGCGCGAAGGGGGCGCAGGTGACGCGCGTCGTAGAGGTCGACGCCGCCGGCATCGTCGAGCGCCCGCAGCGCTCGTTCGCCGACGGGCCGCGTCCTCCGCGCCGCGTCGCCCCCGATCCTTCGACCGCGGTCGCCGTCGGCGGCAAGGTCAAGTGGTTCGACGACGCCAAGGGCTTCGGTTTCGTGGCCAGCGACGACGGCGGCAAGGACGTGTTCGTCCACATCTCCGTCCTCGGTCCGGCGGGCATTTCCCACCTGGCCGAAGGCCAGCAGGTGAACATGCGCGTCGTCGACACGCCGAAAGGCCGCGAGGCCATTTCGATCTCGCTCTGACCCCTTTTGGGGGCAAGAATCCGAGCCCGCCCGCCTCAACCGGCGCGAGGCGGGCTCGGTTTTGTCTGCGCGCCTGGAGCCGGGTTACGATAAGCGGCCGCCGGCTCCGCGCGAGACTTGCGCTGCAACGCCGCGCGGGAATTCGCTCCATGCAGCCTTCGCGCGACATCCAGCGCCTCATCGAAATCATGGCGGCGTTGCGCGCGCCGGGGACCGGCTGCCCGTGGGACATCGAGCAGACCTTCGCCACCATCGTCCCTTTCACGCTGGAAGAAGCGTATGAAGTCGCCGACGCGATCGAGCGCGGCGACTTCGCCGATCTGCGCGACGAACTCGGCGATCTCCTGCTCCAGGTGGTCTTTCACGCACGTATGGCCGAAGAGGCCGGGCGTTTCGACTTCGGCGGCGTCGTCGAGGCGATCACGACGAAGCTGATCCGCCGCCACCCCCACGTCTTCGCCGAAGCCGGCGATCTTTCCACGGACGAGGTCAAGGCGCTGTGGGGGCGCATCAAGGCCGAGGAGAAGCGACTTCGCGCCGAGGCGCGCGCCGACCAAGGCGCTCAGCCCGAGAGCCGCGCGAGCGCGCTGTCGGGCGTGCCGATCGGCATGCCCGCGCTGACGCGCGCGCTGAAACTCCAGGAAAAGGCCGGCAAGGTCGGCTTCGACTGGAACGACGCGCGCGCCGTCCTCGCCAAGTTGCGCGAGGAAATGGACGAGATCGAAGTCGAGATCGACGCGCGCGACGTCGAAAAGGTCGCGGGCGAAGTCGGCGATCTCCTGTTCGCCGTCGCCAATCTGGCGCGGCACCTCAGCGTCGATCCGGAGAGCGCGTTGCGCGGCGCAAACGCCAAATTCGAGCGCCGTTTCGGCTATATCGAAACGCGCCTTGCCGCCGACGGGCGCGCGCCGGAGCGCGCGAGCCTCGAGGAAATGGAGGCGTTGTGGAACGAGGCCAAGCGGCTCGAACGCGCGGGGCGGTGACCCGGACATTTGTCGCGCTGTTGCGCGGCGTGAACGTCGGCGGCGCCAACCGGCTGCCGATCGCCGCGCTCGAATCCATAGTCGCAAGCGCGGGCGCGTCGCACGTCGAGACCTTCATCCAGAGCGGCAACGTCGTATTCGAGGCGGCGGCCGACCAGGGCGAGGCGATCGCCGCCGGCGCGCAACGCGAAATCGAGCGCATCTTCGGCTTCTTTGCGCCGATCGTCGTGCGCGACGCCGAGCGTTGGCGGGCGTTGGCGGCGGGCAACCCCTTCGTGGCCGCCGGCGCCGACCCCGCCCACTTGCACGCGAGCTGCCTTTCCGCCGCGCCGAGCGCGCTCGCTCTGGCGCAGCTCGACCCGAAGCGCTCTCCTCCCGACGAATTCGTCGTCGTCGGGTCGGAAATCTACCTTCGCCTGCCAAACGGCGTCGCGCGCAGCAAACTGACCAACGCGTGGTTCGATTCCCGGCTCGGCGTTGTCTCGACGATGCGGAACTGGCGCACCGTGATGCGGCTGGCGGCGATGATCGAAGCGCGGCGCGGTTGACGCCCCTCGCTTCACCGCCCTGCCGCCGCCCCCGCGCGCCATTGATCGACCAGCGCGGCGACGAAATCGGCGTCGATGGCGCGCTTGCGGAACAGGGCGCGAAAATAGAGGGCGCCGAGCAGCGCGTCGATGTCGAGGTCGACGTCGCGCCCGGCTGGGTATTCGCCCCGATCGCCGGCCCGCGCGAAGAGCGCGCGCAGCAGGCCGCGCCGCCGTTCCGCAGCGGCGCCGACGCTCTGCGCCAGGGCCGGCTCGTTGTGGACGCCGAGCACCGCGGCGACGGCGCCGCCGAACGGGGTCGTCGCAACGAGACGCGCGACATTGGACAAGGCGACGACCAGCGCCTCGCGGAAAGGGCCGTCCGGCGGATCGGGGTTGACGCCTTCGAGCGCCGCCTCCAGCGCGGCGGCCACCAGATCGGGTTTGGTCGGCCAGCGCCGGTATAGCGCCTGTTTGCTGGTCGCGCAGCGCGCCGCGATATCTTCGATCCGCAGGCCCTGATAGCCGCGCTGCGCCGTCAGCGCGAGCGTCGCCTCGAGAATGCGCGCCGTCACCGTGGCGTCCAACGGCCGCCCGCGTCCGGGGCTCGCTCGGCTGGACTTGGACGCCTTCATCGCTGGCCGCCTTTCCCGCTTCGCTCGGCCCTCGCCGGCCGCGCAAAGCACAGTTTCAGCATGTCGGCGCGCGCCGGCGCAAGCGCGCTCGGAGCTACGGCGCGAGCGTCGCGCTGAAGAAGCGCACGACCTCCTCGCGCGCGGCGAGGCGGGCCGCCGGATCGACGGCGATCGTCACCGCGCCGCCCTTGCCGCGGTGGCCGAATGGGTCGGGATGGGCCGAAGGCGGCGAGAAACCGTCGAAAGCGTGGGCGGCGCCTGGATAGACGACGAGATCGACGCGGGCGCGCTCGTCTTGCGACAGACTGTCGACCAATCGCCGGCACGGTTCGGCCCCGTCGTCGTAGTCGTCCTTGTCGCCGGTGACGATGCGCACCGGGATCGGCAGCAGGTCGGCGAACGCGTAGCCGGGAACGCGGTTGTACGCCCAGCAGACGGGATAGAACGCCATCGCGGCGGCAAGGCGCGGGCGCTGCGGCGCGGCGAAACGCCGATCGTAATCGCTGGTCGCGGCCAGCATCGCGACGACGCCGCCCCAAGAGAAGCCGAGAATGCCGATGCGCCGCGGATCGATTTCCGGCATAGCGGCGAGCCGGTCGACCGCGCCGTAGACATCCGCCATCGTCTCGCCGACGCTTTTCGGCCGTCCGTCGGGACCGCCCGACAAGCCGCGCGCGCCCCACTGATCGATTTCAAAGATCGCGACGCCGGCGCGATTGAGCGCGTTGCCGTAATAGACCCCGCGCAGGCTGACGCCCGGCGTGCCGTGCATGACGATGACGGCGGGGATGGGACCTCGCCGCTCCGCGGGCATTTGCAGCCGTCCGGCGACGACGATCGGGCGATCGCCGTCGCGAGAGGGAAACGTCAGATAGCGAATTGTCTGGTCGGGAATGGTCTCGCCGCCTAGCAACGAATCCTCGGCGAGCGCCGGGGAGGCCATCGAACAAGCGACGAGGAGAGACCGCGAGAATCGTGCGAGTGAGTTGGACATTGGAGGCTCCGTGAAGATTTCCGGTTCTATACATAACCGTATTTTCCCAGGCCAGCAACCGGAGCCCCGGTCGTCGTTTGTTACGTCGCGTTCATCGTTGGGCGCGCCGGCTCGAAGGCCGAGCGGCGCCATTGCGGACGCCGGACCGCCGCGCGCCAGTCGCCACGCGGCGGAGGATCGATGCGTCGGGTTCGGCGTCAGCCGCCCTTCTTGAGCGAAGTCAGCGCCGCCTGGACGTTGGCGGAACTCGTGGCCGCCGGCGAACTCGCGGCGGGCGCGCTGGCCGCGCCGTTCGCCTTGTAATCGCCGTCGGAGTCCTTGGTTTGCGAAGTCTGCATGTTGGCCTTGCGATAGTCGCCGTCGGCGGCCCTCGCGTTGGCCGCCGCCGCCGTCTGAGGCGCCGGAGTGGCCACGGGCACGGACGCCGAGGCTGCGGAAACGTTCATGTCATCCTCACGGGGTTGGAGGCGGGTCGCCTCTCGACAACGCTAGGTTTCGGCCCCTTTCCGAGTCGTTAACGAGAAGCCCGTTCCGGCTAAGATCACAAATCCTTAATTTAGGCGGCGCCTCAAAACCGAAAAATGCGCGAAGAAAGGGCCGTTCAGACGCATTTGACCGTACGAAACGCGGCGTTCGTCATAGGGCGAACGCCATTCGTCGCGAATCGGACATGGAGATGCTTTCGTCGGATATCGACGCGCGGCCAGGGCGGCAGCCGAGCCATTGCCACGAAGCGCCACACGCGCCGACGCCGGCGCGCATTGCCGTCGATCCGCTCGGTCGGACCGTAACCGGCTCGTAAGGGAGCCTGCGATGCCCTCAAGCAAACCCGTTTCGAACGCCGCGTCCGTCGTCGGCTGGCTGCTCGCAATCGCGGCGCTGCTCTTGCTCGTCCCCGTCGTCGGAGTTCTCTCCGACCTCAGCGGCGGCGACGCCGCCGGCACGGCGATGGCTGAAGGCTTCGCGGCGATCTGGGTCCTTCTGCTCTATTTGCTGATCGCGGGGCTGGCGCTCGTGGCGGCGTTCGGCGGCGACATGCCGCCCGCGGGCCGGATCGCGCTCCTCGTGCTCGTTCCGGCCTCTCTCGCCGCCGTCTCCGTCGCATTCTCGCTGCTCGAACGCAGGCACGCGCCGCCGGGCCTGTGGGCGCTGGCGATTCCGGCCGGGGCGCCGCCTTTGATCGTTCTCTATTGCCTGTGGGCGCTGACGCCTCTGCGGGCGGTCGTCCCGGAGCGGGTCGCCGCCGCCGTCGTCTGGGGCGGCGTCGGATTGCTCTGCGCCGCCGCCGTGCCGCTTTCGATGGTGCGCGACCAAGTGGATCGGCGCGAAGCGGGCCGCGTCGCCGAATGGCAGGCGATGTTCGACTCTATGCCGGCCGACGCGCCGCTGGCGCAATGGTTGCCGTTCCTCCACAGCAATGTCTATTCGATCGAGCAAGCGGCGGCCGACTCCATCCGCAAACTGCCGCGCCGCCAAGGCGACGCCGAGGCGATGCTCGAGCGCGATGAATTTCCTT
>JBEKFO010000240.1:0-6566 GCA_050013275.1 Roseiarcus sp. | reverse complement strand
AAGGCGCGATTGCAGCGCCCGCAGGCCGAGGTAGACGCCGGCCGGCGTCTGGAAAACGTCCGGCGCGATCAGCAGCGCTGCGATCGCTTTGGCCAGATGCGGGCGGTCGTGGTCCGGATCTAGGATCAGGTCGCGTCGCTGCTCGACCAGCGCGCGCGCCAGCGGGCTGTGAAAACTGCGCTGGGGCAGTTGAATCGCGATCGGCGCGCTCGCGCCGATCTGGCCAGAAAGGCCGGTCGCCTTCAGCGTCATCGCCACTTGCGCGCCGGCCCAGGGATGCTCCGAGAGATCGCTGGTCGTGCTCGCTTCGCCGACGCCGCTGGCCGTGCTCGGCAATTGCAACGGCAGTTTCGGCGGCTCGATCAGCGCGCGCGGCGGCGGGCTCGCGTCGGCGCCGTCCGGCTTGGAAAACTCCGCCTCGGCGCTCGCCACGCCGTAGCGATCGGTGAGCGCGTAGTGCAGCGTCATCGAGCCGCTGAAATTGTCGCGCGGCGGGTCGATGAGCCTGATCGTCGGCGTGCCGGCGGCGACCGCGGCGATATCGAACTTGGCGAAGGGCGAGCCCTCGCGCAGCAGCGTGAAGGCGCCGTCGCCGGCCACGGTCCAGCGGCGTTCGACCGCCGCGTTCGCCTCGTTCGCCTTGGCCGCGGCCCTGTCGTCCGCGATCGGCTTCAGCGCGCCCTCGACGCGGGCCTCGATCGCGCTGGCGTCGGCTCGCACGACGAGAATCGAACCCTCCGGCGCGACGTTTCTTTCCGCTGAGCCTTGCCGCGCGGAGACGTCGAGCAGGATCGGCGGCTTGCCGGTGTACGCGGGTGGGTCGACCCAGGCGTCGATGCGCGCGGTCACCGCCGCGGCCGAGCCGCCGCGCCAGTCGAACGCGGCGACGATGCGCGCATAGCGCTCGGGGCCGGCGACGATCGCCGCGCCGAGCGCGAGGATGAGCGCGCAGAAACGCAGTGCGCGCGGGTCGCGCCAAGCCATGCGCGGCGCGGGCAGGGCGGGCGCGATGCGTTCGACCTGCTGGGCGAGGCGGCGCCGGTGGAGAAGCCACAGCGCGTTGGTCGTCGCGTCGTCGCCGGGCGCGGCGAGCCGATCGGCCAAGGAAGCGGCAGGCCGATGCGGCGCGTGCGAATCGCGGTCGAGACGGGCGAGCGTTTCGTCGCGCGTCGGCCGCCTGAGGCGCGCGAGCGGCGCCAGCGCGGCGGCGAGCAGCGCCGCGAACAGCGCGACGCCGGCGATGCGGCCGACGCGAGGGGCCGCGAACCAAAGGCCGAACCAGGAAGCGGCGAGAAACAGCGCGACGAGCGCGCCGGCCCAAGCGAGCGGCGGCCAAATCCACTCGAAGACAAGCGCCGCCTCGGCCCGCCGCGCCAAGGCCGCAAGCCGCTCGGCCGCGCGCGTCTGCGCGTCCCGCTGCGCTCGTTCTCTAGGCATGCCTGAATCCAAAACGCCTCTCCTTGCCGGCGGCGCTCACACGCGCCAGAGGCGAAGCCTCATACTGGCCGGCAAAAACAATACCGCGTCATGGCCGGGCTTGTCCCGGCCATCCACGCCGGCAAGCCGCCGCGAAGCTCAAGAAAGCCCCGCAGCTCTGGCCTTTCCGGGCCGCTGGCGGGCGATTTCGCCGCGTGGATGGCCGGGACGAGCCCGGCCATGTCGGCGGTCGATATCGCCGATCGTCGGCGTCACTCTGACCTCAACCAAGGCGGAATTTTGTCCAGGCCGATCAACTCGGCGTAGCTCGGCCGGGGCCGCACCAGCGCGTATTCTCCGCCCTTGACCATCGTCTCGGGGACAAGCAGGCGCGTATTATAGGTTCCGGCCTGAACGGCGCCATAGGCGCCGGCCGACATCACGGCGAGCAAATCTCCCGCCTTCACCTCGGCCATGTCGCGATCGAGGGCGAGGAAATCGCCGCTTTCGCACACCGGGCCGACGATGTCGGCGCGCAGCCGCGGCGCGTCGGGCGCCGGCTCGGCGAGCGGCAGGCATTCGTGATGCGCGTTGTAGAGCGTCGGCCGGATGAGATCGTTCATCGCCGCGTCGACGATGACGAAATTCTTGCCGTCGCCGTGTTTGACGTAGATCACCGAGGTCACCAGCACGCCGGCGTTGCCGACGATCAGGCGCCCGGGCTCGAAAACGATCTTGCAGCCGAGTTCGCGGGTGCGCCGCGCGACGATTTGCGCGTAACGCTCGGGATGGGGCGGCGGATCGTTGTCGTAGCGATAGGGGATGCCGAGGCCGCCGCCGAGATCGATGTGGTCGATGGCGTGGCCGTCGCTGCGCAATTCGCGGACGAAATCCGCGAGCAGCGCGAAGGCGTCGTCGAACGGCTGCATGTCGGTGATCTGCGAACCGATATGCATGTCGACGCCGGTCACCGCGAGGCTGGGCAGCGCTCGGGCGCGGGCGTAGACGGCGCGGGCGCGAGAGATCGGAATGCCGAACTTGTTTTCCGATCTTCCGGTGGAGATCTTGGCGTGGGTGCGCGCGTCGACGTCCGGATTGACGCGAAGGGCGATGCGCGCGATCCGTCCGCGCGCCGCGGCGACCTCGGCGAGCGTCTCCAGCTCGGGTTCGGACTCGACGTTGAAGCAGAGAATGTCTTCGTCGAGCCCCAGCGACATTTCGGCGCGGGTCTTGCCGACGCCGGAAAAAATGATCTTGTCCGCAGGCACGCCGGCGGCGCGGGCGCGGCGCAGTTCGCCTTCGGAGACGACGTCCATTCCGGCGCCGAGGCGCGCCAGCGTCGCGAGCACCGCCTGGTTGGAGTTGGCCTTCATCGCGTAGCAGACCAGAGACGGGCCGTCGGCGAAGGCCGCGGCGAAGACGCGGAAGTGCCGCTCGATGGTGGCGCTGGAATAGCAATAGAACGGCGTCCCGACTTCGCGGGCGATTCGCTTAAGATCGACGTCCTCGGCATGGAGGGCGCCGCCGCGATAGGCGAAATGGTGCATAGCGGCGCGAGACCTTATAATTCCGGGCCTTACAGAAGCGGATCGAGCACGAACGGCGTCTTGGGCGGCGTGATCGGCGCCTCTTTGTGGTGGGTCATCGACGCCGTGGGATCGTCCGACGAGGCTGCGGTCGGGCTGGGGCTGGGGGTCGGGGCGGGGGTGGCGACCGCGCTCGCATTGGGAGGCGCCTCGAGGGGGCCCCGGCGCCCGCAGCCCGACGCGCCGAGCGCCAGGCCGACGATCAAGAGAAGCGCGGCGACGCGCGCGGCGTTGTTTCGCGTGGGGGCTGGTATCACGAGACGGCTCCGGCAATGGCGCCGCACTATACCCAAAAACCGCGCCGACGCGAGGGGGAACGCGCGAAATCGCCGCGTCGCGCCCCTGAAGTCATTCGGCCGGATCGGCGTCGTCGCCTGAAGCGCGCGGGCGCAAAACGGCGTCGAGAACCTGGTCCGCCGCTTCCGCGATGCTGATCCGTCCCTCTCCAGCGGCGGCGAACGCGGCGCTCGCTTGCGCGCTCGTCAGCCCGAGGACGCGGTCGCGAACCCTGCGGCCGGCGAGTTGAGCGACCAGTCTTTGGATCCGCTTGGTGCGGCTCGCTCGCTTTTTCGAAGCCGTCTTGCCGCCGAGGGCCTCGATCGCCGCGGCGAGGTCGGCGACGCCGGCGCCGTTCGTGGCGACGGTTTCGACGACCGGGACGTCCTGCTTGTCACGACGGAGCTTCAGCATCGTCTTGAGCTGATCGGTCGTGCGGCCGGCAAGCGGCAAGTCGGCCTTGTTGACGACGAGGACGTCGGCGATCTCGAGAATCCCCGCTTTGATCGCCTGGACGTCGTCGCCGAGGTTGGGCGCGTTGACGATGACGCAGACGTCGGCGACCTCGACGATTTCGACCTCGGATTGTCCCGCCCCGACGGTCTCGACGATGACGAAGTCGCGGCCCGCGGCGTCCATCAGATCGACGATGCGGTGGATGCTCTCGGACAGTCCGCCCAGATGGCCGCGCGAGGCGATCGAGCGGATGAACACGCCGGGATCGTTGGCGTGTCGCTGCATCCGCACACGGTCGCCGAGAACCGAGCCGCCGGAGATCGGGCTCGAGGGATCGACAGCCGCGACCGCGACCGTCGCCCCGCGAGCGCGCAGAACGCCGATGAAGGCGTCGATCAGGGTCGATTTGCCGGCGCCCGGCGGCCCGCTGAAGCCGACGATCGTGGCGTGGCCGGTCAGCGGATAGACGGATCGATGCAGCAGATCCGAGACCGGGCCGCCCTGCTCGGTCAGCGTGATGCAGCGCGCCAGCGCGCGCATGTCGGAACGCTCGAGCCGGTCTATTAGCGCGCTCAGGGCGGGGCGGGCCTCAGGCGATGACAAGGGGATGTCCAAAGCCCAGCTCTTTGCGAAGGCAGCCTACGATCTCGCCGTGCGTGACGCCGCGCTCGGCGGCTTCGACCACGCGTTCGTAGACATTTTCCTCCGCGCTGTCGGCGGCGCGCGCCAAGGCGTCGAGCGCGCGGCGAACTTCGTCCTGGCTTCGCCCCGCTTTGTACTGCTTGAAGCGCTCGACGTGCGCCTTCATGCGCGCGAGGTCGGGGCGCTCGGTCGGCTTGGCCGGCTTCTCCTCGCCTTCGAGCTGGTAGCAGTTGAGGCCGACGATCTTCTCTTCGCCGCTTTCGATCTTTTCCTGAAAGCCGAGCGCCGAATGGCCGATCATGGCCTGCACCAGCCCCGCCTCGGCGGCTCTGAACATTCCGCCCGCGGCGTCGATCTTGGCGATGACGGCGAGGATCTCCGCCTCCATCTCGTCGGTGAGCCGCTCGACGTAGTAGGAGCCCGCGAGCGGGTCGATCACGTCGCACAGATGCGCCTCTTCGCGCAGGATGTTCTGCGTCGCGACGGCGATGCGGGCGGTTTCCTCGGTCGGCGTCGCCACCGCTTCGTCGTAAGCGTCGGTGTGCATGGATTGCAGACCGCTCATGATGCCGGCCATCGCCTGCACCGCCACTCTGGCGATGTTGTTGAGCGGCTGCTGGCGGGTCAGATCGACGCCGGAGGTCTGCCCGTGGAACTTGAAGCGCCACGACGCCGGATTCCTGGCGCCAAGCCGCTCGCGGGCCAGACGCGCCCAGATGCGCCGGGCCGCGCGGAATTTGGCGATCTCTTCGAAGAAGCTGATCGAGATGTCGAAAAAGAACGTGAAGCGCCGCAGCACGGCGTCGATGTCCATGCCGCGCGCCACGCAGTCTTCGGCATATTGGAGCGCGGTGGAGAGGGTGAAGCCGACGGTCTCGGCGGGCGTCGCTCCCGCCTGCTGCATGTGTTGCCCGACGACCGAGACCGGGTTCCAGTTCGGCGCGCGCTCGAGGCAGAACGCGACATGGTCGAGCAGCACGCGCCGCGAGCCCGGCAGGGACAGCCGGTAGAACATGTGGTTGGCGATGAAGTGCGAGAGATAGTCGCTCTGGTTCGACGTCCCCGAGATTGACGACCAGGGAACGCCGCGGCGTTTGGCGACGCCCAGCGTGAAGGCGAGCAGCGTGAACGGCGAAGGGTCGTTCATCGCCGTGGAGATCTTGCCGAGCGGCACGCCCTTCAGCGCCGCGTCCATGTCGTCGGTGGTGTTGGCGACGGTGCCGCAGGTGCCCAGCAGCACCGGATCGACCTCGTCGCAGTCGACGCCGCGAAAGCCGGAGTTGCAGGGCAGGAAGCTGATCGCATTGGCGCCGGCGGCGAGGATTTGATGGACGCGCGCGTTGTAGTCCTCCGGCGCGCCCAGGCCGATCAGTTGCCGCTGAGTCCAGGTGCGGCCGCGATGCATGGTGGGATAGACGCCGCGCGTGAACGGATATTGCCCGGGAAACGCCAGACCGGCGTCGTAGGCCGCGCCGCTCCAATCGCGCGGCGTATAGAGCGGCTTGACCTCGATGCCGGAGCGGTTCTTCACCACCCGATCGGCGCCGATTTGCGCGATGTAATCGGCGCGCCATTGGCCGTAGGCCTGATCGAAACCGGGAAGCGACAGTTGAACCGCTTCTTTCGTCATCGGGCGTCCTCCCAAAACACGGCGTCGCGCGTCCGGCGCGATTTGGCGGCGAGCGCGGCGACGTGGCCGACGATCTCGTCGCGCGAGGCGCCGGGCCCGAAGATCGCGCTGACCCCGGCTCGCATGAGCGCCGGGCGCTCGTCGTCGGGCACGATTCCGCCGACGACCACGCCGACATGGTCGAGGTCGGCCGCCCGCAACGCTTCGAGGAGATTGGGCACGATCAGGTGGTCGGTGGCCAGCGAACTGACGCCGATCGCGTCGACGTCCTCCTCGGTCGCCAGCTTCACGACCGCTTCGATCGATTGCCAAGGCGGCGTGTAGATGACGTCCATGCCGGCGTCGCGCAGGAACGCGGCGACGATGCGGCTGCCCCGATCGTGCCCGTCGAGGCCGATCTTGGTCACCAGCACGCGCGCGGGCGGTTCGAGCCGCGGCGGCGTCATTTCGGCGCGCTCGCGGATTTGCCCGCCGCCAGCGCGCGCAATGGCGCCAACAGTTCGTGGGCGAGAGACGGGATCGAGGCGCCGCCCGGCCGGTACCAGACCGGCGTCCAGTTG
>JBEKFO010000239.1:0-6566 GCA_050013275.1 Roseiarcus sp. | reverse complement strand
GGCCGCAGCGGCGGCGCTTCGGGCCTTTTGCGGCGGGACGAACAATCGGGGTTGTCCCGGCGGTCGTTTCTCGAGTTTTCCACCCTGACAGCGGCGCAGGCGGCGATGGGCGGCGTTGCGCTGGCGACTGAAGACAAGAGCGCGATGGCGCAGGATGCGAGTTCCGCGATGGCGCAGTTGGAAGCCGTTCCCGTCACGTTGAGCGTCAACGGCGTCGAACGCTCGTTGCGGCTCGAGCCGCGCACGACGCTGGCCGAGGCGCTACGCGGCCCGCTGGGCCTGACGGGGGTCAAGATCGCGTGCAACCGCGGCGCCTGCTCCGCATGCACGGTGTGGCTCGACGGCGCGCCGGTGTGCGCGTGCATGACGCTGGCGGTCGAGGTCGGCGCGCGCAAGGTCACCACCATCGAAGGGCTCGCGCGCGGCGAGACGCTGCATGCGGTCCAGGCCGCCTTCATCGCTCACGACGCGCTGCAGTGCGGATTCTGCACGCCCGGTCTGATCATGAGCTGCGCGGCGCTGCTGGAGCGAATTCCCAACCCGAGCGCGAAGGATGTCGAATTGGCGATCGGCGGACATTACTGCCGATGCGGAACCTATCCCCACGTCGTCGCCGCGACGCTCGCGGCGGCTGAAATGCGAAGGGGCTGACGATGGCGAACGACACCGCCTTTCGCGTCGAGAAGTTTCCGATCGGGATCGCCAGCGTCGGCCTCGGCGAGATCGAACGGCGGATCCCGGCGGACGAACCGCCGCCGCTTCCCCCCAACGCCGAGCTCTCGGTGATCGGCAAGCCGGTCCCGCGACTGAACGCGGTGGGCAAGGTCACCGGCGCGACGCGCTACACAGTCGACGTCGCCCTACCCGGCATGCTCTACGGCCGTATCCTGCGCTCGACCCATCCGCACGCGAGAATTCGCGCCCTCGACCTCGCCGCCGCTGAGCGCCATCCCGCGGTTCGCGCGGTTCTGCCGATCGTTCAGCCGGGTGACTCGGTAACCGGCGTCGTGCGCTATGTCGGCGCGCCGATCGCCGCGATCGCCGCGACCTCGAT
This sequence comes from Roseiarcus sp., assembly GCA_050013275.1. Lineage (GTDB taxonomy): Bacteria > Pseudomonadota > Alphaproteobacteria > Rhizobiales > Beijerinckiaceae > Roseiarcus. The sequence continues at coordinate 5,512 of JBEKFO010000239.1, read as the reverse complement.
GGCCGCAGCCGCGGAGGCGATCGCGCTGATCCGGGTCGACTATCAGCCGCTGCCATTCGTCGTCGACATGGACGCCGCCAAGGCGCCGGGCGCCCCGATCGTGCACGACGAAGCCTCCGCCCCTGATGGCCATCCCTCGGGCTGGCCTTCGCCGCCGGGTCTGCCGATCGAGGGCAACGTGCGCGGACCAGCCGCCTCCAGCCGGGGCGAGGCCGCGCAAGGCTTCGCGGAGGCCGAGGTCGTCGTCGAAGGCGAGTACCGCACGCGCACGCAGACCCATTGCTGCCTGGAGCCGCACGCCATCGTCGCCGATTGGCGCAGCGACGGGCTGACCGTCCACATATCGACGCAATTCACCGCCGGCGTGCGCGGAGAGCTGGCGGAGGCGTTCGGCCTGCCGCTGGAAAACGTGCGCGTCGTCGTCGACGGCATGGGCGGCGGCTTCGGCTCGAAGTCGTCGCTCGGCAATTACGGCCGCTTCGCGGTCTCCCTGTCGCGGCAGGCGGGCGTGCCGGTGCGCATCGCTCTGGAACGGCGCGAAGAACAAATGGACGCCGGCAACCGGCCGGAGACCTGGCAGCAACTGCGCATCGGCGCACGCCGCGACGGAACGCTGACCGCAATCTCGCTGCAGAGCTACGGCTCCGCCGGCGTGACGGTCGGCGCCGGCGTCGGCTTTTTCGCGCAAGGGCTCTACGCCTGCCCCAACTTCGAGTCCGCCCAATACGACGTCTTCGTCAACGTCGGGCCGGGATGCGCGATGCGCGGCCCCGGCAATACGCCGGGCGCCTTCGCGATGGAGCAGGCGATCGACGAACTCGCCGAACGGCTCGGCATGGATCCGCTGGCGCTGCGCGATCGCATCGACCCCAGCCCGGTGCGACGCGAGGAGCGTCGGCTCGGCGCGTTGCAGTTCGACTGGCGGCGACGCCACGCGCCCGGCGCCGACGCCGGACCGGTCAAGCGCGGCCTCGGCGTCGCCCAGTCGCTGTGGGGCGCCAACGTGCAGACGCGTTCGTCCTGCGAAGTGCGGGTGAACCGCGACGGCGCGATCGAGATCCTGTCGGGCGTGCAGGACATCGGAACCGGCGTGGGCACGACGATGGCGCAGACCGTCGCCGAGGTGTTCGGGCTCAAGCCCGAGGACATCGTCGTGCGCATCGGCGACACCGTGTTTCCGCCCGGACCGCCCTCCTACGGCAGCCGCACCACGGCTTCGATCACGCCGCCGGCGCGCGTCGCCGCTTGGCGCGTCCTGCAGGCGCTGTTGCGCGAGGCGGCGCTGCTGCTCAACGTCGGCGCCGACGATCTCGTGGCGCGCGAGGGGCGAATCGCGGTTCGCGGCGACCCCAACCGCAGCTTAGGGTTCCGCGAGGCGGCGATGCGCATGAGCGTCGACCGGATCAGCGCCGTCGCTTCGCGCAGCGACGATTACGGCGGATTCCGGCGGCGCATGCCGGAGGCCGCGATCGCCGACCAGGACTTGGGCGGTGTTCAGTTCGCCGAGGTGGCGGTCGACACCGAGACAGGGATCGTGCGCGTCGAGCGCGTCGTCGCCGCGCAGGATTGCGGCCGGCCGATGAACCCGCTGCTGCTCGAGAGCCAGGTGCAGGGCGGCGTCGTCATGGGCCTTTCCTACGCCCTCTACGAAGAGCGCATCCTCGACGCCGCGAGCGGGCGCATGGTCAACCCCAATCTCGAGGAATACAAGCTCGCCGGCCCCAGCGAGACGCCGGCGATCGAAGTGATCTTGCTGGAGAACTATCGCGCCAATAGCGCCACCGACGCCTACGGCATCGCCGAGCCGTCCAACATCGCCACCGCGCCGGCCATCGCCAATGCGGTCTACAACGCGATCGGCGTGCGCCTGCGCGCCTTGCCGATGACGCCGGCGGCGATCCTTCAGGCGCTCGGCAAGATCGAGAAGCGGAGCTGAGGCGATGAAGAACTTCGCATGGGCGCCTGCGCGATCGATCGCCGAAGCCGCCGCCGCGGCGGCGACCCTGGTCGCCGACGCGATGATCGCGCCCGGCGAGGCCGGCGATTCGATCGTCAAGGCCGGCGGCGTCGACGTCGTCGACCTGATGAAGGAAGGCCTGCTGGCGCCGGCGCTGGTCGTCAGCTTGCGGGAGACGCCCGGACTCGACGCGATCGAGGCCGGCGCAGACGGCTCGTTGCGCATCGGCGCCATGGTGACCCTCGCCCGACTCGCCGACGACGCCGGCGCGCACAAGAACTTCCCGGCGCTGACCGACGCGGCGGCAGGCTCGGCGAGCCCGCAAATCCGCAACGTCGCCACCTTGGGCGGCAACCTGCTGCAACGGCCGCGATGCTGGTATTTCCGTTCCGCCGACTTCCATTGCCTGCGCAAGGGCGGCGGGCACTGCTTCGCGATGACGGGCGAGAACCGCTATCACGCGATCTTCGACAATACGCTGTGCGCCATCGTCCACCCCTCGAGCGCGGCCACCGCCCTCGTCGCGCTCGGCGCTTCGATCGAGCTCGTCAACGCCGAGGGAGGCAAGCGCGAAGTTCGGCTCGAAGACTTCTTCGTCTCTCCCGACCGCGACGTGCAACGCGAGAACGACCTGTGGCCGCACGAAATCCTCGTCGCGGTCAAGCTCCCGTCTTTGCCGTCGAGCGCGCGCATGGCGCATGTGAAGATCGCCGAGAAGGCGTCGTTCGATTGGCCGCTCGCCGACGTCGCCGCGCTCCTCGATTTTGGGCCCGACGGGCGATGCGCGAGCGCTTCGATCGTGCTCGGCGCGGCGGCGCCGACGCCGCGCCGGGCGAAGTCCGCCGAAAGCGTCCTCGTCGGCCAACGCATCGACGAGGGCGTCGCCGCGGCGGCGGGACGGGCCGCGATCGACGGCGCAACGCCGCTCGCCGGCAACGCCTACAAGCTGCCGTTGTTCGCGACGGCGGTCCGCCGCGCGATTCTCAAGGCCGTCGCGACCGGCTGACTGGCGAACGCAATCGGCCCGGCGCCGAACGCCGGAGGGGCGACAATGATGACGCGGCGCCAAGTCAATGTCGGAATTCTCGCCGGCGCGGCTCTCGCGGCGGCGCCCGGCGGCGCCGGCGCGCAAGCGCCGAGCGTGGAGAAGCTGCCGCCGCCGCGCAAAGAGGGCGGCATGCCTTTGTTCGCGGCGCTCGCGCTGCGGCGTTCGACGCGCGAATATTCCGATCGACCGCTGCCGCAGCAAACTTTGTCCGATCTGCTGTGGGCCGCCTTCGGCGTCAATCGTCCGGACGGCGGCCGAACGGCCCCGTATTGGCGACACGTCATCGTGATCGATCTCTACGTCGCAATGGCCGATGGCGTGTGGCTTTACGACGCCGCGGCCCACGCCTTGACGCTTCACATGAAGGACGACATCCGCGCCGCGACCGGCCAACAGGATTTCGTCGGCCACGCCGGGCTGGACATCGTCTATGTCGCGCACGGCGAACGGATGACCGACGTTTCGCCGGCGGAGCGCGTCCTCTACGCATCGGTCGACGCCGGATTCATCGGCCAGAACGTCTATCTCTTCTGCGCGTCCGAGGGCCTGGCGACGGTCTTTCGCGGTTCGGTGGACAAGACCAAGCTCGCTCGGATCATGAAGTTGCCAAGCGAACAGTTTGTAACTTTTGCACAAACCGTCGGTTTCGCGGCATGAGTCAAACGCTGGGAGCGTAGAATGAAGAAAATCGCCCTCGAAGAGCATTTCACCCGGCCCGAATTGTCGTCCTATGCGCAATACGGGGCGTCGGCCGAGCACTCGCCGGCGTTCGAGCGCTTTCAGGAACGGCTGCTCGAGATCGGCGAAATGCGGCTCGAGGCGATGGACAAGGCGGGCATCGACCTTTCCGTGCTTTCCGTTGCGACGCCGGGCGTGCAGGCGGAACCCGACGCGCAGGTCGCAATCAAGCGCGCACGCATCGAGAACGATTTCCTCGCGCGCGAAATCACTAAGCATCCCACTCGTTTCGCCGGCTTCGCTCACCTGCCGCTGCAGGACGCGAGCGCGGCGGCCGACGAACTTTCGCGCTGCGTCGAACAGCTCGAATTCAAGGGCGCCATGGTCAACGGCCACACCAACGGCCGCTATCTCGACGAGCGCAGCTACGATCCGTTCTGGGAGCGGGCGGAAGCGCTCGGCGTCCCGATCTATCTGCACCCGCGCGATCCCTTCGACGCGCCGCACATGTTCGCGGGCCATCGCGAACTCCTGGGCGCCACCTGGAGCTGGACGGTGGAGACCGCGACGCACGCGTTGCGCCTGGTGTTCGGCGGCGTGTTCGACCGCTATCCCAAGGCGAGGATCATCCTCGGCCACATGGGCGAAACCTTGCCCTATCTTCTGTGGCGGCTCGACAGCCGCTGGCGCGCGCAGGCCGGCGACGAGCCGATCGAGCGCGCGCCTTCGAACATCATCCGCGAGAACATTTTCGTCACCACGACCGGCGTTTGCGCCCACGCTTCGCTTGTGTGCGCGCTCTCGGCGCTCGGCGAAGACCGCGTGATGTTCTCCGTCGACTACCCCTTCGAGGAATGCGAGGTCGCGGCCGAGTTCATCGAGTCGGCGCCGATTTCCGAAGAAGCGCGCGCCAAGGTTTGCCACGGCACGGCCCGGCGCCTGTTGCGGTTGTGACGCTGCAGAGCGGCGCCGTAGGCGGCGACGCGCGGCGGCGTCGAACCCCGCGAACGCAAGACGATCGCCCTACGCGACGCGACGTCGCGCGCTCGCCGATAGACAAGATGACGCGAGCGCTGCAATTTCACGCGCACGGCCGCGTCAAAGCGCCAAACCGAATCGAAAACGACAAGGGGGGCGAAGATGAAGCGTCATTACCTCGGCCTCGCACTGCTGCTGGCGCCGCTGACCGCAATTCCTGCGCATAGTCAGACGACCACGGAGGCGAAGCCCTACGTTCCCGATCTCGGCGATCTCATGAGCGCGACGCAACTGCGTCATTTCAAGCTTTGGTTCGCCGGCCGATCGCAGAACTGGGATTTGGCCCACTACGAGATCGAACAGATGCGCAAGAGCTTCGAGGCCGCGGCGACCTACTATCCCAAATCGGGGGACGTCGACACCGCGGCGATGATCAAGGACGACGGCGCCGCCGCCCTGGACGCTTTGAACGCCGCGGTCGAGGCGCGCAGCAATTCGAAATTCGGCGCCGAGTTCGACAAGCTCACGCAGGCCTGCAACGCCTGCCATCGCGCGACGCATTTCGCCTTCATCCAGATCCAGGTGCCGACCGCCTCGCCATTCAGCGATCAATTGTTCATCCCCCAGGCGAAGTGACGCGAGAGCGCCGCCGATCGTCGCAACCGCGCGAAAATTTCGCGGCGGGCGGCGACTCTGGCGCCCGTTGATTCAAATCAGCCCCCGGTCGATCCAATTGCCGTAAGTGCATGGCGAGCGATTTTTGGAACCGGCGGGGATGAACGAGGAAGTTGGCGCAAAGCTCGTGGCCGAGGCGCCCGTGCCATCGCATCGCACGGCGGCGCCGCGGCGGC
>JBEKFO010000238.1:0-11508 GCA_050013275.1 Roseiarcus sp. | reverse complement strand
GTCGGGGGTGATCTTTTCGACGACCGATCGCTGCGTCAGCCTGCCCGAGCGCCCGCTGCTCGCGTTCTGCCATGCGCTGCCCGGGCGCTGGCACGCCATGGCGGTGATGCTTTCGGCGGCTTCCGCGCTGAGTTGGATCGCGAGCGCTCTCGGCCGCGCCGACGACATCGGCGGCTGTGTCGAGGCCGCGGAAGCGTTCGCCCGAACTCCAGGCGCCGTCGCCGCGGCGCCGGTGTTCCTGCCCTACCTCAGCGGCGAGCGCACGCCCCATAACGACGCGGCCGCCACCGGCCTGTTCGCCGGGCTGCGCGCCGATCACGGCGCCGACGCGCTGATTTACGCGGTCCTCGAAGGCGTCGCTTTCGCCTTCGCCGACGGCGTCGAGGTGCTCGCGGCCGCCGGCGCGCGCCCGCGCCAATCGATGCTGGTGGGTGGGGGCGCGCGTTCCGGTTTCTGGGGCCAGATGATCGCCGACGCGACGGGGCTTTCGATCGACCTCGCCGCCGGGGCGGAGGCCGGCGCGGCGTTCGGCGCGGCGCGGCTGGCGATGTTGGCCGCGGGAGCCGGCGACGAGGACGCCGTTTGCCGCCGCCCCGCGATCGAGCGGCAATTCGTCCCCGATGCGGCGCGCGCGGCGGTTCATGCCCCGCGCCTGCGGCGTTTTCGCGCGCTCTACGCCGCGGAGAAAGCGATTCGCGAGGCCGAATTACGCAGCATGTGATCGCACGACTTAACTTTTCTTGAAGATCGCGAACTTACGCTGCCGCGTTGTCTTCGATCACCAAGGAGTGCGAGTCATGGCCTTGCTGGCTTGGCTTTGGACGGGAATTCTCAACCAAGTGGATCAGACATTCGGCGCGACGGCGCCTTATGGCGCGCCGGCTTTGTCCGGCGCCCTGGCGTGCTCCGCCGCCTACTACGTGTGGCGCCGGCGCGCACGTGGGCGCGGGGTCAGCGCGAAAGGCTTCCTGCGCTGGCTCTTTCCCGGCCGCATTCTCTGGAATCCTTCGTCGCTCATCGACATGCGCATGTGGGTTCTCAACGGGCTGATGCTCGGTTGGGCGTACGGCTTCCTCGCGGTCGGCAACTTCTTCTGCAAGGACGCTGTCGTGGCGGGGATGACCGACGCGTTCGGTCCCCATCAGCCGACCGTCTGGCCGGCTTGGAGCGTGCTGACCATGGCGACGGTGTTCGAATTGCTCGCCTATGAGCTCGCCTATTGGTTTGGCCATTATCTCTTCCACCGCGTTCCTGCGCTGTGGGAGTTCCACAAGGTGCACCATTCGGCCGAGGTGATGACGGCCTTCACCGAGCTGCGCCAACATCCGATCGAAATTCTTGCGTTCGTGAACCTGATCGCAATCGCCACCGGGACGGTGTTCGGCGTCATGACCTACGCCTTCGGACCCGGCGTACAGCCCTTCACCTTGCTCAACAGCAATATTCTGTTGATGACGTTCCTCATCACCTGGGGCCACCTGCGGCACAGCCACATGTGGATCACCTTCCCCGGCCTGGCCGGCAAGATCCTGCAGAGCCCGGCGCACCATCAGCTCCACCATTCCGACAATCCGCTGCATTGGGACAAGAATCTCGGCTTCGCGCTGGCCGTGTGGGACTGGGCGTTCGGAACGCTGTGCATTCCTCAGCCGACCCGCGAGGCCATCCGCTTCGGCGTCGGCGCGACGAACGGCGAATTCAGCACCGTGACCCGCAATTACGTGCTGCCGTTCGTCCGCTTCGGCGAGCACGTCGTCAAAGCCGCGCGCCATGTCCTCCCCGCGGCGCAGGGCGCGATCGGGGTCGATGCCGGCAAGTTGCGCGGCTGACGGCATTTTATGGAAGCGGCGGCCGGCTGTCGTCTCTAAGCTCGAATGACGAATCATTCGGGTTTGGAGACAACTTATGCCGGCCGAGAACGCCGCGCGCCGGCGAGGGCTGATTCTCCTGTTCGCCGCCACCGTCCTGTGGAGCTCGGCCGGATATTTCGCTCGTCTGATTGCCCATCTCGATCTTTGGACCGTTCTCTATGGCCGCGCCGGCTTCGGCGGCCTGTGCATCGCGGCCTGGGCGATCGTCGAGCAGCGGCGCGGCCGTCTCGGGCGGCGGTTCGGCTTTGGGCGTTCAGCGCCCCTGATCGTCGCGCTTTCCGCAACCGCCATCTCGTCCTATGTCGCGGCGCTCATGACGACGACGGTGGCCGACGTCCTCGTCGTTTACGCCACCATGCCCTTCGTCGCCGCCGGCATGGCCTTCGTCATCAACGGCGAGCGCGTCTCCCGCCGCACGCTCGTGGCCGCCGGCGTCGCGATGATCGGGGTTCTCGTCGTGGTGGCGAGCGCGTTGGGGTCGGGCCGTCTGCTCGGCCAGGCGTTGTCCTTGCTGATGACCGCTGCGTTCGCGCTGATGGTCGTGTTGCAGCGGCGCGATCCCTCGATGTCGATGACTTCGATCAACGCGGCAGCCGCGTTCGTCGCCGCGAGCTTCGGCTACGGCTTCTCGCCCCATCCCGCGCTCAGTACCCATGACGTTGAAATTCTTTTCGTTTTCGGTCTGACGACGATCTGCGTCGCGTTCGTCATGTTCATGGAGGGGGCCAAGGCGGTGCCCTCAGCCGAGGCGGGCCTGATCGGCATGCTCGATGTCGCGCTCGGTCCGCTGTGGGTCTTTCTCGCCTTCGGCGAAAACCCCGGCCCCGCCACGCTGATCGGCGGCGCTTTCGTCATCGCCGCGGTGATCTGGCGGGTGATCCCGGAAATCCGCCGCGCACCGACGTCGGAGGAGGTGACGAGCGCATCTTGGCCCCTGTAAGATCGCCGGCAAACCAGACCGGCGAGACGACATGGCCGCAGACAAATTCGCGCTCGTCACGGGCGCCGGACGGGGTATTGGACGCGCGGCGGCGTTGGCGCTCGCCAGGGCCGGCTGGCATGTCGCGCTCGCCGGCCGCAGCTTGGAGCCGCTGGCCGCCGTCGCGGCCGAAATCGAGGCGTCGGGGCGGCGCGCGCTCGCGCTGAGCTGCGACGTCGGCGATTCCGTCGCCGTCAAAGCGCTGTTCGCCAAGCTTGAGAGCGATTTCGGCCGGCTCGATCTGCTGTTCAACAACGCCGGGGCGGGCGCTGCCGCAATTCCAATCGACGAGCTGAGTTACGAACAATGGCGTGCGGTCGTCGACGTCAACCTGACCGGCGCGTTTCTCTGCGCGCAAGGCGCAGTCACTTTGATGAAGCGTCAGAACCCGCGCGGCGGGCGCATCATCAACAACGGGTCGATTTCCGCCCACGCGCCGCGCCCGTTCAGCGCCCCCTACACCGCAACCAAGCACGCGATCACCGGGCTGACCAAGTCGATCGCGCTCGACGGGCGCGCCTTCGACATCGCCTGCGGGCAGATCGACATCGGCAACGCATTGACCGAAATGGCGTTCAAGATGACCCAAGGCGTGCCGCAGGCCGACGGCCGCATCGCGGTCGAGCCGACGATCGACGTGGCCGAAGTGGGCGACGCGGTCGTTCATATGGCGAGCCTGCCGCTCACCTCGAACATCCTGTCGATGACGCTGATGGCGACCAAAATGCCCTTCGTCGGGCGAGGCTGAAACGCGACGCCCTTCAGTTCGGCGCGGCGATCAACGATTCGAGCGGCCCGGCGATGGCGCCGCGGGCCATGTCGCGGTCGAATCGGGCGAGCCCTCCCTCCTCGTTGCCGTTGGGGTGGACGAGCACGATCGATCCTTCGCCGGGCTTCTGGCCGAGCGCGAGCCAGGCGTCCGCGCCGAGCGAAATCAAATGGTGGCGCCGCACCGCCTGCATCAACGGTGCGCTGGAGATCAGACCGGGGAACCGGAAGAAAAGCGACGGGGTCTGGCCATTGGCGATAAGGAGACGCTCGGTGTCGAGAATCTCGGCGTCGGCGTCGACGCCTTTGGCGAGCAGGAAATTGCGCTCGTCGGGTTCGCCGCGCCGATAGGGATGATGATAGGTGTGGTCGACCCAGACGATGTCGAGCGTCCCAGCCGCCTGCTTGTCGACGAGCCAGCGATAATCCTGGAAATGATGGGTGAGCCAGAGCCCGGAGATCGACAACGCCACTGGCGTATGCGGCCCTTGGGCCGCGAGCTTGTCGAAGAACGGTCGGTCGAGCGGGCGACGGCTGGGGCAGAGGTCGCCGGTGACGAAGGCGCCCGCCGCCGCGCCGTGGGTGAGGCCGGCGTTCCGCAGGAAGCCGCGATGGACGAGGCCCGGCGCTTCGGCCGACTGCGCCACGGCGCGCATCATGCGCGTGTCGGCGAGCGCGTCTTCGTTCGCGTCCTGGCAGGTCCAGCAGGCTGCGCGCTCCAGCCGGGTCGACAATTTTTGTGCGTCGGCGAGGAGCAGGATCGGCGTCCCGGCGACGGTCATGCTCCTGATCGCGACGCCCTGGCGGCCGTCGGCGCTGCGGCATGCGCGCAGAACCGATTGGTAATCCTCGACCGCCGCGAGATTCGCGAGCTGCGCGGGCGGCGCGGGCGCATAGAGGCAGGAGGAGGCGTCGCCGGATTCGGCGGCGCGCGTGGCGGCCCCGCCGACGACGACAAGAAGGGCGAAGGCGACAAGGCGAAGGCGACGCGTCGGCAATGAGGAACTCCATGGGGCGCGGCCGGCGCCAATTCGGTCAGCGCGGCAGTCCTATCAGAGGTTTGGGCGCCATTTTGTGGTCATTTCGCCGCGCCGGGCGCGATTTCGGCTGATCGGGCTGGAACATCGACGCCGGCAAACGCATATTGGGCGATCGGCGAGGACGCGCGTCGCGTCTGCGCGCACGGAAGGATTGGCGATGACCGCGATCATTCTGTTGATTGCGCTGGCGGGCGCCCCGCCGGCCATCGATCTGGCGAGCATATGCCGAAGCGCGCAGGCAGCGGCGCTTCCCGAGGACAAGGCGGCTGCTTACGACAGCTATTCGCCGGCTGCGCAGGCGGCCTGCGCGGGGAGCGGCGGCGTCACGCTGAGCTACGTCGAGTTGCTGACCTGCCTCGAAATGCAGCCGGGCGGCAGCCTTAGCCTGCAGTACAACGGCGCCGCTTCGTCCGGCGCCGGCGTCGCGCCGCTCGAACGCTCGCCCAAGGTCGAGCCGTGAGCGCTTGCGGCCGCCGCCGCCGATACGAGCGAAGCCGCGACCGGGGGCTCGCTTGCTTAGTTGAGTCAATCTGTCTATGGACTGGAAAACCGGTCCAGCCGAGACATTTTCCACATGGCCAACGCGTTGCCCTTGCACCTCAGGCGCCTTGAAGCGGAAGCAATTCACATAATGCGTGAGGTTGTGTCCGAGTTTAGCAACCCTGTTATGCTATATTCTATCGGCAAGGATTCCAGCGCGATGCTGCACGTCGCGATGAAGGCCTTTTATCCCGCGCCGCCGCCCTTTCCCCTGCTGCATGTCGACACGACCTGGAAGTTTCGCGAAATGATCGCGTTCCGCGACGAGACCGCCCGGCGCTTCGGGCTCGAGTTGCGCGTCCATATCAACGAAGAGGGCGTCGCGCGCGGCATTTCACCCGTCGCATCGGGCAGCCAGGTCCACACCGATGTGATGAAGACCGAAGCGCTGCGCCAAGCCCTCGACCAGGGCCGCTTCGACGCGGCTTTCGGCGGCGCGCGGCGCGACGAGGAAAAGAGCCGCGCCAAGGAGCGCGTGTTCTCGCATCGCTCCGCCGCGCACGTCTGGGACCCGCGCAACCAGCGGCCCGAGCTTTGGCGCCTTTACAACACGCGCATCCGCGAGGGCGAATCCATGCGCGTCTTCCCGCTGTCGAACTGGACCGAACTCGACGTCTGGGAATACGTGCGCGCCGAAAAGATTCCCGTCGTTCCCCTCTACTTCGCCAAGGAGCGCCCCGTCGTCGAGCGCGCGGGAACGCTGATCATGGTCGACGACGATCGTCTGCCGCTGCGCCCAGGCGAAAAGCCTCAGATGCGCCGCGTGCGCTTCCGCACGCTCGGGTGCTATCCTCTGACTGGGGCGATCGAATCGAGCGCCGACACGCTCGACGCGATTGTCGCGGAAATGCGCGCCGCGACGACCTCAGAACGTCAGGGCCGGCTGATCGATTCCGACGAATCGGCTTCAATGGAAAAGAAGAAGCGCGAAGGATACTTTTGAGATGGACGCTTCCTTGCCCGATGGCGCCTTGCCCACCCTGCGCGTGCTGACCTGCGGCTCGGTCGACGACGGCAAATCGACGCTGATCGGCCGTCTGCTCTATGAGCAGAAGCTGATTTTCGACGATCAGCTCTGCGCCCTCGAGCGCGACTCGAAGAGGCACGGCACGGTCGGGTCGGAGATCGATTTCGCGCTGCTGGTCGACGGGCTGGAGGCCGAACGCGAGCAGGGCATCACCATCGACGTCGCCCACCGCTATTTCGCGACGCCGCACCGTTCTTTCATCGTCGCCGATACGCCCGGACACGAGCAATATACCCGCAACATGGCCACCGGCGCCTCGAACGCCGAGTTGGCGATTCTGCTGGTCGACGCCCGCAAGGGCCTGCTGACGCAGACCCACCGCCACGCGATCATCGCGTCGCTGCTCGGCGTCCGTCACGTCGTGCTGGCGGTCAACAAGATCGACCTCGTCGAATTCGACGAGGCGACGTTCCGACGCATCGCCGCGGCGTTCGACGACTTCGCCAAGCCGCTCGGCTTTCGCTCGATCGTCGCAATTCCCGTCTCGGCGCGCCACGGCGACAATGTTTCTTCGCGATCGGCGCGCACTCCCTGGTACGCCGGACCGCCCCTCGTCGATTATCTCGAACGCGTCGAAGTCGAGGAAGATCGCCGACAAGCGCCGTTCCGCCTGCCGGTGCAATGGGTCAACCGGCCGCACCTCGATTTTCGCGGTTTCGCCGGGACGATCGCGAGCGGCGTCATCCGGCGCGGCGACGCCGTTGTGGCGGCGTCCTCGGGCCGACAGAGCGTGGTGACGAAAATTTTCGCCGCCGACCGCGAGGTGGAAGAAGCGGGGGCAGGCGAGGCGGTGACGCTGACGCTCGCCGACGAAATCGACGTCGCGCGCGGCGACGTGCTGGCGCCCCCCGACGCCCGCCCGGAGGTCGCCGACCAGTTCACCGCGCATCTCATTTGGATGAGCCAGGAGCCGCTGCTGCCAGGCCGCTCTTATCTCCTGAAGATCGGCGCGCGCACGACGCCGGCGACGGTGACCGAACTCAAGCACCGCATCGACGTCGACAACCTCGACAAGCTCGCCGCCAAGACTCTCGCGCTCAACGAAGTCGGGCTCGCCAATATCGCGACGACCATGCCGGTCGCCTACGATCCTTACGCCGAGAACCGTGAGACCGGCGCCTTCATCCTCATCGACCGCGTCAGCAACGAAACCGTCGCGGCGGGCATGATCGCGCACGGCCTGCGCCGCGCCACCAACATTCACCGCCAGGGTCTGACGGTGACGCGCGAAGCGCATGCCGCGCTCAAGCATCAGCGTCCGGCGATCCTCTGGTTCACCGGCCTTTCCGGCGCCGGCAAGTCGACCATCGCCAACCTGGTCGAAACGACGCTGCTCGCGCGCGGCGTGCACACCGCGCTGCTCGACGGCGACAACGTCCGTCACGGCCTCAACAAGGATCTCGGCTTCACCGCCGCCGACCGCGTCGAGAACATCCGCCGCATCGCGGAAGTGGCGCGGCTGATGAGCGACGCGGGGCTGATCGTCCTGACCTCGTTCATTTCGCCGTTTCGCGCCGAGCGCCGGCTCGCGCGCGAAATCGCGGCGGCGGGGGAGTTCGTCGAAATTTATGTCGAGGCGCCGCTGGACACGGTGATCGCGCGCGACCCCAAAGGCCTCTACAAGCGCGCGCTGGCCGGGCAAATAAAAAACTTCACCGGCATCGATCAGCCCTACGAGGCGCCGGAGGCGGCCGAACTCGTGCTCCACACTGCCCAATCGACGCCCGAAGCGCTCGCCGAGCGCGTCGTCGCCGAGTTGGCCGCGCGCGGTCACATCGACCGGCTGTGAGCCGCCCGGCCCCCGGGGCATTGCGCCGAAGCAAAAAACGCGCTTCGATGGGATACGCCATACGGAAGGCGGCGGCGGTGCGCGCGACGCGCCCGTCCGGCGCGCCCGAGTTGCGCGATTGTCAGGGGAGTTTCATGAAAGCCATCGCCTTCGCCAGCCTTGGGTTGGCAGCTCTGCTTATGGGTTCGACCGCGGCATCGGCCAAGACCCTCGTCTATTGTTCGGAAGGCAGCCCGGAGAATTTCCAGCCGGCGATCAACACCACCGGCACGAGCTTCGACGCGGCGCGGCCGATCTACAATCGCCTGACCGAATTCAAGCGCGGCACGACCGAGGTCACTCCCGGCCTCGCCCAAAGCTGGGACATCGCCGACGGCGGCAAGACCATCACCTTCCATCTGCGCAAGGGCGTGAAGTTTCATTCGGTGAAGGATTTCAAGCCGACGCGCGACTTCAACGCCGACGACGTGCTGTTCTCGTTCGACCGCCAATGGAAGCCTGATCACCCCTACGCCAAAGTCTCGGGCGGCAAGTACGATTACTTCAACGATATGGACATGCCCTCGCTGCTCGACTCGATCGAGAAGAAGGACGACTACACCGTCGTCTTCAAACTGAAGACGCCGAACGTAGCCATCCTCGCCAATCTGGCGATGGACTTCGCCTCCATCGCCTCGGCGGAATACGCCGACTTCCTGATGAAGAAGGGAACGCCGGAGCAATTCGACCAGATCCCGGTCGGCACCGGACCGTTCTCCTTCGTCGCCTACCAGAAGGACTCGGTCATTCGCTACAAGAAGAACCCGGATTATTTCGGCGAGAAGGCGCTGGTCGACGACCTGATTTTCGCCATCACGCCCGACGCCACGGCGCGTTACGAAAAGCTGAAGGCGGGCGAATGCCACGTCAACGGCTATCCGCGACCGGCCGATCTCGCGGAAATGCAAAAGGATCCCTCGCTCAAGGTCATCAGCGCCTCGGGCCTCAACATCGCGTTCTGGGCGTTCAACGTCACCAAGCCGCCGCTCGACAAGAAGGAAGTGCGCCAAGCGCTCAGCATGGCGATCGATCGCGATGCGATCATCAAGGACGTCTATCTCGGCGCCGGCGAGAAGGCCAAGACGCTTATCCCGCGCACCATGTGGTCCTATAACGACAAGATCGTCGATTACCCCTACGATCCCGAAAAATCCAAGGCGATGCTGAAGGCGGCCGGCGTGACGACTCCGCTCGACATCGACCTCTGGTACATGCCGGTGCAGCGCCCTTACAACCCCAACGGCAAGCGCATCGGCGAAATGATGCAGGCCGATCTGGCCAAGATCGGCGTCAACGCCAAGCTGGTCACTTACGAATGGGGCGAGTATCGCAAGCGCGCCCAGGCCGGCGAGGACATGACCGCGCAGCTCGGCTGGACGGGCGACAACGGCGATCCCGACAATTTCTTCTTCCTCGACGGCTGCACCGACAACAAGCCCGCGTCCAACAATATTCCCAAGTGGTGCAACGCCGAGTTCAACGATCTCTTGGTCAAGGCGCGCGTGATCCCCGATCAGGCGGCCCGCGCCAAGCTCTATGAGCGCATGCAGGTGATCGAGCACGACGAAGCGCCGGAGCTGCTCCTCGCCCACTCGACCGTGTTCGAGGCGACGCGCGCCAACGTGACGGGTTACAAGCAGAGCCCGCTCGGCACGCACATGTTCGAAGGCGTCGACATCAAGTAAGCTCGGGCCGGGCCCCGCGCGCAGGAGGCGCGGGGCCCGCATTCTTCTGGACGGCCCATGCTGATTTATTTTGTCCGTCGCCTCGCGCTGACCATTCCGACGTTCTTCGCTTTGATGTTCGTCACCTTCGTCGCGATCCGTCTGGTGCCCGGCGATCCTGTGGAAGTGCGCGTGGGCGAGCACGGCATCTCGCCGGAGCGGCTCGCCTTCTTCCGCCACGAGTTGGGGCTCGATCTGCCGGTCTGGCGGCAATTCCTCGATTACGTCTGGCGTCTGCTGCACGGCGACTTCGGCACCTCTCTGGCGACGCAACAGAAAGTGCTCACCGAGTTTCTCACTCTGTTCCCCGCGACGATCGAGCTGTCGGTCTTCGCGATGCTATTTGCGATTCTGGTCGGCGTTCCCGCCGGCGCGATCGCGGCGGTCAAGCGCGGCGGCTTTTTCGATCAGGGGCTAATGACGGTCTCCCTGTTCGGCTATTCCATGCCGATCTTCTGGTGGGGCTTGCTGCTGATCATGTTCGTCTCGGTCAAACTCGGCCTGACGCCGGTCTCCGGCCGCATCGACCTCATCAACTTCTATTACGATCAGCCGACCGGCTTCATGACCGTCGACGCGCTGCTGTCCGATCAGCCCGGCGCCTTCCTCGACGCCCTGCGCCATCTCATTTTGCCAGCGATCGTGCTCGGAACCGTGCCGCTCGGCGTGGTCGCCCGTATGACGCGTTCATCGATGCTCGAAGTGCTGAGCGAGGACTATGTGCGCACCGCGCGCGCCAAGGGGCTGTCGCCGTTGCGCGTCGTCGGCGTGCACGCTCTGCGCAACGCCCTGCTGCCGGTCGTCACGGTGATCGGCCTGTCCGTGTCGAGCCTGCTGGCCGGCGCGGTTCTGACCGAGACGATCTTCTCCTGGCCGGGGGTCGGCCATTGGCTGATCGACTCGATCAGCCGGCGCGATTACCCCGCGCTGCAAGGCGGGGTGATGCTGATCTCCGCGGTCGTCATCTCGGTCAATCTCGTCGTCGATCTCGTCTATGGCGCCGTCAACCCGAGAATCCGTCATGGACGCTGACGTCGCGATTCCCGCTTCCGCCGCCGACGAAGGCGCTCGCGTTCTCGCGCAACCCTCGCCGCTCGTCGCCTTCTGGGCCGCGTTTCGCGAGAACAAGGGCGCCGTCTTCGGCCTCACGATCGTCCTGTCGGTGATCGCCGTCGCGCTCGGCGCCGATATCCTCGCGCCGCACTCGCCGATCGAGCAGTTTCGCGAGGCAGTGCGCGCGCCGCCGGTCTGGCAGGACGGCGGTTCGTGGCGTTTCGCGCTGGGCACCGACGGCGACGGCCATGACACCCTTTCGCGACTGATCTACGGCGCGCGCGTTTCGCTGTTCATCGGCCTTTCCGTGATGAGCGTTTCCTTCGTCGTCGGCGTCGTGCTCGGCCTGGCCAGCGCGATGGCCGGAGCGGTCGCCGACGTGCTGATCACCCGGGTGATGGACCTCATCATGGCGGTGCCGAGCCTGGTGCTCGCCATCCTCGTGGTCGCCATCCTCGGGCCGAGCCTGGCCAACACGATCGTCGCCGTCACCATCGTCTATCTCCCGCGCTACGTGCGTCTTGTGCGCGCCTCCGCGTTCGGCGAGCTCAACAAGGACTATGTGACGGCGGCGCGAGTCGCCGGCGTCGGACCGCTGCGGCTGACGTTTTCGACGGTGCTGCCGAACTGCCTCGCTCCGCTGATCGTTCAGGCGGCGCTCGGCGTCTCCGACGCGAT
>JBEKFO010000237.1:0-6575 GCA_050013275.1 Roseiarcus sp. | reverse complement strand
AGGCGTCGATAACCTTCTGATCGGCCTTGACGACGTCGGGAACGTCGTCGGCGATCTTGCGTCCATATTCGAGCACCACGACGCGGGTCGACAGATCCATCACCACGCCGATGTCGTGTTCGATCAGCGCGACCGTCGCGCCGAGATGCCGGTTCGCTTCGACGATGAAGCGGCTCATGTCTTCCTTCTCCTCGAGATTCATCCCGGCCATCGGCTCGTCGAGCAGCAGCAGTTCCGGCTCCATCGCCAGCGCGCGGCCGAGCTCCACCCGCTTTTGCAGGCCGTAGGGCAGGGCGCCGACCGGCGTCTTGCGGATGTGCTCGATTTCGAGAAAGTCGATGATCTCCTCGCAAACCCGGCGATGCGCGATCTCCTCCTGGAGCGCTGGGCCATGGCGCAGCGCTTGCCAGAACAGGCTCTTGTTCATGCGCAGATTGCGGCCCGTCATGATGTTGTCGAGCGTCGTCATGCCCTTGAACAGGGCGACGTTCTGAAAGGTTCGCGCGATGCCCTGGCTCGCCGCTTCGTAGGGGCGCATGCGCTTGCGCGCCTCGCCGCGATACAGGATGCGGCCGAGCTGCGGCTGATAGAAGCCGTTGATGACGTTGAGCATCGAGGTCTTCCCCGCGCCGTTGGGGCCGATGATGGCGCGGATCTCGCCTTTTCGGATATCGAAAGAGACGTCCGAAATCGCCTTCACGCCGCCGAACGAAAGCGAGACGTGCTGCAGCGATAGAAGGGGCTCGCCGACCGCGACCGTGTGGCGCTCGTTCATGCGGCGGCGCTCCGCTTGGCCGGCGGATGGATCGGCATGTCGACGATCCGGGACGATCCGACGAGCTTGCCCTTGCGGCCGTCCTCATAGGTGATCTCGGCCGAGATCGCGGCCTCGGCGGCGCCGTTGTAGAGGCCCTCGACCAGCGGCGCGTAGCGCTCGGCGATGAAGCTGCGGCGCACCTTCTGCGTGCGCGTCAGCTCGCCGTCGTCGGCGTCGAGCTCCTTGGGCAGGATGAGAAACCGCTTGATCTGCGCGCCCGCCATCACCGGTTCGCTCGCCAGCGCCCGATTGACCGCGTCGACGTGCTTGGCGATCAGCTCGGCGACGCGCGGGTTGCCGGCAAGCTCCTGATAGGAGGCGTAGCCGACGGCGTTGCGTTCCGCCCAATTGCCGACCGAGGCCAGCTCGATATTGAGCATGACGGCGACGAAGTCGCGGCCATGGCCGATCGCCACCGCCTCGCGGATATCGGAGAAGAACTTGAGCTTGTTCTCAATGTATTTGGGCGCGAACAACTGCCCATTGGCGAGGCGGCCGACGTCCTTGGCGCGGTCGATGATCTTGAGTTGGCCGTCGGGCTCGAAGAAGCCGGCGTCGCCAGTCTTGACGAAACCGTCCGTGGTCAGCGCTTCGCGCGTCTTGTCGTGCTCCTGGAAGTAGTCGACGAACATGCCCGGCGACTTGAACTGCACCTCGCCGTCCTCGGCGATGCGCAGCTCGACGTGTGGCGCGGGCGGTCCGACGGCGTCGGCGCGCACGGCGCCGTCGGCCTGGGCGGTGACATAGAGGAACGCCTCGGTCTGGCCGTAGAGCTGTTTGAGGTTGAGGCCGAGCGAGCGATAGAATGCGAACAGATCCGCGCCGATCGCCTCGCCCGCGGTGTAGGCGACGCGGATCTTGGTGAAGCCGAGCACGTTTTTCAGCGGGCCGTAGATCAGCGCTTCGCCGAGCGCATAGTGCAGCCGCGCCAGCCAGGGAACGCGCCGCCCGTTGGCGATGCTTTCGCCCCAGCGGCGCGCGACGCCCATGAAGTGGCGGAACAGCCAACGCTTGGGCGCGCTCGCATCCTCCATGCGGATCATCACCCGCGTCAGCAGCGCCTCGAACACCCGCGGCGGCGCGAAGTGAAAGGTCGGCCCGATTTCGCGCAGGTCCTCGGCGGCGGTGTCGGCGCTCTCCGGGCAGGCCATGCAAAAACCCGCCACGAAGCCTTGCGCGTAGTTGAGATAGTGATCGCCGACCCAGGCGAGCGGCAGATAAGCCAACACTTCGTCGCGATCGGTCAGATTGTCGAAGGCGACGGTGTCGCGCGCCGCCGCGATGCAGCGTTCGCCGCTCAGCACGACGCCTTTGGAGCGCCCGGTCGTGCCGGAGGTGTAGAGGATCACCGACGGGTCCTTGCCCTCGCCGGCGCTGATGCGGGCGTCGAGCGCCGCCGCGACGCTCGGGTCGGCGAGCGCGTCGCGGCCTGCGGCGATCACCGATTCGAAGGAACGCAGCCGCGGCTCGCTGTAATCGCTGAGGCCGCGCTCCTCGTCGTAGATGACGAGCGCCAGATTGGGCAGGCGAGAGGCGACGGAAAAGATCTTGTCGACCTGCTCCTGATCTTGCGCGGCGATGAATTTCGCGCCGGCGTGGTCGAGCACGAGCGCGAGTTCGTCGGCGACCGAGTCGGCGTAGACGGGGACGGGAACGGCGCCGAGCATCTGCGCCGCCGCGATGGTCCAATAGAGCCGCGGACGGTTGGCGCCGACGACGGCGATGCGGTCGCCTTTCGCGAGCCCCAAGCCGCCGAGGCCTTGCGCGAGCGCGCAGGTTTCGGCGTAGACTTGGCTCCATGTCCAAGTCTGCCAAATGCCGAAATCCTTGTGACGAAAGGCCGGACGTCCGCCTCGCACCCGCGCATGCATGCGCAGCAGCTTGGCGAAGGTGTCGTCGGCGTTCGCGCGCTTAGGCGGCAAGCCCAACCGGTTCCTCCCTCTTGTCGTTTCCCGCGGCGAACGTCGTCGGTTCGCCGCCGACCGCCTCGCGTGGACTTCGCTCAGATCAGCAGACGCTGCGCGGTTCCGATAGCCCTACGAAAGTTGTGTTTGCCAAAATAGCGGTCCTTCCTCGTCGCGGCGCGGCGCGCTAGGCGAAGACGATTGTCGCCGTATATAACGACGAACCCTGACGAATTTGGCGGCGACGATGGCGAATGTCAGCGACGACGCCGTCATCGTCGAGGCTGCGCTCGCCGCGTCACGGCAATTGCGGCGAGAGGGCTTGCGTTACGGCGTCGCTTCGGCCTGTATCGGGGGCGGGCGGGGAATCGCGATGATTTCTTAAAGTCCGGCCGTCGCGATTTGATCAGGAGGGAGACGAAATGAATCTGACTGGGGCAGCGGCGATCGTCACCGGCGGCGGTTCGGGATTGGGCAGAGCGACCGCGGCGGCGTTCGCCGTCAAGGGAGCCCGCGTGGCGGTGCTCGACCGCAACGCCGCGGCGGCCGAAGAAGTCGCAGAGGCGATCGGCGGCCTCGCCGCGCCCTGTGACGTCAGCGACGCCGCCTCGGCCGAAGCCGCCATCGCCAAGGCCGAGGCCGCCCACGGCCCGGCGCGCATTCTGATCAATTGCGCCGGCATCGGCACGCCCAAGCGGGTCGTCGGGCGCGACGGGCCGCAGCCGCTCGTCGATTTCGAGACCGTGATCCGGGTCAATCTCGTCGGCACCTTCAACATGATTCGCCTCGCGGCGGCGGCGATGGCCAAGCTCCCGCCGCTCGAGGGCGGCGAGCGCGGCGTCATAATTTCAACCGCTTCGGTGGCGGCCTATGAAGGCCAGGTCGGCCAGGCCGCCTATGCCGCCTCCAAGGGCGGCGTCGTCGCGATGACGTTGCCGATCGCGCGCGAATTGGCGCAGTTCGGCATTCGCGTCAACGCCATCGCGCCGGGACTGTTCCTTACGCCGATGATGCTCGGCTTGCCGCAGGAAGCCCAGGATTCGCTGGGGCGTGCGGTCCCCTTTCCCGCGCGTCTCGGGGAGCCTCCGGAATACGCCGCCCTTGCCGCGCATATCGTCGAGAACGCCTATCTCAACGGCGAGACCATCCGCATCGACGGCGCCCTGCGCATGCAGCCCCGCTGAGGCCCGTCCATGCTGGTCAACCGTCTCGCCGTGCGCGTAGAATGGGTCGGTTGCGATCCCGCCGGGATCGCGCGCCGTCTACGCTATTTCGAGATGTTCGACGCCGCCATCCATCGCCTGTTCGAAGCGACCGGCTGTCCCGCGCGCCTCGAGCTCCGCCGGGTTACGCCGATCGCGCCGCTCTCGGGCCAGAGCGAGGCCGCCCATGGCTGCTAGAGGCGCCAGAACTCCGCGACCCCCGCCGGCCGGCGGCGACGACGGCGAAACAACGCCAGTCGACAATCCGCTCGACCTTTCCGCGCTGACCGAGATCACCGGCTATCCCCTGCGCCGCGCGCAGCTGGCGGTGTTCGAGGATTTCAACAAGCGCTTCGCGCCTCTTGGCCTCACGCCCGCGCAATATTCGGCGCTGGTCGCGATCGGCGACAATCCCGGCCGCAGGCAATCGGAGATCGCCGGCGCGCTCGGCATCCAACGGCCGAACTTCGTCGCGATGATGGACGAACTCGAGCGCCGCGGCCTCGCCGAGCGCCTGCGCTCGGACGCGGATCGCCGCTCCCACGCGCTGGCGCTGACGCAACGGGGAAGCGAGCTCGTCGCGCGCGCGCGCGTCGTGCAGGCCGAGCAGGAAGGCGCGATTGCGGACATCCTCGGTCCGCAGGGTCGAGACACGCTTGTCGCGCTGCTGCGCCGGCTGGCGAAAATCGAATAGGCGACAAAGGGACGCTCGGCGCCCGGCTGCACGCACGAAAGGTCCGATGCGCAACTGGCTTCGTTCCCCCACCCTGCTCAAGCTCTTCGTCGGGCAACATATCGTCAACGGACTGAGCGTCGCGCTCGCCGTTATGGCGGTGGCGATCGCGGCGTCCGCGTCGCTCGGCTTCGCCGCCGGGCAACCTGCGACGCTCGGCGCGATTTCCGCGAGCATCAGCGACTTTCCCGCGCCTTGGCGCGTCAAGGCGCGCACCATGCTCGTCGGCTTCGCCCTCGCGCTCGCCTCGACTTCGGGAATCCAACTTGCCGGCGCTTCGGCGCCGCTGGAGATCGCCGCCATCGGCGTCATCGCGTTCTGCGCCGGGATGGTGACCGGGTTCGGCCGCTGGGCGTTGTCCTTGAGCGCGCAATTGCTCATTCCCATGGTCTTCGTCATGGGCCTGCCTGAGGTCGATCCCGCGCATGCGTTCGGCGCCGAGGCGGTCTTCGCGGCGGGCGGCTTCGCCTATATCGGCCTGGCGCTGATTGCGACGCGCCTCAGCGGCGCCAGCGACCGGCGCTTGATGGCGAGCGAGTGCTTTCGCGAGCTGGCGGCGTACCTGAGAGCCATCGCGCGCTTCACCGATCCGGGGATCGACGTCACGGAAGTCTACGGCGCGGCGATCCGGCAGCAGGCCGCGTTGGCCGAGCAATTACAGGCCGCGCGCGCTTTGCTGCTCGAGAGGCCGCGCGCGACCCCCGAACGCGTGCGGCTCGCCGCGACGATCGGCATTCTGCTCGACGCCTTCGATGCGCTGGTGGCGGCTCAATGCGATCTGACGGGGCTTCGCGGCGTCGCCGCGGCGCGGACCTTGTTGGCGCGCATCGGCGTCGCCTTGCGCGCCGCCGCGCTCGATTTGCAGGATCTGAGTCTTGAACTGCTGGTCACCTCCAAGCCGGGTCTGCCGCCCGGCCACGCCATAGCGACCGACGCGATGCGTCGAGAGGCCGCGCGCCTCGTCGCCGGCGAGGAGGCGAGCCCGGCCGAGCGCGCCGCGATCGAAGCGACGATGCAGCGTCTCGTCGACGCTCGCGGCCATATCGGCCGTCTCGAGCGCGCTTTGGGCGACGACGCGGCGGCGCAAGCGGCGATCGGCGAAATCGATCTTTCCGCCTTCGCGCCACGCCGCTCCTACGATCCGCGCCTGCTCGGCGCCGAGCTCACGCCGGATTCGCCGGTGTTCCGCTACGCCGTGCGGCTCGCGGCGGCGATGATGGCGGGGGCGATCGTCGCGGTCTCGCTCGGCGGCGCGGCCCATGGCAATTGGGTGTTGCTGACGATCGCGGTCATCATGCGCGCGAGCTACGGCTGGACGCGCCAGCGCCGCGACGATCGGATCGTCGGGACCCTGGTCGGCTGCGTGATCGCCGCCGTCGCCGTCGCTTACGCGCCAGTCGGCGCGTTGGTCGCCGTGCAGGGTCTGGCGCTGGCGATGACCCACGGTTTCGTGCGCTCCAACTACCGTCTCGCTTCGGTCGGAGCCTCGGTGATGGCGCTGGTCTCGCTGCACCTGATCAACCCGGCCGAGGCCGCGCCGGTCATGACCCGCCTCGCCGACACCCTCGTCGGCGCGGCGATCGCCCATCTGTTCAGCCATGTCTGGCCGCGCTGGGAATTCGCCGAGGCGCCGCGCCTGGCGGCGCGGCTCATCGCCCAAACCGCCGCCTTCGCCGCCGTGGCGCTGCGCTCGGGAGCGCCGGACCAGGACTATCGCCTGGCGCGCAAGGGCGTCATCGAGGCGATCGCGGCGCTTTCCGATTCGGCGGCGCGCATGGGCGGCGAGCCGCGCGCGACGCGGCGCGGCCTCGAAGAAATGTCGGCGATGCTGATCGCCGCCCACGTCGTCGTCGCGCACCTCTCGGCGATGCGGCTGGGATTGCGCGCGGCGGAAGGCGCGGACAAGGCGCAGGCCGAAG
>JBEKFO010000236.1:0-6586 GCA_050013275.1 Roseiarcus sp. | reverse complement strand
AGCAGGAGCATGACGAACGGCGCCGCAACCAGCGCAAATTCGACGGCGGCCGCCCCCGTTCTGTCGCGACAGAATGGATTGAGCCCGACGCGCGAGCGGCTATCCGGGCGAACCGGGCGCATTGTCGGCCCCGCGCTGGCATCGGCGAGCGCGCGCAGGGCGGCGCTTGGTCGGCGGCAGGTCGCCTGGACGCCTTTGCGGAGAATTCTCCTGAGCATTGCCGCTTGTCACGTTCGCACGCGCGCAACCGGCGGCGATCGGCGCGCGACCGCCCCGAGATTCGCGCGGAAAATACATACAGTCGCTATGGTTAAGAAAGTGTCAGGAGGGTCGCGTGGGAATCGCCGAGAGCCGGCGTCGGGCGAGTGACGGCGGATGTCGCGCGGCTTCGGAGGCGCGAGATCGCCGCGTTAGAACAGGGGGACCAGCAACAACCCGGCGATCGCGAGAAAGACCGGCCAGGCGAAGTGACGTCCTCGGCTGCTCGCGAGGGTCGCCATGCCGGTGACGAAGAACGTCGCGGCGACGACGACCAGAACGGAGCGAGCGGGCGAGGCGGCGGGCGCCAGGACCAAGCCCAGCAGGATTGCGGCGAAACCCCACCAGGCGATCGTCGTCAGGTGCCAGGCGAACCGCAGCGTCCGCCGGGCGAATTCGCTTCGCTCGAGCAAACCCTGACGCCTTCCCGACGAAACGAGGGGGCCGATCAAGAAGCGTTCGCCCAGAAAGGAGTGGGCGGCGCCGATGGCCAATATGAGGACCGCGGCGAAGAGCAGGGCGGCTTGCATCGTTCGATCCTTCCATACGCATCCGTATTGGAACCTATCCCGGCTTGTTGCTTCCGTCAATACGGGTGCGTATGGTGAGGCATGACCGCGCGGTTGGGAAAACGGGAATGGATCGACGCCGGGCTGCACGCCCTCAGCGAAGACGGCGTCGAAGCGGTGCGCGTCGAGCGTCTGGCCGCAATGCTGCATGTGACCAAGGGCAGTTTCTATTGGCATTTCAAAGATCGCCGAACGTTGCTTGAAGCGATGCTCGAGACCTGGCGGTCGCGGGCGACCAACGCCATCATCGACGAGGTCGAGGCCAAGGGGGGCGGTGCGATCGCCCGGCTGCGCACGCTGTCGACGATCGTTTCGCGAATCGACGGCCGGTTGGACCGGGCCATTCGCGTCTGGGCCGGACAGGACGAGATGGCGCGCGCGGCGCTGGACGAGATCGATCGCCGCCGCCTCGACTATCTCGCCTCGTTGTTCGCCGAGCTCTCCTTCGCGCCGCGAGAAGCCGTCGCGCGGGCGCGGCTCGTCTATCACGCGCTGATCGGACAATTCGCGATGGGAGAGCGGGGCGGACGCGCCGAGCGCCTCGCCGAGCATCTCGACGTCGTCATTCCGATGTTGGTCCGCAAGTGACCGTCGACGCGCCTATCCCCAGAGACCGGCGACGCCGGCATAGACGCCGAATAGCGTGGTGGCGGCGATGAGGGCGGCGGCGACCCAGGCGTAGGCGCCTCGCAACTTGAACGGCTTGGGCAATCGCCTGGCCAATAGGAAGAGGAACGTCAGCACGATCGGCAGCAGCAACGCGTTCATCACCTGGACGCCGACGCTCAACGCGACGAGATTGACCCCCGAGGCGACGATGACCGCGCCGACGACGAGTGCAGCGGCGTAAGCGCCGTAGAACCACGGCGCCTCGCCAGGTTCGTGATCGAGACTGTGATTGACGCCGGCGACCTCGGCGAGGGTGCGCGCGGCGGTCAGGGTGACGACGATGGTGGCGACCAGCGCAGCGCCGCTCATGCCGAGAGCGAACAGAATGTCGCCGCCGATTTTGCCCAGAAATGGCGTGATCGCCTGGCTGATTTCCTGCACCGTGTCGAGCGCGTGATCGCCGCCCGCCTTGCCGAGGGTGGCGGCGACGGCGACGAGGACCGCGGCCATGATGAGCTGAGTCAACACCGCGCCGCTGGCGGTGTCGAGCCGCGCAGCGCCGAGATCGGCCGTCGTAAGCTTCTTTTCCACGATCGAGGACTGCTGGAAGAAGACCATCCACGGCATGATCACGGCGCCGATGTTGGCGGAGGCGAGATAGAGGTATTTCGGGTCGCGAAGCGGAATCGACAGCGCGCCGGAGGCGATTTCGCCGGGGCTGGGATGCGCCATCCACGCCACCAGCAGGAACACCAACTCGAAGCCGCCGACCACGATGGCGACGCGCTCGACCGTGAGATAGCTGTGGGTGAACGCCATGATCAGCAGCACGCTCACCACCAGCGCCAGGGTCAGGGGGACGGGGACGCCCATCAGCGCGCCGACGCCGGCGATGCCCGAGAGCTCGCTGAGCAGCGCGCCGATGCAAGATACGATCAGCGTCGCCACCGAAAACCACGCCCAGTAGCGCCCGAAATGTTGGGCAATGAGCTCGGCGTGGCCTTTGCCGGTCACCACGCCGAGCCGCACCGTCAGTTCCTGGACGATGTAGAGGATCGGGATGAGCAGGAACTGCAGCGCCAGCAGCCGGTAGCCCCATTGAGCGCCGCTCTGCGCCGCGGTGATGACGCTGCCGGCGTCGGTGTCGGCGAGCATCACCACCAGACCCGGCCCGGCGACGAGGAGAAAGCGCCGCCAACCGGCGAGGGGTAGGGCGGCCGAGCCTGACGTCATGCAGCGCGCTTTCCGTTGCGATAGAAACTTCGCTACGCCGCCCTTAGCGCAAGTCCGCGGCATTCAAAAGCGTTTCCTTATAATTCTTCAAGGTCTGCAATTTCGCCGTCGCGAAGGCGTGGGGCGCGCCGGGACCGCACCTGTTCGGCCGAGCCGCGCGCAGCGGCCGGTTTCCCCCGCATCGTTCGAATGGACGCCGACAGGCGGGAATTGGATCGCTCCGGCCGAAATCAGGCCGCCTTGAGCGCCGCGCGGGTGTTGAATGTCGTCATTCGCCATTCGCCGATGGCCAATTCGTCGCCGCCCGGCTATGGTCGCGCACTGTCTCGATCCAGGAGGAGCGACCATGCTGGAGGCCCGCCCCGCCAAGCGCGATGCGACGAACCGCTTCAGCCGCGACGCGCGCTGGGGCATCTTCGAAGCGGACGCGCCGATCGGCGCGCTGGTCTACGACATCAAGTCGGAAAGCGCGACCATGAACGTGCGCGGGCAGGCGTTCACCGCCGCGCGCGAGCGCAAGCGGCAAGACGAAGCTCTCGGTCGGATGGTGCTCCGCATACTCTCGGGGCGAGCCAAGCCGCCGCCGAATCCGGTGCTGCTGAAGGACGCAAGCGGCGCCGTCCTCGCGCGGTCCGAGCGCAAAGGCGACGCCAGCCTGCTCGTGCGGCGCGGCGACGAGGCGTTCGAATTGCGCCGGCGCTCCGCCTTTTCCCGCCCTCACTATCTCTATCGCCAGGGCCAGAGCCAAGCGCTCGGCATGGTTGGATCGAAGAAAATCTTCACCACCCGCATTTGCATCGACCTGCCGAGCGAATTCGACGAGCCGTTCCAGGTCTTCATGCTCGCGTTGCTCACCGATCTGGGCTTCGTCAGGCGGGCGGACATGTCGACTTAGACGCCTGCGGGCGGCCCCGCGCATCGGGCGCGAGGGACAAGGGGGAGGAAACGCTGCGATGACGCTCTATACCGGCCCGGTCTTCGAGATGGCGCGCGATCAGTTCCACATCATCGCCGACCATCTCGACATTCCGCTCGACGAGCGCGACCGGCTGCTGCTCCCCAAGCGGGCGATCGTGGTCTCTTGTCCGATCCACATGGACGACGGCCGCACCGCGGTCTTTCACGGCTATCGCGTGCAGCACCATCTGACGCTGGGGCCGGCCAAGGGCGGCACGCGCTTCGCCGCCAATGTCGACATCGGCGAGATCGCGGCGCTGGCGATCTGGATGAGCTGGAAATGCGCCCTCGCCGACCTGCCCTACGGCGGCGGCAAGGGCGGCGTCGCGGTCGACCCGAACGCGCTGTCGAAACGCGAACTGGAAAACCTGTCGCGGCGCTACATGCAGGAGATGATCCCTTTCGTCGGCCCGCGCGTCGACGTGATGGCGCCGGATATGGGCACCAACGAACAGGTGATGGCCTGGTTCA
The DNA here is from genome assembly GCA_050013275.1 of Roseiarcus sp. Classification (GTDB taxonomy): domain Bacteria; phylum Pseudomonadota; class Alphaproteobacteria; order Rhizobiales; family Beijerinckiaceae; genus Roseiarcus. The sequence goes on along the minus strand of JBEKFO010000236.1, from coordinate 2,489 downwards.
TGGACACCTACTCCATGTATCAAGGCATCACCGTGCCCGAGATCGTCACCGGCAAGCCGGTGGGGTCGGGCGGCACGCTGGGGCGGCGCGAGGCCACCGGCCACGGCGTCGCGTTCCTTTCCTTCCGCGCGATGGAGCGGCTCGGCATTAGTCCGAGCGGGGCGACTGCTGTTGTGCAAGGGTTCGGCAACGTCGGCTCGCACGCGGCGCTCGGCCTGGCCCATCGCGACGTCAAAGTCGTCGGCATCAGCGACCACACGGTCGCCTATTACGACCCCAAGGGGTTCGACGTCCGCGCGGCGGCCGAATACGCGGCGACCCACGGCGCGCTGAAGGGCTTCGCCGATCAGGCGATGATCGACGCCCAGGCGCTGCTCATCCAGCCTTGCGACGTGCTCGCCCCTTGCGCGATCGAGCGGGTGATCGACGAGAAGATCGCGCGCGGCCTCAACTGCCGCATCATCGCCGAGGGCGCCAACGGCCCGACGACGCCGGAGGCCGACCGCGTCCTCGCCGAGCGCAACGAGGAAATCTTCGTCATTCCCGACATCCTGTGCAACGCCGGCGGCGTCATCGTCAGCTATTTCGAATGGGTGCAGGACCTGCAGCAGTATTTCTGGTCCAAGGACGAAGTGATGGAGCGCCTGGAGCGCGCGCTCGACCGCTCGTGGGGCCAGGTTGTCGAACGCGCCCGCCGCGATGGAATCGCCAACCGCACGGCGGCGCAGGCGATCGGCGTCGAACGCGTGCGCAAGGCCAAGCTGGCGAGAGGGTTGTTCCCGTAGGGCCGACCGCCGAACGCACGGCTTCCGCATGTCTGCAACGCTGAAACGAACCGCGCCGTTTGCGGGGATCGATCGCATCCTGGTTGCGCGTCGCCAGGCGCTCGGCCGCGATTTCTACGGCTATCGCAATCACTGTCAGCGTACGGCGCTGTTTTGCTTGGCGTTGCTCGGCGACCCCGCGTGGGAGGACGCGATCGCCGTCGCGGCGGCGCATCACGATCTCGGCATATGGACCGAAAAGGCCTGGGACTATTTGGCGCCCTCGTGCGCTCTTGCGCGCGCGCATCTGGCGGCGATCGGCCACGCGGATTGGACGGACGAAATCACCGCTGCGATCGACAATCACCACAAACTGACGGCTTACCGAGCCGGCGCGTCGCCGCTGCCCGAGGCGTTCCGCCGGGCGGACCTCATCGATCTCTCGCTCGGCGCCTTCAGCTTTGGGCTGGACCGCGCGTTCATACGCGCCGTGCGCGCGCGTTTCCCCAACGCCGAGTTTCATCGCCGTCTGGCGCAACTCGCGGGTCGCGCTTTCGTGAAGAACCCGCTGCGGGCGCTGCCGATGATGCGCTTTTGATCGAGCGTCAGCGCTCTGCGCCAACTGGACAGCGCTCCCCGAAGCGCCGTTTCGCCGTTCACCCCGATTGGCCGGCCGCATAAACTCCGGCCGGCTCGGCGCAGCGCCTCGCGGCTTCGTCGGGGGAGAGGTCCGTTCGCCATTTGGAGGCGTCGAAACGTTTGCCCGTCACGCCCGCGGAGGATTCTCCCGCCAGCCAGACGACGACCGGGACGATGATTTCGGGGTCGAGCAGGCGGCTGCGCTCCGACTCGGGAAAGGACTTGGGGATCATGCCGGTGAGCGTCGCGCCGCCGGGCAGGACAGCGTTCACGGTGACGCCCGTGCCCTCGAGGTCCTGCGCCCAGATCTGGGTTTCCGACTCCAGCGCCGCCTTCGACGGGCCGTAGGGAGAGAAGCCCTTTCTGCGCATCGTCGCATAAGACATCGAGGTGTTGACGATGCGGCCCCAACCGGCCCTGAGCATGGTCGGCGCGACGGCGCGCGCCATCAGAAACGGGCCGTTGACGTTGGCGTCGATCACCATGCGCCAGATCTCGGGGTCGGTTTCCCAGAACCGAGTCGGCTGAGTGAGGAAGCTTTCGCTGACGTATTTCATGCCGCGCCCGGCGTTGTTGACCAGCACGTCGAGTTTGCCGAAGCGCGCAAGCGTCCGATCGACGAGACGAGCGCAATCGTCCTCTTTCGTCACGTCGGCGACGAAGGCGGCGACCCTATCCTTCGGCGCTTCGGCGGCGACGCGTTCGATCTCCGCGCGCTCGCGCGCCGCGGCGACGACCACCCGCGCGCCCGCCCGCGCCAGCCCCAGCGCCATCGCGCGCCCGAGTCCGCGGCCGCCGCCGGTGACGAGCGCCACCTTGTCGTGAAGAGGCAGGTCCATCGGTCTCTCCATTGAACGCGTCGCGGCGGCGAACGGTCCGTCGGGTCGATGCGACGGGCATTCGCTGTTGCAAAACCTATCACGCCGATCGGCATTCGGTCGTGGGGCGCGCCCGGCCGGCCTGTGCAGGGGAATCGCATTTGAGAAAATGAGGTAGCGGCGCGGGGCGAGATGGATTCTTTATTCGGTTCCGAAATTGGAGGGACCGATGAGCTGGCTGATTACGATATTGCGGGATGTGCCCGAC
>JBEKFO010000235.1:0-6649 GCA_050013275.1 Roseiarcus sp. | reverse complement strand
GTCGGGCACATCCCGCAATATCGTAATCAGCCAGCTCATCGGTCCCTCCAATTTCGGAACCGAATAAAGAATCCATCTCGCCCCGCGCCGCTACCTCATTTTCTCAAATGCGATTCCCCTGCCCGCCTGCGGCGGCGCGCGAAACGCGTGCCCTTGACAGAGCCCTTCGGCTTCGGAAAGAAGACGCTTCCATAAGGTCGACGGCACGGGGGGTCGGCGGTACGCCGATGGGACTGCCAGTCCGGGCTCCGTTGATTGAGTGCTTTTAGTAAGGCGTCACCGTAACCGCGGGTTTCACCCTGGATAATGGATTGTCCGACCCACGATTCTGGTTCGTTGACGTCCTCGGTATCCCGGTCGTCGCCGGCGTTGTGCTGTTGGCGCTTGACTGGATAATTGCGGGCTTCCGTTCGGCGCGCTCAAGCTAGGCAGCCAAGAGGTTCTCCGCCCGGCGCCGGGTGGAGAAGCGCTAAGGCTCCGTCGGTCCGTCTTCTCGTCTGCCTTGCGCGGTTATGCGTAATGCATCATCCGGCAACGGTCGCTGGAGCTCTAGCCACCGCGGTCCTACGCTTCATAAAAGATCGCTGAATTGCCGCTCCGATACGTTAGGCGGCGCACTTGCGCGCGAATCTGATGGTTCGATCCCGCTTCCTTTAGGGGCTGGCCGAGCAGCTTTTCGGCGGCTTCCTTCGCGGTCGTTGCCTCGACTTTCTGATAGGGTTTCCCGTCCCACTTTCCGTCGGGCCATAGCTGGACTTGAAACGTTGGCATCTTCAATTGCCTTAAAGTTTCGCGCTATCGGCAGTGGCGCCGATCGCCGACGCGGCGCCGCCAAGAGCGTTCTTGTCTTGTTCTAGTCGATCCGCTACGCTTCGGCAATGACCGAAGCGCCGCTGTCCCCAGCTTCCCCCGACGATCTCGCCGACCCATTGGCGTTCGCGCTGAGGTTCGACGGGCGCAAGCGGAAGCACGACGCGGGCGAGATCATGGCGGCGATCGGGCGCGGTGCCTTGTCGAGCACCTCGAGCGCGCCGGCCTCGTCGTCATGAAGCGCCCACCGGCAGTTGGGGCGTCGACGCTGGGGCGGGGCTACGAACAGTCGTGAACGCCAACAACCGCAATGCGAGGCGCGACCGTGAACGACGTAGCGAAGAAAGCCGAGCCGGTGCCGAAAGGCGCCACCCCGCCCGGCTGGGGCGAAGACGAACTGACGAAGTTTTGGGATAACGCCCGCGCAAATCAGCTTGGTACATTCGCCAACAAGCGCGGCGCCTATGAGCGGCTAGCTCAAATCGACCGGGCGTTCGTCACCGCCTTCAATGGCTGGACGAACCCGGACAGCGAACTTGTCGCGATGCTCTTTCTGCGCTGCCACTCTGCTTTTCGAGCCGCGGCGGGATTGGCTGCGGCTGGGCAAGCCGTTGAGTGTTACGCCCTGGACCGAGCATTGCTTGAGTTCGCAGGATACGGCTTGCACATTTTTCGCAATCCGTCCGACGGCACGGTTTGGCTCAATCGCCATCAGGACGAGAAAAGCACGGAGGCCGCCAAAGCCGCATTCTCCCATCGCAAAGTCTTAGCCTCGGTTGCGGCCGCGAATCGCGACGCAGGGAAGCGGTTTGAGTTACTCTACCAGCGAGCGATCGATTTCGGTGCGCACCCCAATCAGCTCTCGGTCACTGGAAACATGTCCATCGTCGATCAGCCTGACCGACGGGAGATGCGCTCCATTTATCTCCATGAGGACGGGCTGGCGCTCAACATGGCATTGAAGATGACCGCGACGTGCGGCGTCTGTGCTTTGGAATTGGCGCAGTGTGTCTACAACGCGCGATTCGAATTGCTCGGCGTCAACGCCGCTATGCCGTATCTGAAATGCGGCCTTTGAGACGTTCGCTCGGTTCGGCGCGTGTCGATTTGTAAAGTCGAGCGTCGCTCGGCGCGGAATGTCTTGGAGTTTGCGATAGAGTCCTGGATGGACTGATTCAAGGCTGCCGCGCCGATGATGTTGATGCTCGCCGACAAGCGCAAGATCGCCAAGATAAAAACGCTGTCAGAGCTTGCCGGCATTGCGTTCTGGGATTACGGCGACCGGATACGGAAACCCCAATTTCGGAATTTGTTCGCTGCGTGACGGCCGTTCGGGTGACTGCGCCGAGGCGGCCACGACTCGGCGTCAGATTCGTCCGATATTTCAAATGCCTATGCATTTGTCTTTCTGAAAATCACAATTCATGCTATTCTTCCCGCATCGATCTCCCCTCCCGGACCCTAGCCATGGCGAAGACCCGCAAGAAATCCCGCCGCGCCGAACCGCCGCCGGCCCCTCAAAGAGCCCGGCGCATCGACGCGCGGCGGGCGACGGCGGAGCGCAAGCAGCGCATTCTCGAGCGGCTGACGGTGGGCGCCTCAGCGGTGAACATCGCCAACGTGGAAAAGATCACGATCCGCCGCGTGCGCCAGATCATCGCGGAGATGCTCGCGAAGCGCGAGGTCGATCCGCCCGCCGGCTTCGCGCAATTGCAGATCGCGCGGCTCGGCGACGCGATGGTCGTCGCGCACACGATGATGATGGAGGGCGACCTGCAGGCGATGGACCGGCTGATCAAGCTCACCGGCGAGCTCGACCGCTACCACGGCTTCGGCCGCGCCGAGATCGCCGCCGCTTCGCAACGCCCGCCGTCGCCGCGGATCGCCGCCCCGCCGCGCGAACTCATGCCGCCGAAGCCGGCGCCCGAGGAAGCCGAGAGGGAAATTTTCTGTGCCGCAAGCCCTTGAAAGAAAGGCAAACGCGGAAAGAAACGCGGCGAGGCTCGCCCGCTTCATCATTTCAAGATTTCTTGGCGTCGGCGACCATACGTTCGCCAATGTTGCTCGCTAGAGTGCTCCACTAGCCAAGGCTTCGGGCTGTGGAGCGAATGTATCCTTGGCGTCGCGCTACGTCCTGCGCTCGCAAACGCGCGCGCGGGACGTCGGGGCGCTTTCGCATCATGACCGAGATTTGGCGGCGGGGCGTCGTCGGCCGATCGGCTTGGCAAGCCGACGGCGACGTTCCGGGGTCTCACGCTGCGAAGGAGATTGGAAGATGTGTGACTACAGCTTGCAGCACGTCGCCTCCATTCCCGCCAAAGTCGGCGACCGGTTGGTGACGACGGAGTTCGCTCATTCGGCGACGCGGGGATTCTCCGCGATCGGCCGTCCCGATGTCGCGGTCTGCGTCAGGCCCGGCACGGAATTGGCGTTCGAGCGGGACGTTGTGTGCAACGATCCCATCGGCTTCTCGCCCTCCCGCCGCAAGATCGCCGCGGGCGTCGCGAGATTCCGCCAGGTGAACGTCGATCAGCCCTACGTCCATCACGACGCCCTGGAGTTTCCCGACGGACGGATCGTCATGGTGACCGACCTGGCGCCCGGCCAGAACGCCGTCGTGCTCCAGTTGCCCGCGGTCGCGGCGCCCGAAGACAAGCGCGCCGAAGTTCGCTCGGCGCCGGCGTTGACGACGGGCTGACGGCGACATGATCAGCGGGGCCCGAGACGCCTCGTCTCGGGCCTTCGGCTCTTCGGCGGGGCTGAACGCGCGTCAGGGCGCGGCGGGGCTCTTCGTCTCTCCCGCGCGCGATTGGCGGCGCGGCGGCTCGGGCTCGACGCGCAGGGCGCCCGTGGCGGTCAGACGCACGCGCGCGCCCGCGACATTGGCGCTGAAGGCCGCGCGCGCCGCGAGGGCGCGCTGCAGGCCGAGCGTGAGCGTCTCGATCTTTTCCAGGCCGACGCGGCAGGCCTGCTTGCCGCCTGTCTTGGCGATCGCCGCCGTCAAGAGGCGGTGAACGATGGCGATCGGTTCGGCGTATAGAGCGCGCGCGTCGCACGTCGCCGTCTCGATCAGGCGCAGTCGGGCCTCGGCGGCTTCGGCATGACGCCTCAAAGCGTCCTCGGCTTCGCCGGCCCGGCGCGCGAGCCGGGCGAGGGCAGTTGCGTCGAGGCCCTCCGCCGCGAGCGCAGCGCCGAGCGCGCGCAGGCGGGTGCGCGCATAGCGCGGGTCGTCGTTGGAGGGATCGCGCGCGAAGGCGACGCCCTGCGATTCGCAATAGGCGATCAAATCGCGTTTGGCGAAGCCGAGCAGCGGCCGGGCGATCGTCACGCCCTCGCGCGCCGCGCGCGCCGCCATCGCGCGCAGGCCGCCGATGCCGGAGCCGCGCACCAAGCGCAACAGCGCCGTCTCCGCCTGGTCGTCGAGGTGATGGGCGGTGACGACAAAATCCGCGCCGACCGCGGCGGCGCATTCCGCCAAGAGCGCGTAGCGCGCTTCGCGCGCACGCTCCTGGATGCGGCTCTTCGGCTTGGCGCCGCGCCAGCTCAAGATGTGGTGGGGAACGCCGAGCTTTCGGCAGAGTTGCGCGACGGCGCGCGCCTCCTCGGCGCTCTCGCTGCGCAGTCCGTGGTCCACCGTCGCCGCCTCGAGGCGCGGGCGGTCGCCGCGCCGGCGCGTCCAGGACACGGCCATCAGCAGCAGCGCGGTCGAGTCCGGCCCGCCGGAGACGGCCAGGAGTAGAGCGTTCGCGTCGGCGAGCGGCGCGAAGACGGCGTCGATCGCCGCGTCCGACGCCGGCGCCGGCGGGCGCGTTGCGCGCGTCAACAATGAGCCTTCTGCATCTCGCGTTCGGCCGATTTCTTCACCGCCGGCGCGGCGGTCGGGTAGCGTTTGCCGACTTCGGCGAACGTCGCGCAAGCCTGGTCGTTGCTGCCGAGCGCGGCAAGCGCCTGGCCGAGCCGCAACATGCCCTCCGGCGCGCGCGCCGACTTCGAGAAATCGGTCGACAGCTTCAGATATTGCTCGGCGGCCTCGCGCGGCCGCGAGCGCTGAAAGTAGGTCTCGCCGAGGTAGAAGATCGCGTCGGGAGCGAGCCGGTTGGAGCCGTTGGCGGCGAGGAAGGCCTTCAATTGCTCCTCGGCCTGGGCGTATTGTCCATTGCGATAGGCCTCGATCGCCGCGTTGTATTGGTCGCGCGGCCCATCGGTGAAGCCGACGCCGACGCCGGGGATGACGGTCGGTCCGGTGTCGGCGACGAGCGGTCCGCTCGGCGGCGCGAGCGGGGGATTGGGGCGGTCGGAAAGGTTGAGCGGCGCTCCGGTCGGCAAAGGCGGATTGGCGAGCGGCGCGCTCGGCGGCGTCGCGCCCAGCGGTCGCGGGGCGCCGATCGCGCCGGGATCGGCCGTCGGATTGAAGGCGTCGCTCCTGCGCGCGGTCTTGACTGCCGGCGAGGAGTCGAGCGGCGCCGCGGGCGGGACAGCGGCGGCGGCGCCCGGGGGGGCGGCGCCGGCGCCGCCGAGGCGAAATTCGACGTCCTGCTGGAACCGCTTGAGCTGATCCTCTAGCCGGCGTTGTTGATTTTCCAACTCCTCGATGCGTCCGTTGGCCTGCCGCAGCGCGTCTTCGAGCCGGTCGATCCGCACGTCGAGGGCGCCGGCGTCGGTGGCGTCGACCGAATCGGCCGGCGCGCCGGGAATGGCGGCGGGGGGAAGCGTCGACTGCGCGGTCTGCTGCGGCGCGCCGCTGTGGAAAGGGTTGAGATCAAAGGCGAACGCACTCGTCGCGCCGAAAAGACCTAGGCATACGAAGACCGCGCTGGCGCGGCGAAGGCGAAAAAGCGGCGTCAAGACCTCAACCCCCTGTCGGCGCCGCGGCGAAATTGGCCGGATCGGCGCGCGAGTTGCGATAGCATAGGGAGCGGACGGCCAAAAGTGAGGCGAAGTTTTGGCCGTTGCGCGGCGCGCTTCCGTTTTCCCGTCAGCTCCCGGCGGCGCCCGCGAGCACGGTGACGGCGCGGCGGTTCTGCGACCAGCAGGAGATGTCGTTGCAGACCGCCACCGGGCGCTCCTTGCCGTAGCTGATCGTCTTCATGCGGGCAGCCGAAACGCCCTTGGCGATCAGGTAGTTCTTAGTCGTTTCGGCGCGCCGGGCGCCCAAGGCGAAGTTGTACTCGCGCGTGCCGCGCTCGTCCGCGTGCCCCTCGATGGTGAAGGTGTAGCGCGGGTATTGATTGAGCCAAGCGGCCTGCTTGTCGAGCGTCCCCTGTCCCGTCGCGGTGAGCTCGGTGGAGTCGGTGTCGAAGAACACGCGATCGCCGACGCTCGCTGCGAATTCCTGCACGCTGCCCGGCGCGCCCGCCGCGCCGTAGGCGCCGTTCAAAGCATCGGTGTCGGCGTTGTTCTTGGCGCAAGCGCTGAGGGCGAGGCCGATGGCGAGCGCCGCCATGATGGGGAAAGTGCGCGGAAAGGTCGCAGCAAACATCGCAAACTCCAAATCCTGTCAGGCGGCCGGACGCCGCTTTAATCGAGCCTTAGGGTTTAGATTATTAACGAAAGGTTGAATCAACGTTACCGGGTCGTTGCGGCATTGCATCGCCTTATCGCAAAAGCGCGCGAGGGTTAACCAACGCTTAATGGCCACAATGGGGCGAGGGCGGCGAATTCGACGCAAAATGCGGCGCTGTGGCATTTGGGCCTCTTGGCCGCGCTCACGTCGGACGCCAGGGGAATCGCATTTGAGAAAATGAGGTAGCGGCGCGGGGCGAGATGGATTCTTTATTCGGTTCCGAAATTGGAGGGACCGATGAGCTGGCTGATTACGATATTGCGGGATGTGCCCGAC
>JBEKFO010000234.1:0-6700 GCA_050013275.1 Roseiarcus sp. | reverse complement strand
CAACGTCCTTTCCGGCGGCGCGTCCGCCGCGGCTGCGAACCGCGCTCGGTAGACGCCGAGGTTCTCGCTGACGCGCTCGACGTAGTCGCGCGTCTCGTCGAAGGGGATGCGCTCGACCCAGTCGACCGGATCGATTTTCCCCGTGCGCGGATCGCCGTAGGCGGCGAGCCATTGCGCGACGCGCCCGCCGCCTGCGTTGTAGGCGGCCAAGGCGAGTTCCAGCGAACCGCCCTCGTCCTGCATCAGCTGGCCGAGAAACGCCGCGCCGAGTTGAAGGTTGAACGCAGGATCGGCGTTCAATCGGTTGGCGTCGAAGGCTACGCCGGCGCGCCGCGCCGTCGACAGCGCGGTCGACGGCAGGATCTGCATCAGGCCCTTGGCGCCGGCGCCCGAAACCGCGCGCCAGGCGAACTCGCTCTCCTGCCGCGCGACGGCGTAGACGCTCGGCAGGTCCGCCGAATTCGGCAGCGGCGTGAACGACGGCACGCCGAAAGTCGGGAACGCCGCCTCGTCGATCGCGAAGCCGCGCTCGGTCGCGATCTTGCCGAATTCGACGCTGGTGGTCGCATCGCCCCGGGCGGCCACGACCTTGGCGAGCGCGGCGATCTGCGCCTCGTCGCGCCAGCGGCCCGCCGCGGCTTCGGCGAGCGGCGTGGCGAGGTCGTCGAGGCCCGCGGCGTAAAGCAATTCGACGACGCGTGTCGCCTCGTCGCGCGCGTCGCCGCTCGCGACCTTCGCCGGCTCGCGCAACGCGACCTGATCGCGGCCCAGGCGCTTGGCCGCAAGCTGGCCGTAATAGGCGATCGGCTGGGCCGCGGCGCGCTCGTAAAAGCGGCGCGCTTCGTCGCTTTGTCCCATCGCCTCGGCGGCGCGCCCCTGCCAATAGGCGGCGCGGGCGATCGACAGCGGCGTCTCGGCGATCGCGCTCGCCGCGGCGAAGCGGCGCGCCGCTTCCGGCGCGTCATTGACGAAGCGCAGCGCGATCCAGCCGGCGTGGAAGGCTGCGTCGATGCGCGCGGGAACGGACGCGGGCGTCGCCGCCGCGCAGATCTGGTAGGCCTTTTGGAACTCTCCGAGGTCGAGCAATTCGCGCGCGACCATGCGCTGCTCGCTCCACCACTTGTCCGGGTCGATCAGAGCGCTTTGCTCGTTCGGCGCGCGCGCCAGCCAAGCGGCGGCCTCGAGGGCGCGATTGCCGCGCCGCGCATCCTGCACGCGCGCGAACGTGAGACCCGGATCGCCTTGCAGCGCGGCGGGCACGGCGCCGATCGCCCGCGCCGTCAGCGGGCCGCTCATTGCGGCGATGCGCGCCTGGGCGAGCGCGACTTCGTCCGGGCCGGCGAGCGCCGCGGCGCGCAGCGCCGGCCCGCTCTTTTCCGCATAAAGCAGCCGGTCGGCGCGATATTTGTGGTCGGCGCGCGTCAGCGTCGCGGCGAATTCGCTCAGAACCGCGCGCTCGCTCCAGGGATCGAGATCGGACTCGCGCCACAGCGCGCGCACGATCGCCGCGGCGTCGTCGCGCCGCCCGGCGTCGAGCGCGGCGCGCGCGGCGGCGAGCTTGCCCGCGGGCGTGCGCGGCGGATCGCCCGCAAACAGTGCGGCGACGGTCTCGGGCTTGGCGCGTTGGGTGTAGAGGTGCGCCTCCTGCTCGGCCCGGATCCAGTCCTCGCCCGGCCAATCGGGATGGGCGGCGGCGAAAGCGGCGAGGCGACGGTCGTCGGGATTGGCCGCCAGGCGCAGCGCCGCCCATTCGGCCGCCATGCGCTGCACCGGATCGGCGATCTGCGCGGCGACGGCGTCGCCGCCCGCTGCGTCGCCCTTGCGGTAGAGCGCCGCCGCGGCGCTGAGGCGGCTGACGTCGGGCCGAGCGACCGGCTCGGCTTGCAGCGCCGGCGCAGCGGGCGCGCTCGGGGTCGGCGCGACGGCGGGCTCGGTCTCGAGCGCCGCAGAGACGGCGCTCGGGGGCGGCGCGGCCGCGGGCTCGATGCTGCCGGTCGGTCGGGAATCGAGGCCGGCGGCGGGCGGCGGCGACGCCAATGCAGCCACGACGATCGGCGCGATCGGCGCCCGATCCAGAGCCCTCGCCTCGCTGCGCGGCGCGGCGACCGCTTCGCGCACGAACGGCGTTCGACGCGCCGAGTCGTCCGTGGCGCCGAGCCCGGCGAGAAAGAGAACGCACAAACCCGCCGCCGCCGCGGCGAAACGCAATACGATCATGGCGATGGCCTCAACGGAAGTATTGCGCCGGTTTTGCTGATCATTCGTTAACCACGGCGCAATCGGCGCCTCCCCCTTTCGCGCGCCGAGTGTTGGGGTTATGTGTCGGTTCGGGCTCGTTTCGGACGAGCCCGTTCCACGACGAGCTGGAAACGCGAAATGGACAAGCCCGCGAAGTTTCACGGATCGATGCCGGCCCTCATCACCCCCTTCAAGGACGGCAAAATCGACGAGCCGGCTTTTCGCGCGCTGATCGACTGGCAGATCGCCTCCGGCTCGCACGGGCTGGTGCCGTGCGGCACCACCGGCGAAAGCCCGACGCTGAGCCATGAGGAGCACCGGCGCGTCGTCACCATATGCATCGACGAGGCGCGCGGCCGCGTGCCGGTGATCGCCGGCGCCGGTTCGAACAACACTTTCGAAGCGGTCGAGCTCGCGCGCCACGCCGAGAGCGCCGGCGCCGACGCCGTGCTGGTGGTTACGCCTTACTACAACAAGCCGACCCAGGAAGGCTTGTATCAGCATTTCAAGGCGATCAACGACGCGATCGGGATACCCATAATCATCTACAACATCCCGCCGCGCAGCGTGATCGACATGTCGGTCGATACGATGAAGCGGCTTTACGAGTTGAAGAACATCGTCGGCGTGAAGGACGCCACCGGCGACGTAGGGCGCATCTCCCGCCAACGCCACGCGATGGGGCCGGACTTTATCCAGCTTTCGGGCGAAGATATGACGGCGCTCGCCTGCATGGCTGTGGGCGCCGACGGCTGCATCTCGGTCACCGCCAACGTCGCGCCCGAACTTTGCGCGGAATTGATGGGATACGCGCTGAAGGGCGACTTCGCCCACGCGCTGCGCATGCAGGACCGCTTGACGCCGCTGCACGCGGCGATCTTCGTCGAGCCGGGCGTGTGCGGGACCAAATATGCGCTGAGCCTGCTCGGGCGCGCGCGCAACGAGGTGCGCCTGCCCCTCATTCCCGTCGACGTCCCGACCGAGGCGGTCATTCGCCGCGCGATGGTGCATGCCGGCGCCCTCAACGCCTGACGTCGCAAGGAGCGTATGAATTCGTGGCCGTCGCCAAGGAGAAGCCGAACTACAAGATCGTCGCCGACAACCGCCGCGCGCGTCACGACTACGAAATCGGCGAGGTCTTCGAGGCCGGGCTGATGCTGACCGGCCCGGAGGTCAAGTCGCTGCGCAGCGGCAAGGCGACGGTGGCGGAGAGCTACGCCGCTCTCGACCGCAACGGCGAATTGATGCTTTTCAACGCCAACATCCCGGAATATCTGCAGGCCAACCGCTTCAACCACGAGCCGCGCCGGCCGCGCAAATTGCTGCTGCACGCCAAGGAGATCGCCAAGCTCGCCAAGGGCGTCGAGCGCGAAGGCATGACGATCGTCCCCTTGCGCGTCTATTTCAACGCCAAGGGCCGGGCGAAAATCGCCATCGCGCTCGGCCGCGGCAAAAAGCTGCACGATAAGCGCGAATCCGAAAAGGCGCGCGACTGGAGCCGCGACAAGTCGCGGCTGATGCGGGAGAAGGGGTGAGGCGGCGCGCGCCTCGGACGGGCTCTTCTCCAAGCGTTTCCAAAAATCTCCAAACCTTTCCAAGGAAATTCCAAGACAATTCCAAGCTTTTTCCAAACTTTTCCAAGGATTTCCAAATTTTTTCCTTGGCCGTTTCGAGGGAAATCAAGGGGTTATTGGTCGCTCGGGCCGGAATCGCGGTGTCTCCAATTTCTGCATGGCCTCGGCCGCGGGACGAGTCACTCGACGATAGCCTGCCGGACGCGCTGACGATTCAACATAGCGCGAATTCTGATTATCGGAAAGGACTTGTCGGCGACGGCGCGCCGCGCCGCTGTGCGAGGCCTGCCTTTGCCGACTTCACGCGAAGAAATAGCGCGTCAGGTGAAAGAAGATCGGCGCGGCGAAGACGACAGAATCCATGCGGTCGAGCATGCCGCCGTGCCCCTCGATCATGTCGCCCCAATCCTTGACGCCGAGGCTGCGCTTCACCGCGGAGAGGACGAGGCCGCCGAGAAATCCCATGACGACGATGGCGAGCGCCATTCCCGCCGCCTGCAACGGCGAAAACGGCGTAATCCAGGCCATCGCGGCGCCGATCAGAACCGCGCCGCCGGCGCCGCCGACGAGGCCTTCCACCGTCTTGGAGGGGCTGACGACCGGCGCGAGCTTGGTCTTGCCGAACATCTTGCCGACGACATATTGCAACACGTCGCTGATCTGGACGACCAGCACGAGGTAGAACAGCAGCAGCGCGTCCTGGCCGGCGTAGCCGGGGATGTCGAGCGTCAGCAGCGCCGGGACGTGACTGATGCAGTACACGGCGATCGTCACCGCCCATTGGATCTTGGCGCTGCGGGCGAGAAAATCCTCCGGGTCGCCGGCGAGCGCCGAGAGCGCCGGCAGGACGAGGAATCCGTAGACCGGCAGGAAGATCGCGAACAGGCCGTACCAGTTGGCGGCGATCAGGCCGTACTGCACGGGAATGCCGACGAAGAACGCGAGCGAGAGCGCGCGATGATCGGCCGGGCGCGTCGGCGTGAGCGTGATGAACTCGCGCAAAGCGAAGAACGACACGAGGGCGAACATCGCGATGGTCGCGTCCCTGCCGAGGGCGAAGGCGGCGGCGAAAATCGCCACCATCCCCCACCAGGCGCGAATGCGCGCGACGAGATTGTCGATGACGGCGCTCGGCTCTCGCGCGCGCCAGCGCAGCACGGCGGCGACGAGGGAGGCGAGGACCAACAGCGCGACGACGCCGACGATCACCAGCAGCAGCTTGCGTTCGGCCGTCATCGGCTGACCTCTACGACGGCCGCGCGGGCGCGGTCGAGGAAGGCTTGCTTGTCTTCACCGGTGAGCCGCGGCAAGGGGGCGCCGAAGCGCACGGCGCAATTCAACGGCACCGGGAACAGTGTGCCCTTGGGCAGGCTGCGGTGCAGGTTTTCGAGATAGACGGGGACCAGCTCGACGCCGGGGTAGCGCTGCGCGAGATGAAACAGCCCGGACTTGAACGGGCCGGGCAGCGCGCCCGATCCGCGCGTGCCCTCGGGGAACAGGATCAGCGACTGGCCGGCGTCGAGCGCCTCGTAAAGCGGCGCAAGGGGATCCACGTCCCGATCCCGCGGTCCGCGGTCGACCAGCACGGCGTTGAGGCCCTCCAGCGCAATGAAGCGGCGGACCGCTCCCACGCCCCAATAGTCGGCTGCCGCGACCGGGCGCGTGCGAGCCCGCAAGAGCGCCGGCAGAGCGGCCCACAGCGCGATCGTATCGGCGTGGCTCGTGTGGTTGGCGAAATAGATCCGCTGCGCGAGCGTCGGCGGCGTTCCCTGCCAGCGCGGCGAAGCGCCGAGCAAGGCGCGAACCGCGACGACGAGTGTGCTGGCGAGCCACATCAGCGCGCTCGAAGCTGGCGCGCGAGCGCGAGCGATCGCGTAGCGCAGGTGATCGCCGATCCGACGGCGATGACGAGGCACGCGGCGATCAGAGCATAGCGCGTGCCGACGGTTGCGCGTTCGACCGCGCCGGCGAGGCAGGCCGCGGTCAGCGCGGCCATGCGGTGCTGCTTGGCCATCGGCCCACGAAAATCCTGCGCCAATCCCAAGGCGCCGCCAAAGACGCGCACATAGGCGGTGAGCGCCGCCGCGAGCGCGCCGAACCAGCCCCATTCCGGTCGGCCGCAGGCATAGCCGAGCGCGACGATGAACAGCGAGTCGGCGATGCGATCGGGGAATTCGTTGTAGAGCGGACCCAAAGGCGTCTTTCGGCCGCCTTCCACCGCGATCATGCCGTCGAGCAGGTTGCAGACGAGACGCGCCTGGACGCAGGCGGCGCACGCGAGGAGGCCGACGACGCCCGGCCAGAGCAGCAAGCCCGCGCCGACCGCCGCGAAAAGAACGCTGGCGGCGGAGACTGCGTTCGGCGAAGCGCCGGCGCGCGCCAGCGCCGCCGCCGCGCTCTGCGCCCAGCGGCTCGAGCGCGCGGCGATCGGGCGGCGATTTTCCGGAGGTGCTGACATCGATGCCCAGTCGGTCGTTCGGATTCAATCGGCGAGACGGCGGCGAAGCAGCCCTCTGCGCCTGATCGATCGCATATTACGGGACGCGCGTGCAGCGCGGCGCTCCAATCAGGCAGACCGCACATGCCCCGAGGGGGCGCGGATGCGGCTCGGCCTGGGCCACGGGCCCGACCGCGCGAAAGACGAGCGTCGATTGCCGCTCGCAGACAAGCGGCGATCCCGCTTGTGGATCATGAAATGGCGTCTCAAGACCCGCAAAGCGATTCCCCCTGCCGTGGCTACGCGCCCGACCGCCGGCCGCCGCAGCGCCGCAATAGAGGCAGACCGTAACGCCTGAGAGACAGACAGGTTTCGTCGTCGGCCGTTGACCTCGGTCGGCCGCGGGAACTAGATGCGAACATGATCGATTGCCTTGCGTCGCGCCGAGTCG
>JBEKFO010000233.1:0-6707 GCA_050013275.1 Roseiarcus sp. | reverse complement strand
ATGCGAATAAGGCGCGTAGGCGTGCGCTTGAGCGGCCGTTGCCGCCGCGAACAGCGCTTCGAGAGGGTTTTCAGCGCTCTTTGACATAGGGAATGCCCGAAGCCTTGGGAGGAGTCGCCTTGCCGATGAAGCCGGCGAGCAGCACCACCGTCAGGATATAGGGAAGCGCCTCGATCGCCTGCACCGGAACCGGCCCGATCACCGGCAGGACGGCGCCTTGCAGGCGGATCGAAAGCGCGTCGAGGAAGCCGAACAACAGGCATGTCGCCAGCGCCGGCCACGGCCGCCACTTGGCGAACACCAGCGCCGCCAGCGCGATGAAGCCCTTGCCGGCGCTCATGTGCGGCTGGAAATAGGCGGCCTGGGCGATCGAGAGATAGACGCCGGAGAGGCCGACCAGCACGCCGCAGATGACGACGGCGCTGTAGCGCAATTTGCGCACCGATATGCCGGCGGTGTCGACCGCGGCGGGGTTTTCGCCGACCGCGCGCAGGCGCAGGCCGAAACGCGTGCGGTAGAGCGCCCAGTAGGTCAAAGGCACGAGCGCGAAGGCGAAATAGGTGACGATGTCGTGGCCGGAGATCAGGTGGCGGTAGATCGGCCCGAGGATCGGCACGGCGCCGAAGCTCTGGGCGAACGGTAGGTCGATCGTATTGAACAGCGCCGTCGCCGGCAATTGCGGCGTGCGTCCGCCTTGCGACCAGATCGCGTTGCCGATCAGCGCCGTCAGGCCGTCGGCGACCATGTTGATCGCCGTGCCCGAAACGATCTGATTGGCGCGCTGGTCGATCGACGCGTAGCCGTGGACGAGCGAGACGAAGATGGTGGTTGCGACCCCTCCCGCCAATCCGGCCCAGGCGCTGCCGGTGAAGGTGGCGATCGCCGCGGCGGCGAAGGCGCCGGCGAGCATCTTGCCTTCGAGGCCGATGTCGACGACGCCCGAGCGCTCCGACCATAGGCCGGCGAGGCACGCCAGGATCAGCGGCACGCCGAGGCGGATGCCGGAACCGAAGATGACGATGAAGGCGTCGAAGGTCTCCATGGCGTCGCCTTCAAATCGGCGGGCTGGCGGCGCGCCACGCCAGCAGCGCCGCCACCGGCCGACGGAACATGTGCTCGAGCGCCCCGGCGAACAGCACGACGAGGCCCTGGATGACGACGATCATGTCGCGGCTGATCTTCGGCTTGTCGAACGCGAGTTCGGCGCCGCCCTGATAGAGCATGCCGAACAGGATCGCCGCGAGCACGATGCCGATGGGATGCGCGCGCCCCATCAGCGCAACCGCGATGCCGACGAAGCCGAAGCCGGCGGTGTATTCGAGGATGAGGCGATGCTCCTCGCCGAGAATGACGTTGACCGCCATGCCGCCGGCAAGCGCGCCCGACAGCAGCGTCGTCAGGATCGTGATGCGCGCGGGCGAAACGCCGCCGTAGACCGCGGCGGTCGGATTGGCGCCGACGGTGCGGATCTCGTAGCCGAGACGGGTGCGCCAGATCAGCGCCCAGACGGCGAAGGCGGCCGCGAGCGCAATGAGGAAGGAGAGATTGAACGGCGTAACCGGCCACTTCACGCCGACGAGCGCGAGGACGTCGTGGAAATGCGGCACAATCCCGCCGAGCGGGAAGGTCGGGGTTTCCGGATTCATCTGGCCGGGCGCGCGCAGCACATCCACCAGGAGATAGCCCATCAGCGCCGAGGCGATGTAGTTGAACATGATCGTGGTGATGACGATGTGGCTGTCGCGCTTGGCCTGGAGATAGCCCGGAATCGCCGCAAAAGCGGCCCCGAACAGCGCCGCTGCGAGAATGGCGACGAACACCAAGGTGTAGCCGGGCAGAAAGCCTAGATAGAGGCAGGCGAGCGCGGCGCCGAGGCCGCCGACATAGGCTTGGCCCTCGACGCCGATGTTGAACAGGCCGGCGTGAAAGCAAATCGCCACCGCAAGGCCGGTGAAGATGAAGCTCGTGGCGTAGTAGAGCGTGAAGCCGATCCCTTCGAGGTCGCCGAGCGCGCCCACCAGCAGCAAGCGCACCGCCTCGAACGGGTTTTCGCCGATCGCGGTGACGACGAGGCCGGAGATGAAGAACGCGGCGGTGACGTTGACGAGCGGGATCAACGCGACGTCCGCCCAACCCGGCAGCGGTCTGAGGGGCGCGCTCATGCGGCGCGCTCCGCAACGCCGGCCATCAGCAGGCCGAGGTCCTGCGGGTTGGTTTCTTCCGGGCGCCGCTCGCCGGTGATCCGTCCTGCGCAGATCACCAGGATGCGATCGGAGAGCGCGAGGATTTCATCGAGTTCGACGGACACCAGCAGCACCGCCTTTCCGGCGTCGCGCAGGGCGACGATGCGTTTGTGGATGAATTCGATGGCGCCGATATCGACGCCGCGCGTCGGCTGGCCGACCAGCATGATCTTGGGGTTGCGCTCGATCTCGCGCGCGAGCACGATCTTCTGCTGATTGCCGCCGGAAAAACTGGCGGTCTTGAGCAGCGGCGCGCGCGGGCGAATGTCGAAGGCCTCCATTTTCGCCGCCTCGTCGGCGATGATCGCCGTGCGGTCGAGAAAGACGCCACGGCCATAGACGGGATCGTCCTGGAAGCCGAGCATCGCGCTTTCGCAGGCTTCGAACGGCATCACCAGGCCGACGCGATGACGGTCCTCCGGGACGTGTCCGACGCCGAGCGCGCGGACGCCCTTGGGATTGCGCCGAGACGGCGGCGGCGCCGCGCCCTCGATGAGGATTTCGCCCGAGCTGAGCGGGCGAATGCCGGCGAGCGCCTCAAGCAGCTCCGATTGCCCGTTGCCCGCGACGCCGGCGACGCCGACGATCTCGCCCTCGCGCAGCGTAAAGGAGACGTCGTCGACGCGCACGACGCCGCGATCGTCGCGCACTTTGAGATGGCGCGCTTCGAGCGCGACGGCGCCGGGATGTGCGGGGCCCTTCTCGATTCTGAGGATGACCTTGCGCCCGACCATCGCGTCGGCGAGTTCCGGCGGCGAGGTCTTGGCGGTCTCGAAGGTCGCGACCATTTCGCCGCGGCGCATCACCGAGACGCGGTCGGTCAGGCTGACGATCTCGCGCAGCTTATGGGTGATGAAGACGATGGTCTTGTTCTGCGACTTGAGGACGCGCAGCATGGCGAACAGTTGATCCGCCTCGGCGGGAGTCAGCACCGCCGTCGGTTCGTCGAGCACGAGGATTTCCGCGCCGCGCACCAGCGCCTTGAGAATCTCGACGCGCTGTTGCAGGCCGACCGACAATTCGCCGACGATCGCGTCCGGGTCGACCTCGAGCGCGTATTCCTTGGCGAGATGCGCGAGTTGCAAGCGAATGGCGGCCCCGCCGCGCGCGAGCAGCGGCCCGCCCTCGGCGCCGAGCATGACGTTCTCGAGCACGCTCAGCGGCGCCGCCAGCATGAAGTGCTGATGCACCATGCCGATGCCGTGACTGATCGCCTCGCGCGGCGAGCGAATGCGCACCGGCGCGCCATTGACGCGAATTTCGCCGGCGTCGGCCTCGTAGAAGCCGTAGAGGATCGACATCAGCGTCGACTTGCCCGCGCCGTTTTCGCCGACAATGCCGTGAATGACGCCGCGCTCGACGTTGAGATTGACGCTCTTGTTGGCGTGAACAGCGCCGAAACGCTTGTCGACGCCGATCAGCTCGATCGCGGGGGCGGGTTGGCTGGATTCAACTGTCACGCACGCGCCCCCAAGCGGCAGCGGATTCATTTCACCAAACGCCGCGTTTAACTTCCTCGGCCGTCATGGCCGGGCTTGTCCCGGCCATCCACGCGGTGAAGTCGCCACACGGGCTCAAGTATCGCCACGCGGGCTCGAGGTCTCTTATCAAGCCTCGCCCCAGCTTAAAGGCGTGGATGGCCGGGACAAGCCCGGCCATGGCGTTTTCTTCAGCTCAGGCCCGGCTCACACCGGGCACTTGTTGTCCGACATGTAGTCGTGCACCTGGATCTTGCCGGAGATGATGTCGGCCTTGGCCGCGTCGACGACGGCCTTGGTTTCCGGCGGGATCAGGGCCTTGTTGTATTCGTCGTAGGAGTAGTCGACGCCGCCCTCCTTGAGGCCCAGCACCTGAACGCCCGCGGTCCACGCGCCGTTCTTCGCGTCCATGAAGGATTTGTACGTCGCCACGTCGACGCGCTTGAGCGCCGAAGTCAGGATCTTGCCGGGGAACATGTAATCCTGATTGGAATCGACGCCGATCGCGAGTTTCCCGGCGTCGGCCGCGGCCTTGAGGACGCCCTGACCGGTGGCGCCGGCCGCGGCGTAGACGATGTCGGCGCCGCGGTCGATCTGCGACTTGGCGAGCTCGCCGCCCTTGACCGGATCGTTCCACGCCGCCGGCGTCGTGCCGGTCATGTTGGCGAAAACCTCGTCCTTGGGGTCGCCGTACTTGACGCCCTGCGCATAGCCGCATTCGAACTTCGAGATCAGCGGGATGTCCATGCCGCCGACGAAGCCCACTTTGCCGGTCTTCGAGATCTTGGCGGCGAGCAAGCCGACGAGGAAGGAACTTTCTTGCTCGCGGAACACGATCGACTGCACGTTGGGCTTATCGACGACGTCGTCGATGATGCCGAACTTGGTCGCGGGAAACTCGTCGGCGACTGTCTTCAGCGCGGTCTCCCAGGCGAAGCCCACCGTCATGATCGGCGAGAAGCCGTCTTTGGCGAATTTGCGCAGCGCTTGCTCGCGCTGAGCCTCGTTCTGGATTTCGAAGTCGCGGAAGTCGACGCCCGAGTCTTGCTTGAACTTCTGCGCGCCGTTGAAGACGCCTTCGTTGAAGGACTTGTCGAACTTGCCGCCTAGGTCATAGAGCACGGCGGGCTTGACGTCGGCGGCCAACACCGCCGTCGAGGCCAGCAGCGCCGCGGCGAGGCCCGAAATCAAAACAGGCAACTTACCACCGGTCATCCAAATCTCCCGTTGTTCGTTTCATTTCGCCGCGCCAAAGACGGAAGTCCGCCCGGACATGGTTTCCTGACCAATCGGTCAAACATACTGCCGACCGTCCTGAGCGAGTCAAGCATCGCTCGCGCGAACGGAAGCCTAAGCGCCGCTGCGCTTCGGCGCAATCGTATCGCGCGTCGACTCACGCATTGTCGGGACGGTCGTCGTTTTCGATCGATGAGATTCTATCGGCGCGATCGCGCTGAACGTTCTGGCCGGGCGTGCGCGGTCAATCGAACAGAACCGAGACGCTTTCTTCCTTGGCGATGCGGGCGATCGCCTCGCCGATCAGCGGCGCGGTCGAGATCACGCGGATGTTGCGCGCCACGCGCACCGCCTCGGTCGGCGCGATGGTGTCGGTGAGCACCAGCTCCTTGAGCTTCGAGGCGGCGATGCGCGCCACCGCGCCGCCCGAAAGCACGCCGTGCGTGATATAGGCCGAGACGCTCGCCGCGCCCTTCTCCAGCAACGCGTCGGCGGCGTTGCACAGCGTGCCGCCGGAATCGACGATGTCGTCGAGCAGCACGCAGTGGCGGCCGGCGACGTCGCCGATGATGTTCATGACCTCCGACTCGCCGGCGCGCTCGCGCCGCTTGTCGACGATGGCGAGCGGCGCGTCTAGGCGCTTGGCGAGCGCGCGCGCGCGCACCACGCCGCCGACGTCTGGCGACACCACCATCACGTTGTCGCAGGGACCGCGCTCCTTGATGTCGCGCACCATCGTGGGGGCGGCGAACAGATTGTCGGTGGGAATGTCGAAGAAGCCCTGGATCTGGCCGGCGTGAAGGTCGACGGTGAGCACGCGGTCGGCGCCGGCGCGGGTGATGAGATTGGCGACCAGCTTGGCGGAAATCGGCGAGCGCGGTCCGGGTTTGCGGTCCTGTCGCGCATAGCCGAAATAAGGAATGACCGCGGTGATGCGATGCGCCGAAGCGCGCCGCAGCGCGTCGATCATGATCAGCAGCTCCATCAGATTGTCGTTGGTCGGATAGGACGTCGACTGAATGATGAAGGCGTCGCGGCCGCGCACGTTTTCCAGGATTTCGACGAAGATTTCGAGATCGGCGAAGCGGCGCACGTGGCAGCGCGTCAGCGGCTCGCCGAGATAGGCGGCGATCGCCTCGGCGATCGGACCGTTGGAATTGCCCGCCAAAATCTTCATTTTTCCCGGCATGAGGCGGCTCCCGACGCGCGATGGCCGTCGCCGCCCGATTTCGCGGCGTCGGCGCGGCGAACGAGGCGGGTCATAGCAGCCGAGCCGGGCGGGAACAATACGACGCTCCCGTGACAGCGGCGCCCGCGCCACGCCATCCACGGAATGCGCTTGGGCGGACGCCCTATCGCAGCGCCGCGTAACTCAACGGCGTCCCGGCGGCCGGTTCCGGCGCCGCCGCCGCAACCGCCTCGGGCGTGTTGGAGAGATAGGCGGCCAGATCGTCGGCGCTCTCCGCGGCGACGCTCTCCAGCGCCGCCTCGCCGGCGAGCGCCCAGGGGTCGTCGGCCGATCCCTTGACCGCGATCACGTCCCTCAGCCTTTGCGCGCGCCGCTTGTCGGCGGTGAAGACGTCCCAGACGTATTCGATCGACGCGCCGTCTTCGGTCAGCGCCGCCGAAAGATAGCCGCGCACGAGATAACGCGCCTTCGCCGCGTCGACGACGACGATGTCCCGCGCTCGCGCCTCGCGCTCCAGAACTTGCGAAAGGCTCGCGGAAATCCCCGCCGGCGCGCCCTCCA
>JBEKFO010000232.1:0-6763 GCA_050013275.1 Roseiarcus sp. | reverse complement strand
CGTCGAGCCTCGCGCCAATAGATAGCGGCCCCGGATCGAGCGGGCGGATTGCGGCGCGCCGCGCTTGACTGCGTCGCCACAATACGATCACAACGCCCTGTCATGGAGCGCCGCGCGCCGCCAAGTCTCTCGCCGACGAAAGCTTCCAATTTCATGACGATCCTCCGACCCCTCGCATGGTCCGCCCTCGCGCTTCTCGCCTTCGCGCGCCTCGCCTCAGCCGGGGACGCGGCGCCGCCGACGCCGCCCGCCACGATCGCCGGACCGGCCGCGCCGGCCAAGGACGCCCAGCCGAAATCTCCCGCCCAGCCTGCCGAACCGGCCAAGGGCGCGCCGATCGATCTGACGGCGGCGCCTACGCCGCCGCGCAGGCCCGCCACGCCCGCCGAGCCGGCCAAGGACGCGTCCAAGCCGCAACTGACTGCGCAGGAGGCCGTCGCCAAAGCCAACACTTATCTCGACGCCGCGCGCGTGATGAGCGCGGACTTCGTGCAGATCGGCCCCGACGGCGCGCGTTCCGAAGGCCAGCTCTACGTCGCGCGCCCGGGCCGGTTGCTGTTCCGCTTCGCTCCGCCTGCTCGGCTGGAGATCGTCGCCGACGGGCGCTCGGTCGCGGTGCGCGACCAGAAGCTCGACACCCAGGATCTTTACCTCATCGCCCAGACGCCGCTGAAGTTCCTGATCGCCGACCATATCGACATCGCCAAGGACACCAAGGTCAAACGGGTCTCGATCGACGACGACGCGGCGACGATCGAGATCGAGGACAAGGCGACGCTCGGCGGCACGGCCGAGATTGCGCTGGTGTTCGACCCCACGTCCTTTGCGCTGAAACAATGGACCGTCGTCGACGCGCAGGGTTTTCAGACGGTCGTCAGCCTGTTCAACGTCGATCTGACCACCCAGCCCGATCCCGACCTCTTCCATATCGACGAGACGATGGCGCCCAACAGCAACAGCCGCAAATAGCGCGGCGGGCCGATCCGCGCCGGGGCGAAGCCCCGCGCGCTGCCTCGCCTGTGGGCAAGTCGGCCTCGACCCTTGCGTCCGCGCCGCAAGCCGCCATCCTCGCCCTGCCCCTCTCCGAAGGCTCGCCCGTGCGTTTTTCGATCTCGACCTGGAACATCAATTCCGTGCGCCTGCGCATCGGGCTCGTCGCGCGCTACCTCGAGGAGCAGCGTCCAGACGTCCTGTGCCTGCAAGAGACCAAGTGCCCCGACGCGCAATTCCCGCTCGGCGAGTTTCAGCGTTTGGGTTACGAGCACATCGCGATCAACGGCCAGAAGGGCTATCACGGCGTCGCCGTCGTCTCGCGCGCGCCGATCGTCGAGGCGAATCCGCGCGGCTTTTGCGCCAAGGGCGATTCGCGGCACCTGGCGGTGACCCTGGGGGGCAAGGCGGACGGCCTGGAAATCCATAATTTCTACGTGCCCGCGGGCGGCGACGAACCCGATCCCGCGATCAACGACAAATTCGCCCACAAGCTCGCGTTCGTCGACGAAATGGCGGCCTGGTTCCGCGATGAAAGAAAGGCCGCCGGCCGCGCCATCGTCGTCGGCGATCTCAACATCGCCCCGCTCGAGCACGACGTCTGGAGCCACAAGGCGCTTCTTCACGTCGTCAGCCATACGCCGATCGAAGTGGAGAAGCTCGGCCGCGCCCAGGCCGCCGGGCCCTGGATCGACGCCTTGCGCAAGTTCGTTCCCGACGACGAGAAGCTCTACACTTGGTGGAGCTACCGCGCGCCCGACTGGTCGAAGGCGGACAAGGGCCGCCGCCTCGATCACGTTTGGGTCAGCCCCGCGCTCGCCGGCGCCGTCAAGTCGATGCAAGTGTTGCGCGAGGCGCGCGGTTGGGAACGGCCGTCCGACCACGCGCCCGTGAAAGTGGAGTTGTCGCTGTAAGGGCCGCTAAGTCTCGTGCGAAGGGGGAAGCGCAGATGAAGTTCCGTCTGCTGAAAGCGATCGCGAAATTCGTCGTCGTGTTGGTCGTCGTCGCGGCCGCAGGCGGCTTCTATCTCTTTTATCGCGCGATGCCCGCCTACTCGGGCGCCGCGACCCTGCCCGGCTTGAGGGCCGAGACGCGGGTCTGGCGCGACGGCTACGGCGTTCCCCATATCTTCGCCGCGTCGATGGACGACGCCGCGCGCGCGCTCGGCTACATCCACGCCAGCGAGCGGCTCTATCAGATGGAGATGCAGCGCCGCGCCGGTCAGGGCCGGGTCGCCGAGATCGCCGGCGCCGACTATGTCGACGTCGATCGCCTCGTTCGCACCCTCGGCTTATACCGCCTCGCCGAAAGCAGCTTTGCAGCGCTTTCGCCGTGGGCGCAGGCGCGCCTGCAAGCCTATGCGGACGGCGTCAACGCTTTCCTCACGACCCACCAGAACGCGCTGCCGCCGGAGTTCTTGTTCCTCGGCGACGCGCCTGAGCCCTGGAAGCCCGCGGACACGCTGGTGTGGGGCAAACTGGCGTCGCTGCAACTCAGCGGCAATTACAAGCTCGAAGCGTTGCGCGCCCATCTGCAGCAGAAACTGTCGCCCGAACAGGCGAGCTGGCTGTTCGCGATGCCGACGGACCACGCGCCGATCACCACCGCTCCGACGGCCAACCCGCGTCGCGCGGCGATCGACGACGCCGCCGATCGGCTCGCCGAACTCATCCCGCTACGGCACGGCGCCTCGAACGAATGGGTCGTCTCCGGCGCGAGGACCGTGACCGGCAAGCCCATTCTCGCCGACGATCCCCATCTCAGCGTCGGCGCGCCGATCCTTTGGTATCTCGTTCGCATCGTCACGCCCGAAGGATCGTTGAAGGGCGCGACCGTGCCGGGGTTCCCCGCCGTCATGCTCGGTCAGAACGATCGCATCGCCTGGGGCGTCACCAATGCCGCCTCCGACGTTCAGGACCTGTTCGTCGAGACGATCGACCCCGCCGATCCCGGTCGCTATCTCACGCCCGACGGCCCGAAGCCGTTCGCGACGCGCGACGAGACGATTCATGTCAAGGGTGGCGCCGACGTCGTCCTTCACGTCCGGGAAACGCGACACGGGCCGGTCGTTTCGGACGTCGTCGCCGATCTCGCCGGGCTCGCCGGCGCGGGCAAGGCGGTGGCCCTCGCCTACACCGGGCTCGGCGGCCAGGACACGTCCGCCGAAAGCCTGATGCGCGTCAACGCCGCGCATGATTGGGACGAGTTTCTCGCGGCGCTGCGCCTCTATCAGACGGCGACGCAGAATTTCGTCTACGCCGACGCCTCCGGCGACATCGGCTATATCAGCGCGGGCCTGGTGCCGCTGCGCAAATCGGGCGATGGTCTCGCCCCCGCCGACGGCGCGTCCGGCGAGAAGGACTGGGTCGGAACGATTCCCTTCGAGCGGTGGCCGCAACTGCACAACCCGGAGGCCGGCTTCGTCTTCAACGCCAACAACGCCATCGTCGGCGACGATGGTCCGTCGGCGTTCGGCCAGGACTGGGAGGAGCCGTTCCGCGCGCGGCGCATCCAGCAATTCTTCGACACGATCGACAAACACAGCCTCGAGACCTCGGCGGCGATGCAAGCCGATCACGTTTCTCTCGCGGCGAAGGACATGCTGCCGCTCGTCAAGACCATCACGCCGAGCGACGAACGCGCGCGCCAAGCGTTGGCGTTGCTGGCCGGCTGGGACGGCGTGATGGACAAGGATCGGCCCGAGCCGCTGATCTTCGATTCTTTCCTCATGGCGTTGCATCGGATCATGCTCGTCGACAGGCTCGGCCTCGCCATGGACGAGAAAGGCCCCTTCGACGCGACCACGCTGATTTCGCTCTTGAGCGAGCACCCGTCGTGGTGCGACGCGCCGGGCAAGCCCGATCCAGACTGCCGCGCGACGCTCGCGCGCGCCCTCGACGAAGGGCTCGCGCTCATCGTCAAGCGCGACGGCGCCGACATGAGCAAATGGAAGTGGGGCGCCGAGCACGTCACCTTGCTGCAGCACGCGCTCTACAGCCGTATCCCGCTGCTCGACTGGGTCAGCGACCTCAGCGCGCCGGCGAGCGGCGACTTCTACACGCTGGACCGCGGCGGCGGCTACGAGGTTCCATCCGATCAGCCCTTTGCGCGCACCCAAGGCGCGGGCTTTCGCGGCGTCTACGATCTCGCCGACCCCGACAAGTCGCGCTTCATCATCGCCACCGGCCAGTCCGGTCATATCTTGTCGCCCCACTATCGCGACTTCGTCGCGCCGTGGTTCGACATGAAATCGATTACGCTCGCAGGGAGCGAGGCGGAGCTGAAGCGCGCCGGGGCGCAGGAGTTCATCTTCACGCCGCAATAGCGCGCGTTTTGCGCCGAGCCGCGACCGCGCAAAAAAAGAGCGTGACGACGACCCAGCCGATCGTCGACACGCCCTGAAGGCGGCGGCGATAGGGTTCGCGCGCCGCGTGGGAGACTCTTAGCGCCGCGGCGTCAGGCACCCGCGAAGCGATCGGGAAACGCGAGTTCGTGCCGGCTGCGCCACTCCGGTTTGACGAAATTGATGATCAGAGAGCGCCGCACGCCGTTGATCGGTCGGCGATGAAAGCCGTGCCAGGTGTCGGACCCGGGGATGAAGATGAGGCCGCCGTTGCGCTTATAGGGCGCGGTGGCGACGAGGTTCAGGTTGGCGTCGAGAATGTCGGTGCCCCAGGCCTCGGCCCCAGGCTCGGTGGAGAGATAGACCAGCATCGTGAACAGCTTGGCGCCGATGTCGGTGTGCGGCTCGAGCCAGAAGCCGTCGGTGTCGAGGCAATACTCGATGCGCAGGTAGCTCTCGCGCAGCTTCACGTCGCAGAGCTTTTCGATGCGGCCGACGACGCCCGAGCTCTGGAAGCCCGCGCCAAGCGCGTCGCACACGGGATAGCGCGCGCGGTTCTCCGCGCCGAAGAACAGGCGCGTGCTGTTGTGCGTCTCGCGCTTGCCCTGCGTGTCGTCGATCTTGGGCGGCGCGACGGGAAGCGCGTCGATCCCTGAGCAGACGTCCGCGGGCAAGATGTTTTCGAGGAACCAGTGGCGGAACGGCTGAGCGCCGAAATGGCTGGCGTCGAAGCAGCCGACCAGGCTCGAAGCGACGGAGGCGGAGTCAACCACGGGCGCCTCCCGCTTTGACGGGGCGCGGCTTGAGGAACGAGATCGCCTGTTTGGCGCGCGCCGAGAGCCGGTGGCGGAACATTTCGCGCTGCGCCGCGAAGTCGCTGGTCATCCAATTGATCATGACGTAGCGGCGCACCCCCTCGTAGGGCTCGTGTCCGTGCCAGGACTTGTCGGAGCGGCGGAACGCGATCATCGTGCCGCATTCGGGCGGCACTTCGCCGATCATGTCGGTGAGGTCGGTCGGGGAACGCAGCAGCCGCAGCCGCCCGCCCTTGGCCTCCCATGGCTCGTTGAAATAGATCAAAACCGTGATCAGCTTGGTCGGGGTGTCGGTGTGGATGCGCCCGTCCTTGGCCGCGCAGCGCCCGCGCACGGTGATCATCTGCGGACGCCCGACGAGATTGACGCCGAACTTCTCCGAAAAGGCGCGCGCCACCTCCTCGCTCTTCAGCTCGTCGAGCAGCTGGCGGAACTTCGGTCCGTAGTGGGTGGCCTCGACCGGCAGCAGCCCGGAATCCGCGATATCGGGGAAATCGGCGCGGATCGCGACGGCGTCCGCGGGCCGAATGACGTCTTTGATGACGGTGAAGTTGAAAGGTTCGCGCACCAGCGGCGCCTGACGAAACGCCTCGAGATCAATAAGCGACATGGGCCCACCCAGGATAGAAACGACGCCGACTAGCCCGGCGCCTTAGGGGCAAATATGATCCAGGTCAATCGCTGCGCGGCGCGACCAACAGACGCAGTTTTGCGTCCCCTGCCCTATGGCGCGCTCGCTTGGTCGAGCGCCGCGACCTCCTCGGCGCTCAGCGTCAGCGTCGCCGCCTCGATGAGGCTCTCCAACTGAGCGAGCGAAGTCGCGCTGGCGATCGGCGCGGTCACCCCGGGACGCGCGACGACCCAGGCGAGCGCGATCGTCGCCGGCTTGACGCCATGGCGCGCCGCCGCCTCGTCGAGCGCCGTGAGAATGCGCAAGCCCCGCGCGTCGAGATATCCCTTCACGCCGCCGCCGCGCGGGCTCAGGCCGAGGTCGGCTTCGCTGCGGTACTTGCCGGAGAGGAAGCCCTTGGCGAGGCTGAAATAGGTGATGACGCCGATTCCTTCGGCGATGCAGAGATCGCGCAACGGCCCGTCGAACGCGGCGCGATCGTAGAGGTTGTATTCGGGCTGCAACACTTCGTAGCGCGGCAGGCCCGCGGAGCGCGCGGCGGCGAGCGCGGCGGCGAGTTGCGCGGCGTTGAAGTTCGAGGCGCCGCACCAGCGGACCTTGCCCTTGGCGATCAGCCGCTGGTAGGCGCCGAGCGTCTCCTCGTGAGGGGTCGCCTCGTCCGGCCAATGCGAGAGATAGAGGTCGATGGTCTCGATCTGTAGCCGCTTCAACGAGGCTTCGACCGCCTCCTCGATGTAGCGCGCGCCGAGGCCCTTCTTGCCGAGCCCCATCTGCGAGCCGACTTTGGTGATGACGGTCATCGCGTTGCGATTGCCGCGCGCCTTCATCCATTCGCCGAGGATCGTCTCGGACTCGCCGCCCTTGTTGCCCGGCGCCCAGGCCGAATAGACGTCGGCAGTGTCGACCGCGTTGAGCCCGGCGGCTGCGAAGCGGTCGAGCAGGTCGAACGAGGTTTTCTTGTCCGCCGTCCAACCGAATACGTTG
>JBEKFO010000231.1:0-6774 GCA_050013275.1 Roseiarcus sp. | reverse complement strand
CCGGAACGTCTCCCGCCAGCCGCCGGCGGGAAATTGTCGCCATGCCCCTATCCGCCGGTCACGCTCATGTGGCGGTCGGTCGAAGCGTGGCTGCCCGTGCGCTCGATGACGAAGTCGTGGCCCTGCGGTTTGCGCGCAATGGCGGCGCGGATCGCCTCGATGAGCGCGTCGTCGACCTCGGAACGGCGCAGCGGCTCGCGCAGGTCCGCGGAGTCCTCCCGGCCGAGGCACATGTAGAGCCGACCGGTGCAGGTGACGCGCACGCGGTTGCAGCTTTCACAGAAATTGTGCGTCAGCGGCGTAATGAAGCCGACGCGCCCGCCGGTTTCCTTGACGTCGAAATAGCGCGCCGGCCCGCCGGTGGCGTAAGGCGAGGGCGTCAGCGTCAAACGTTCCTCTAGGGCGGCGCGCAATTCGGTCAGCGGCAAGAACTGATCGAACCGTTCGCTCTGCACCATGCCGAGCGGCATCACCTCGATGAAGGTCAGATCGTAGCCGCGCTCGTGAGCCCAGGCGAGCAGCGAGGGAGCTTCCTCGTCGTTGAAGCCCTTGAGCGCGACGGCGTTGAGCTTGATCTTGAGGCCCGCCTCGCGCGCCGCCTCGACCCCCCCCAACACTTTGTCGAGTTCGCCCCAGCGCGTCACCGCGCGGAATTTCTCGGGATCGCGCGTGTCGAGCGACACGTTGACGCGCCGGACGCCGCAGTCGACCAGCTCGGCGGCGAAGCGCGAGAGTTGCGAGCCGTTGGTCGTCAGCGTCAGCTCGTCGAGCGCGCCGCTGGCCAGATGGCGCGAAAGCGCGCGGAACAGGGTCATGATCCCGCGCCGCACCAGCGGCTCGCCGCCGGTGACGCGCAATCTGCGCGTTCCCAGCCGCACGAAGGCCGAGCACAGCCGGTCCAGTTCCTCGAGGGACAGCACTTCGCGCTTGGGCAGGAAGTTCATGTCCTCGGACATGCAATAGGCGCACCGGAAATCGCAGCGGTCGGTGACCGAGACGCGCACATAACTCACCGCCCGGCCGAAAGGATCGACCAGCGGGGGAGAGACGACGGGCGCCTGCGCGTTCATGACGACAACATAGCGCCGTCGTCGAGCGAAAGAAAGGCGAGGCTCCACTTGCCCGCTCCGCCGGCGAAGGCCAGCCGCGCCTCAGCGCGTGACGATCACCTGGGCGCCGACGCTGGCGCGTCCGTAGAGATCGATGACGTCGTCGTTCGTCATGCGGATGCAGCCCGAGGAGACGGCCTGGCCGATCGTGTCGGGCTCGTTGGAGCCATGGATGCGGTAGAGCGTGCCGGCCAGGTACATCGCGCGGGCGCCGAGCGGGTTGTCGATGCCGCCGGCCATATGGCGCGGCAGATCGGGGCGGCGGCGCAGCATTTGCGCCGGCGGCGTCCAATCCGGCCACTCGCGCTTGTTGGCGATGTGCGTGACTCCCGCCCAGGTGAAGCCGGGCCGGCCGACCCCGACGCCGTACCTGAGCGCCTGCCCGCCCGGCAGGACCAAGTAGAGCCGGCGCTCGCTGGTGCTGACGACGATCGTCCCCGGAGCGTAAGGGCCGCTATAGTTGACGGTTTCGCGCGGGACCGGCGAAGCGAGCGGACGGTCGGAGTCGCCTGAGCTCGCGGGGGTGAAGAGGAACGAACTGCCCGGGGACGCATAGGCGGGCGAAAGAACCACGCCCGCGATCAGGGCGGCGCAGATAAAGGCGATGCGGCGCATTCGAGTATCCCCTGGCTCTCGATCAATCGACGCGGACGCCGACGACGCCCGAATCAAGCGGCCGCCAGTCGCGCAGAGCGCGAATTAATCGGGGAAAGGCCGCGCGCGCGCAATGGTCGGGAGGCCCCCGAGAAGCGCAGGATGCGGATTGGTCCGAAGCGTTGCCGAGGCGCCACAGTCGCGCGCCGCGCTCGGGGCCATGGTGGGCGATACAGGGATCGAACCTGTGACCCCTCCCGTGTGAAGGGAGTGCTCTACCGCTGAGCTAATCGCCCTGGCCAAGGGCGCACCGTTTAAGGCCGGGCCGAACCGCAAGTCAAGGCGAGGCCGCCCGCTCCCACAATAGCCCCTCGGCCGCTTCGAACAGCGCGTCGAAATGCGAGATCACCCGGTCCGGCTTCAGTTCGGCCACGGGAACGTCGGTATAGCCGAAATCGACCGCGACGACCGGCGTCCCGGCCGCGCGCGCGGTCTGGATGTCGGTGCGCGAATCGCCGACCATCGCCGCGCGCTTGGGATCGCCGCCGACCTTGCCGATCGTCTTCAGCAGCGGCGCGGGGTCGGGCTTGGCGACGCCGAACGTGTCCTGGCCGCAAATGAAGGCGAATCGGTCGGCGACGCCGAGCTTGCCGAGCAGCAGATGCGAGGACCGTTCGAGCTTGTTGGTGCACACCGCGAGCCGCCAGCCCGCCGCGGCGCAGCGCGTCAGGCACGCCTCGACGCCGGGAAAGAGCGCGCTCTCGTCGGCGATATGCGCGGTGTAATAGGCGAGGAAATCGGCGAACAGCGCGTCGAGCCGGGCCGGCGCCAGTTCGCGGCCAGACAGCTTGAAACCGCGCGCGATCAAAGCCCGCCCGCCGGCGCCGAGCAGCGAGCGCGCCGCAGCGAGCGGCACAGGCGCGATTCCCTCGCCGGCGAGAACGAAGTTGAGCGCGCCGATGAGATCGCCGGCGGTTTCCGCGAGCGTGCCGTCGAGATCGAAGACGAGAGTCGGGGCTGCGGGCATGAGCGGTCTCTCGGCCTGAACGTCAGCAGTTCCAGAAGTCCGGCTCGGCCGGAGCGAGCGCGCCGCCGATGCGCAGCGGCGCGATCTTGCGCGCCAACCCGTCGGCGCCGGTTTCCACCGCTACGCCGCAAAGGGTCGCCGCGCCGTTCGCCGGCTCGAACCGCCCGGAGGGGATGCGGCGCGTGAAGCGGCGCAACGGCTCGTCCTTCTCCATGCCGATCACCGAATTGTAGTCGCCGGTCATGCCGACCTCGGTGATGAAGCCGGCGCCGCCGGGCAGAATGCGCCAGTCCGCGGTCGGCGCGTGGGTGTGGGTGCCGACGACGAGGCTGACGCGGCCATCGATGAAATGGCCGAAGGCCTGCTTTTCGCTGGTCGCTTCGGCGTGGAAATCGACGATCGCCGCGTCGCAGCCGACCCCCAGCGGGCAGGCGTCGAGTTCCTGCTCGATGCGTTGGAAGGGATCGTCGAGTGCGTCCATGAACACGCGCCCCATCATGTTGACGACGAGCACCTTGGCGCCGTCGGCGGTCTCGATGAGATTGGCGCCGCGCCCCGGCGTCCCCTTGGGATAATTGGCGGGGCGGATCAGGCGCGGCTGGCGCTCGATGAACACCAGCGCCTCGCGCTGATCGAAGGCGTGGTTGCCCAGGGTGATCGCGTCGACCCCGGCGGCGACGAATTCGTCGCAGATCGCTTCGGTGACGCCGAAGCCGCCGGCGGCGTTCTCGGCGTTGACGACGACGAAATCGAGCCGCCAGCGCGCGCGCAGAGCCGCGACGTGGGCAAGAAGCGCGGCGCGGCCGGAGCGGCCGACGATGTCGCCGATGAACAGCAGCCGCATCAGCGAGAGCTCCGCGCGGCGATCCATTCGCGCTCGGTCAGAATGAAATCGAGCGGTTCGTCGTGCGCCTCGTCGGGCACGGCCGCGATCTCGCTGGCGGAGTAGGCGACGCCGACCGCGCGGATCGGTCCGGCGGCGCGCAGGCGCTTCAGCGTGCGGTCGTAGTGCCCGCCGCCATAGCCGATGCGATGGCCGCGCCGATCGAAGGCCGCCAGGGGCACGAACAACAGGTCGGGATCGACGGCGGGGGCCTCGGGGCGCGGCTCGCGGATGTTCAGCGGGCCCGTGACGGTCGGATCGCCGACCCGCCAGAGCCGGAATATCAGCGGCGCGTCGCGGGAGACCGTGACCGGCAGAGCGGTGCCGAAGCCCTCGGCGGCGAGCGCGGCAAGCAGCATCAGGGCGTCGGGCTCGTCGCCGATCGGCGAGAAGGCCGAGACGACGCGCGCCCGCCATTGCCGCGCGCAGGCGAGCCCCTCGTCGACCAGGCGGGCGGTCAGCAATGCGCGGGTTTGCGGATCGATCGACCGGCGGCGCGCCAGCGCGCGCTGGCGCAGCAGCGTTTTGGGTTCGGCGGCTACGGGCATGTTCGCGTCGATTCGCCGTTCCCTCAATTCAAGCGCGGGGCCGAGCAGGCCGTTGGACGGAGATCCCGGGCGCCTACGTAAGTAGGTGGGCGCCGTGTGCCCAAGCCCACGGGCGAGGACAGGGACAGCTCCCATAGGGATCGTACGGCCCCGAGGAATAAGGTCCTGACGCACCCCCCAGCTCCGCAACGGGTATTTAAGCGCTGGCGGAACAAAACGCCAGGGCCCGGGCGCGCCCTCACCGCCGGGCGAAGCCGACCTTGATCGCCTGGCTGTT
Source organism: Roseiarcus sp. (assembly GCA_050013275.1). Classification (GTDB taxonomy): domain Bacteria; phylum Pseudomonadota; class Alphaproteobacteria; order Rhizobiales; family Beijerinckiaceae; genus Roseiarcus. Next base: position 2,336 of record JBEKFO010000231.1, on the reverse strand, counting down.
TGCGGCGGTCGAATAGAGCTCGAGCGTGATCGTCGCCGGCGCCGCCTTGTCGGCGAACGCGTCCATGATCTGCCGCACCATGCCGACTTCGGGCCGCAAGCCTTTGCCGTCGACCGAGCCCACCTCCATGCCGATGAGATTCTTGGATTTGGCGAGGGCGCAATTGGCTTGGCCGTCGACGCATCCGGTGAGGACGACGACCTGTTCGTTCTTTTGATAATGCGGCCCGTTGACCGGTCCGAACTGGACCACGACCGATTGGACCGCGAAGCTCAGGCCGCCGGCGTCGCCGATCGGCGGACCGCGGTCGGGGGTCGGCAAGATATCCGCTCGCGCGGTCGAGACCGCCAACATCAACGCAACGCAAGCCAACTCGATCCGGCGACCCATGCTATCCTCCTATGTTGTCGACGACGGCGCTTTCGAACGATCGGGGAAACGAATGATGATGTTGACGGAAGCGCAAGCGCTTCTCATCTCCGCGACGATCGAGGGTCCGATCGCCTTCGCGATCGTCCGCGCGACGAAATGGCCGAGCCGAGGCCCGCTGCACGTCGGCGTGGCGTCCGCGGTGGCGACGGCGGTGACCCATCCCCAGCTGTGGGCCGCCGCTTTCTGGGCCTATCCGCGTTTCCCCTATTGGCCGGCGATCCTCGTTCTCGAGGCGCTGGTGATCGCAGCCGAGGGCGTGCTGATCGCCTGGATGGCTCAACTCGTTCTCCCCCGCGCCATGATCGTCGCCTTTATCGCCAATTCGGCGTCGTTCCTGTTTGGCCTGTGGCTCGCGAGCTGAGCGCCGGCCCGCCGTATGCTTCGGCCGTCAACGCCGGGAGAATTCGACTTTGACCGGCTCGCCGGTCGAGGCGTTCGACTCGAAGTCGAGTTCGATCGTCGCCGGCGCGCCGTCGCGATGAAACGCGCCGATGAGCTGCTCGGCGACGTTCGAATCGTCGCGAAAGTTCTGGCCGTCGATCCCTTGCACCTTCATTCCGATCAGATTCTTCGATCGGGCCAGGGCGCAATTCGGCTGCCCGTCGACGCAGCCGACGAGTTCGGCGACGCGCCGGACGGGACGCGAATAATCGCGCAAGACGACCTGGAAACTCAGGCCGGCGGCGGCGACCGTCACGAATTGAACCGGCGGCGGCGCCAGGTCGGCGCGCGCGGCGCAAACCGTCGACGCCAGCGCGACGCCGGCAATCCACTTTCGGCGACCCATGCGATCCTCCCAGCCGTTGCCGCGAGCGAGTCTTTCGTCGCGCGCACGAAAAGAGACGCGCGTCAGCGCGCCGCCGCGACGACGGTGAATTGCGGTTCGCCCCAGGCGAAGCGCGCGCCATCGTGCCGATACCCCGTCACCGCCGCCGCCAGCTCCACCGGCGCGTCGAAGATATAGTCGACCTCCGCCCGCTCGCCGCCGGCGTCGTCCTGTTCGGCGGCCAGTCGACGATGAATGTCCGCGAAACTTTCGGGTGGCCGCCCCCGCGTCGAAACGTCGTAGATCCCACGCCCGGAGTCGTGCGCGACGCTCCATTCCTCCCGGCTGTGGAGGAAGGCGCTCGCCGCGCTGACCATCGCGTGCTCCTCGACCTGGCAGGCGACCACCCGCCCGTTGCGTGAAAGCTCGAGCAGGCGCGCCACGTCGCCGAGGTCGAAGTCGTTGATATACAGGATCGTCCAGCCAGTCGGCAATTGCGCGATCGAGTACGGCGCCTCGTTCGCCTCGTCGGCGACCTCGGTGTCGACCATGTCCAGCCGGGCCAGAACGTCCGCCTTCGAGGCGCCTTCGAACCCCAGCCACGAGATCGAGAAACCCATCGCGCCTTCCCTCGATGCGGACCCGCACGCCGGCGCATCCTGACCGCGCCGGGCGGCGCGGACAACGCGACGCGGGGTCGCGCCCCCGCGCCGACGGCGCAAAGCCCCGCAAAACCGGTTGCCGCCGGCCTCGCCCGAACCTATTGTGCGGCGCCCGCAAACGGCGCCCGAACAATAGGAATCCCAATCATGGCCTTCATCGCCGACATCCTTTCTCGCGTTAAGCCTTCCGCGACCATCGCGGTGACGCAGAAGGCGCGCGATCTCAAAGCCAAGGGGCGCGACGTGATTTCGCTGTCGGTCGGCGAGCCGGACTTCGACACGCCCGACAACATCAAGCAAGCGGCGATCGAGGCGATCCGGCGCGGCGAGACCAAGTATCCCCCGGTGCTCGGCATCCCACCCCTACGCGAGGCGATCGCGGCCAAGTTCAAGCGCGAGAACGGGCTCGACTACAAGGCGTCCGACACCATCGTCGGCACCGGCGGCAAGCAGATTCTCTACAACGCCTTCCTGAC
>JBEKFO010000230.1:0-6822 GCA_050013275.1 Roseiarcus sp. | reverse complement strand
CGGCTTCGATCCTCGCGCAGGAAGGCGTCGAAGCGGAGATCGTCGATCTCCGGTGCCTGAGGCCGATCGACGGCGAGGCGATCGTCGCCAGCGTCAAGAAGACGACGCGGCTGCTCGCGGTGTATGAAGGCGTGAAGACGCTCGGCCTGGGCGCCGAGATCAGCGCGCTCGTCGCCGAAAGCGAAGCTTTCGATTATCTCGACGCGCCGATCCTGCGCCTCGGGGGCGCCGAAGCGCCGATCCCCTACAGCCCCGTGCTGGAAAAGGCCGCGGTTCCCCAGGTCGACGACATCGTCGCCGCCGCGCGGGGCCTCGCGCAAGGGCGGGTCTGATGAGCGCGGCGCGACAACCCGGCGGCCCCTAGATGGCGAGCGAAGTCGTTCTGCCGCGCGTCGACATGGATATGGCGACGGGCAAAATGGGGCGCTGGCTGGTCGCCGAAGGCGAGCGCGTGCGCGAAGGCCAGCTGCTGTTCGAGATCGAGACCGATAAGGCGGCGATGGAGGTCGACGCGCCGGCCTCCGGCGTGCTGCGCGCGGTGCGCGCGCAGGCGGGGGAGGTGTTGCCGGTCGGCAGCGTCATCGCTTGGATCGTCGGCGAGGACGAGGCGTTCGATCCCGACATGCAGGCGCTCGCGGGCGAGCTGCGCGCGCTTCTCGCCGCCGCGCCGCCGCGGGCCGAAGCGTCGGCGCCGGGCGCGCCGGCGCCCTCGACGCCGGCCGGCGCGCGCGGCCGCGCGACGCCGCTGGCGCGCCGCCTCGCGCGCGAACGCGGCCTCGACGTCGCCGACATCGCCGGCTCCGGTCCGAACGGCCGCGTGCAGGCGCGCGACGTCGAATTTCCCGAGTCCGTGGCGAGCGCCGGGCCTTTGGCGGGCGCTGCGGCCGCACCGCGGCTCAACCGCGAATGGCTGCAAAAGGGCGAGAACGCGCCGCTGGTGTTCCTGCATGGATTCGGCGCCGACCTCAACGGCTGGCGCCCGCTGCTGCGGCATTTGCCGGCGCCGCGTCCGGCGCTTGCGCTCGATCTGCCCGGCCACGGCCGCTCGCCGTTGGCGGCGGACGCCTCGTTTGCCGCGCTTGTAGCCGCGGCGCGCGCGGCGCTCGCCGAGGAAGGAATCGAGGCTGCGCATCTGATCGGCCATTCGCTCGGCGGCGCGGTCGCCGGCGCGCTCGCCGCCGAGCCGCGATTTCGTGCGCTGTCGCTGATGCTGATCGCGCCCGCCGGCCTCGGCCCGGAAGTCAACTGGGCGTTCCTCGCGGGGTTCCTGCGCGCCCGCTCGGAGGCGAGCCTGACGCCGTGGATGCGCCTTCTGGTCGCCGATCCGGTCGCGCTCGGAGCGGCGTTGGTCAACACGACCTTGCGACAGCGCGAGCGCGGCGCGCTCGTCGAAGCGCAGACGCGTCTCGTCGAAACGCTGTTCCCCGATGGCGTCCAGGCGTTCGGCGTCCGCCACTTGCTCGCCGATCCCTCGGCGCCGACCAAGATCGTTTGGGGCGCCGAAGACCAGATCATCCCGGCGCGCCAAGCCGAGGGGTTGAGCGGCCTGATCGCCGTTCACCGCTTCGCCGGCGTCGGCCACATGCCGCATCTCGAGGCGCGGCGCGAAGTCGCGCGGCTGGTGGAGGAATTGGCCAAGGCCGGAGGGTAGGGCGATCCGCCGCTACCCCTACCGCCCCTTGCCGATCAACGCCTTTGCGGTCGCTTCGTCGGTCACCACGACGGTCGGGCGCAGCAGTTTGGCCGCGCCGCGCATCGCCTCGATCTTGGCCGGCCCGCCGGAGGCGAGCACTCGGACCGGGGCGGCGGCGACGGTCTCCAGCGGGATCGACATCGCGCGCTCGTTGATGGGATGGTCGATGAGCCGGCCTTCAGCGCTGAAGACGTTGCACAGCAATTCGCCGACCGCGCCGTACTCGGCCAATTTGCGCCGTTCGCTATCGCCGATCAGGCCGAAGCGGGCGACGGTCGATTGGCTGGTCAAGGCGCCGACGCTGACGACGATCGCGTCGAGCCGCTTGGCGAAGTCGTAGACCTCCTTCAGGCCGCAGCGCTCGATCAGCGCCTGGCGGGTCGCCGGGCTGTCGACCAGCGCCGGCGCGGCGATGAGATAGCAATCGGCCTTATAAGCGCGCGCGAATTCCCAGGCGAACTCCGCCGGATTGACGCGCGCGACATGGGTGACCCCGCCGACCAGCGAAACGACGGTGACGTTCTTGACCGGACGTTCGCTCAAGTGATCGAGCGACTGGAACAAGGTGCGTCCCCAGCCGACGCCGATTCGCATGTCGTCGGTCACGAGATCGGAGACGAAGGCGCCGAGCGCGGCGGCGATTGGCGCGGTGGGGTCGGCGCTGGGCGAGGACAGCGGCGCGACGATCGCTTCGGGCACGTCGAGCGCCTTGGCGAGCGCGATCTCGAGCGCGACGAGTTCCGAGGCGCCGCGTTTGAGCGCGATCCGCACTTCGCCGAGCGCGCGCGCCTCGGCCAGCATGCGCACCACCGAGACGCGGCCGACGCCCATGACCTGAGCGATGTCGCTCTGCGTCATTTCTTCGACGTAATACATCCAGGCGGCGCGCTGGCGCAGCCGCTCGGCGCGCTTGAGCGGTCGGCGCCCTTCTGTGGCGGAATCATCGGCGGGCGCGGCGACGGGCTTCTTGGTCGGCATGGTCCGTTTTCACCACGATTGGCGGCCGGGGGCAATCCGGACGATGCGCGAGGAGCGCGGTCGCCGAACGCCTCCAGCCGATTGGCGCCGGAACCGCCGAGGAGCGGCAAGACGCGAGCTGCGGCGGGAAGGGTCGACGCCTTTGGCAATTTGGTAATTCCTCCTGTTTAGAAAAGTTCGAACAACGGATTCTCGGGAGACTTGGTGACGACGTCGGACAGTGCGCGGCGCTCCAAATGGGGTTCCTGGTTCTTCTCCGCTCGCAACGCGGGGCAGGGAAAGCGCGCGCGCCTCGTCGGCGAAGTGGTGAACGTTCGATCCTCGCTGTTTCGGCGACCCACTTTCGTTCTCGGCCTGGCGCGGATTCTCGTCGTCTGGCTCGCGGCTTGGGCGCTGTTCGCTCATGAGCGCGATTCGTTGGTGCGCGAGAGCCAACGCGACGCCTCCAACCTCGCCCTGGTCTTCGAACAGAACGTCAGCCACACCGTCGAGGACTTGGACCGCATTCTCAAATTCCTTCGCCGCGCCGCCGCCTATGCGGGCGGCGCGGTCGATTGGCCGTCCCTGGTGAAAGAGGATTACACGGTCGAGGATCAGACGGTTCAGGTCAGCGTCATCGGCGCCGACGGCGTCCTGTTGACAAGCAGCGACATGCTCTATCCGCAATCCAAGATCGATCTGAGCGATCGCGAGCATTTCAGGGCGCACCTGGGCTCGAACGAAGACAGATTGTTCATCAGCAAACCCGTGCTGGGTCGTGTTTCCGGCAAGTGGACGATCCAGTTCACGCGCCGCTTCGTCGACGCCGCGGGAAAATTCGCCGGCGTCCTCGTCGTCTCGCTCGACCCGACGCTGTTCGCGCGCGATTACGCCGATCTGCATTTTGGACAGGGCGGCGGCTTCGCCCTCGTCGGCGACGACGGTTGCGTGCGCCTGGGAACCGGCGTGTTCGGAGACTTCATGGGGCGGCAAGTTCGCCCGCCCGACGTCGTTCGCCCGTTCAACGGCGGCGAGTTGGTGTCGCTCGCGAGCAGCCCCAACGGCGAGGACTCGTTCGGCCTGATGCGCGAGGTCGCGGGTCTCCCGCTGAAGATCGTGGTCGCCATTCCTTCGGTGAAATTGGACGAACGCTTGGCGTGGTGGCGCACCGTCAGCTTCGCCGGCGCGGCTCTGCTATCGGCGCTCGTCTTGTTGACGACGATCGCGGTGGCGTTGAACAGCGCTCGGTTCGAAAAGAAGATCGTCGATCTGGCGCGCCGCGACCCACTCACCAATCTCCCCAATCGGCTCGCCGTCAGCGAGAAGCTCGATCAATTGTTCGCCGCGCCCGCGGCCGAGCGCAACTACGCTCTGCATATCGTCGATCTCGATCGTTTCAAGTTCGTCAACGACACTTACGGCCACGCGGTCGGCGACGAATTGCTGCGCATCGTCGCCAGCCGTCTGGACGAACTGGTGGCGCAGGACGATCTTCTCGCGAGGCTGGGCGGCGACGAATTTGCGGTCATTCAACGGGTCGACCGTTTCACGCACGAGGCCGCGGTGCTGGCCCGTCGCCTTTGTCGCGAACTTTCCCGCCCCTATGAAATCGGCGCGGTCAACGCGATCGTCGGCGCCAGCGTCGGCGTCGCCTCGGCGATGAGCGACGCCGCCGCGACCAGCGAGCTCTTGAAGGCCGCCGACATGGCCCTCTACTCGGCCAAGGCGAAAGGCCGAGGAAATCTCTGCTTCTTTCACAGCGATATGAACGAGATCGTGCGCAACAACGTCATGATCGAGAACGGGCTGCGTTTCGCGATCGAGCGTGACGAGCTTCGGGTGTACTATCAGCCCATCAAGAGCGCGCGCAGCGAAGAAACCGTCGGATTCGAGGCGCTATTGCGCTGGCGTCGTCCCGGCCTGCCGGATATTTCGCCCGCGGAGTTCATCCCGATCGCGGAGGAAACCGGCCTTATCATTGCGATCGGCGCCTGGGTTCTCGAACGGGCCTGCGCCGACATCGCCGACAATTCGCCGACCATGCGCGTCGCGGTCAATTGTTCGCCCGTCCAGCTCGAATCGTCCGACGTGGCCGCCGTCGTGCGCAAATGCCTGCAGAAATCCGGCCTCGCCGCCAACCGCTTGGAAATCGAGGTCACCGAATCGTTCCTGATCAACGACAGCCCGCGCATCGCCGCGCAGTTGCAGCAGCTCAAGGCGCTCGGCGTGCGGATTTCGCTCGACGATTTCGGCACCGGCTATTCCAGCCTGAACTGCCTCGAGCTGTATCCCTTCGACAGCGTCAAGATCGACCGCTCGTTCATCAACAAGCTCACCACGCGCGCCGAAACGCGCGCCACGGTTCGCGCCATCATCGAATTGGCCTCGAGCTTCGGCATGACCACCATCGCGGAGGGGATCGAGACCCGCGCCCAGCTTCAGGCGGTGACGGAACTCGGCTGCGCCGAAGCGCAAGGATTTCTCTTCAGCGAGCCCAGGCCGCTCGAGGAGATCATGCTGCTCACGGCGATCGAGCGCTCCTCGGGGTCGGACGCCGCGCGTGCGCGGACGCGGTCGATTCGAACGGCGTGAGAAGCGCGAGCGGTCTTACGGCCCGCGCTCGAGCGGCCGCCGCTGCGATCCGCCGGCTTCCGACGTCTCAATTGAAGCTGTCGAAATACGACGCGATCATCAACACGACGCCGGCGATCACCGCGAGAATCAGCACGCCGATGATGGCGATGCGGTCCTCTTGCGTAGCGGGTGGGCCGACGGGCTCGCTCGGCGGCAGCGGCTCGGGCGGCTCGAACGAGGGCGCGCTCGGGCGCGGCGGCTGGGGAGGAGGCGCAACGGGCGCGGCCAACCGGGCGGCGCGCGGCGGGGCCGCCGGGATGGCCCGCTTCGCCACGGTCTTCGGCGGCGCGAGCCGCGGCATCGGCGGCGGTGCGGGGGAGCGTGGGCGCAACCAGGCATACAACGCCACGAACGCGGCGCCGAGCGCCGGCGCGAACGCCACGAGGCCGGGCGCGTTGACGTTCGCCCAGTTGGCGATGAGAGGATCGGATACCGCCATGCCTCCGGCGATCCAGCCCAGCAGCGCCGCGCCGAGCGTAACCAGACCAGGCGCATTCCTGAGCAACGTCGAAAGGATCAGCCCGCCGTAGGCGAGCACCGGAATGGAGAACGCGACGCCCGCCAGGAGCAGCCAGAAATTGCCGCGCGCGATCGCCGCGAGCGCCACGACGTTGTCGAGGCTCATCGCCGCGTCGGCGACGACGATGACCATTGCGGCGGACCACAGATCGGAGCGGGCGACGGCGACAGGGCGGTCCTCGGCTTCGGGGAATCCGCGTTGCGCCGCCACGTTGAGCGCGATGACTATCAGGACCCAAGCGCCCGCGAGCTTGACCAGCGGCAAGGCGAGCAGCGAGCTCGCCAGCACCGCCAGCGCCAGCCGCAGCAGGATCGCGCCGCTGGTGCCGAGCAAAATCGCCTTACGGGTGTCCTCGGGGCCGAGCGAACGGCAGGCGAGCGCGATCAGCAGGGCGTTGTCGGCGCCGAGCAGCAGATCGACGAAGAAGATCTGGATGGGAATAAAGAGCCACGCGGCTCCGTCGCCGAAGTCCATCCTCAATCCCCTTTAGCGCCACGCCGTCGTCGCGCGCACGATCGCGCCGACGCTCATGGCGCGCTCCCCGCCGGTTTGGCGGCGGGCGCAGCGGGCGGAGCCGGCGCGGCGGAACCGGCTGCGGCTCCCTGGGGACCTTCCTTCAAGACGCGCAGGAAATCCGCGTCGGGCGAAAGCACCAGCGTCGGCCCGGAATTGGCCAGGGCCTGACGGTAGGTCTGCAAGGCGCGATAAAATTGGTAGAACTTCGGATCCTTGTTGAAGGAGTCGGCGAGCAGGCGGTTGGCCTCGGCGTCGCCTTCGCCGCGGCTGATGGTGGCGGCGCGCTGGGCTTCCGAGAGGATGATGGTGCGATCGCGGTCGGCGTGCGCCTGAATTTGTTGCGCCCATTCGAAGCCTTGCGCGCGCAGCTCCTTGGCTTCGCGCTGACGTTCCGACTTCATGCGATCGTATATCGCCTGGCTCGTCTCGAGCGGCAGGTCGGCGCGGTGGAAGCGCACTTCGTCGATTTCGACGCCGAGCGGCCGCGCCTTGGCCTCCACTT
>JBEKFO010000229.1:0-6846 GCA_050013275.1 Roseiarcus sp. | reverse complement strand
GCTGTTGTAGCGCCCCGGCGCGGCCGCGGGATAAGCGGGGACGAACGGGATCGGCTCGACGTAACGATCGTTGCAGGTGTTGACGGTCGCGGTGGTGCCGTAGCTGAGCACCGCGACGTCGGGCGTCCACGCGCCCGCGGCGAGCACTTCGCAGGCCTTGTCGGCGCCGGAGGCGTAGACCGGCAGGCCCTGAGGGATTCCCGTCTCCTCGGCCGCCCGAGCGCTCACCCGCCCCATCGATTGCCCGGCGGGAACCAGTTCGGGCAACTGGTCGCTCTTGACCGCAAACAGCTTCCATTTGAAGTCGCGTGGGCGCGCCCATTGCTGGCGCTTGCTGTCGAAGGGTACGTAGCCGACCTGCGCGCCGACGGCGTCGCAGAGCCGCCCCGTCAGCTTGAGATTGAGATAGCCCGACAGGAACACGAAGTGTTTGGTGCGCCGCCACACGTCGGGGTCGTCGACGGCGAGCCAGTTGCACTCCGCTTTCGACTGAAAATAGTGGATCGTCTTCTTCTGCCCGGCGGCGCGAATGCCGAGCTCCAGCCACAGCGGCGCCTTCGGATAGCGATTGGTGCGGCGCTGATCGAGCCAGCCGATCGCCGGACGCAACGGCTGCTTGTCTTCGTCGAGGCAGACCGCGACCGCGCGCTGCGTCGTGACCGACATCGCGGCGACGCGCGCCTTGAACTCCGGGTGGGCCCGCCAGAGGTTCTGGCAGGCCTGGCGCAAATTGGCCCAGTAGTATTCGCAATCCTGCTCCGCCCAGCCAGGCTGGCGGGAGTAGTAGGGGACGATGTGGACTTGCGACTTGGCGAGAAGCTCGCCGCGCAGATCGAAGATCATCGCCCGGACGCTCTGCGTCCCCTGATCGATCGCGAGCAGCAGGTCTTGGGCTTCGCTCACGGCGTCCCTCCGGCGCCCGGCGGGCTGTAGGCGCGCGCGACGATGTCGAGATAGCGCGCCGCCTCTTCCGTCCAGCGCGCGTCGTCCCAGCCGAGACGGCTTTGGCACAGCGGGCGAATTTGCGGCAGCAGGTCGCGCGCGCCGGCCGGCCTCGTGTTGCCGACGCGCACGCGGCGCAGCATGAGATCGTCGAGGCGGCCGACCATTTCATTGTCGAGCGCCCAGGCGAGCGCCGCCATCAGCGCCTCGCCTTCGGGAAGCGCCGCGGTGGGATGGCCGAGGCGATAGGGAAACTTCACCGGCGCGCGGAACAGTGGTTCGGCGCTCGCGCTCGCCGTCGCGTGGCGCCGTTGGTCGATCAGGCCGGCGGCGCGTAGCGCGTCGAGCGCGATCAGGCGGAAGGTCGTCAGTTTGCCGCCGGCGACGCAGACCATGCCGTCGCGGCGCCAGACCGAATGTTCGCGGCTCTCCTGCGAGGGATTGAGGCCCTTGCCCGACGCGATCACCGGACGCACGCCCGCCATGCTCGACACTACGTCGGCGGGCGTGATCGCAGCCTGAGGAAACTGGCCGTTGATCGCCTCGAAGAGGTAATCCGCTTCCTCGGCCGTGCAGCGCGGCTCTTCCGAAAGCGGCTGGGAATGGTCGAGGTCGGTCGTGCCGATGCAGGTCAAGCCTTGCCAGGGGTAGATGAAGACCGGGCGCTTGTCCCTCGGGTGCAGCGACGTCACGCAATCCGTGACCGGCAGGCGCTCGCGCGTGATCAGGAGATGGCTGCCGCGCAGCGGCCTGATCTTGCCCGGTTCGCCCGCCACTTCGCCGGCCTGCGCGCCGGCGGCGTCGATCACCGACGCCGCCGTCAGGGTCGCTTCGACGCCGCCGATTTCGTCGCGCGCGACGAGCGAGAACGTCTCGCCTTGGCGCTTGACCGCTTCGACGCGGACATAGTTGGCCAGGCGCGCGCCTTCGGCCGCCGCCTCGTGCAAGATGCGCAACACCAGCCGCGCGTCGTCGGTGAGCGCGTCGGTGTAGACCATCGCCCCGCGCAGGCCGCGCCGCGAAAGGCCGGGGATGCGTTCGAGCAGCTTGTCGGGGCCGAACCAGCGATGATCGCGGATGCCGGCGAGAAAATCATAGAGCCACAGCGCCGCCTTCATCGGCCAGCGCCCCGGGAATTCTCCCTTTCGCACCACGAAGGCGTAGGGCTGGCGGATCACCAGATCCGGCAATTCGCGCGCCATGCGCTCGCGCTCGAGCAAGGCGTCGCGGGTCAGCCGGAAACGGCCCTCGGCGAGATAGCGCAGGCCGCCGTGCACCATCTTCGACGAGCGGCTCGACGCGCCCCAGGCGAAATCCTTTTGCTCGAGCAACAGAATGCTTTTTCCGAGCCGCGCCGCTTCGAGCGCGACGCCCGCGCCGGTGACGCCGCCGCCGATTACGATGAGATCCCAGCGGGTTTGCGCGAGTGTTTCAAGAGCGGGCCGGACGCCGAGCATTCATTCCTCCAACAGACAACCAGGGTTGAGGCGCGCCTCAGGATCGAAATAGCCGGTCAGCGCCTTGAGCGCCGCCATGCCCTGCTCACCCTTCTCGTATTTGAGCCAGGGCGCGTGGTCGCGGCCGACGCCGTGCTGATGGCTGATCGTGCCGCCGACTTTGACGATCGCCTCGCACGCGGCGTTCTTGTGAGCGCGCCAGCGCGCGAGCAGCGCGTCGTAGCTCGCGGCGTTCTTGAAGATGTAGGTGGTGTAGACGCTGCATCCCTGGGCATAGACGTGCGAGAGATGCGAGAAGACCAGCACCGGCTCGCCCGCGCTCGCGCGTTGGATCGCCTGCTCCATCGCCGCCATCGCCGCGCTCGCGTTGCTCCAGTTGATCGCGGTCTCGAACGTGTCGACGGAGTAGCCGTGCTCCCACAGCGAATTGCGGAAATAGGGCGAACGAAAACGCGAATGCTCCCAGATCTTGCCCATGAAGCCGCCCGCGAACGTCACGCCGCCCGCCTCGCGCAACGCGCGGCGGACCTCGTTCAGGCTTAAGTGGGCCTGCCGCGCGCCGCCGGTCACGCCGTAGGTGAACATGCAGCGTTTCCCCGCCTTGCAGCCCATCACGCCGAGCGCGCGATCGTAGAGGCCGAGCAGCGGATGATCGCCGGCGAGCGCGAGATGCGCGGAGGTTTCTTGCGGCGTCGAGAGACGCATCATCGACATCGGCGTCTTGGCCTGCGCCAGGCCTCTGACCAGCCTCACCCCGGCCTCCCAATCGGGCGCGAAGGCGACGCGAAACGATTCACGTTCGGGCAGCGGCGTGACGCGCAGCTTGACCTCGGTGATCGCGCCGATGCGCCCTTCGCTGCCGAGCGCGATCTCGCGCAGGTCCGGCCCCGCCGCCGAAGCGGGAAAGTCGGGGATCGTCATCGTCCCGTGCGGCGTTTCGATCCGCGCGCCCGCGAACATCTGCTCGATGCGGCCATAGCGCAGCGATTGCTGACCCGACGAACGGCTCGCGACCCAGCCGCCGACGGTCGACAATTCCCAGGACTGCGGAAAATGGCCGAGCACATAGCCCTTTTCCCTGAGCTGCCGTTCCAGCGCCGGGCCGGGCGTTCCCGCGCCGAAGGTCGCGATCTGGCTTTCCTCGTCGAGCGCGAGCAGGCGATCCATGCGCTCCAGCGAAAGGGTCAGCACCGGCGCGTCGGAGGGCGGGACGTTGACATGCCCGGCGACCGACGTGCCGCCGCCGTAAACGATGACGACGTAGCCCTGGCCATAAGCCCAGCGCAGCGCTTCGCCTGCTTCCTCGCTGGAAGTCGGCAGCGCTACGCCGTCCGGGAAACGGCCGAAGTCTCCCGAGCGCATGGCGAGCCAATCGGAAAAACTCTGGCCGCGGGCGTGGCGAATGCGCGTCTCGGGGTCGGTCGAAACCAGGCGATGCGGCGGCAGGCGCGAGGGCGGCGTCTTGGCGATCACCGCAGCGAGAGTGGCGTCGGGCAAGCGCGCGCCGGGCCCGTTGAGCGCTTGGCTCAGAAACGCCAGGGCCTTCGGCTTCAACGGCATGTCCGTTTGCTCGCCGCCCCATCCGTTCCAGCGGCGCCGGCCGCTCGAGAGTTCTTGCATCAGGTCCGCCGTTCCTCCCCGCCGCCGGCGCCGCCGAGCCAAGGGAGCGTTCAGGTTACGGCCAAGCGTGGGGATTTGATAGGGTTGCGGGGTTGCGGCGACAGCGCGCTCGGCCGCCGAACTCCTCAAGCCGCCGCCTTGCGCCCCCAGCGCCGCGCGCGTCGACGCGCCTTCTGCTCGGGCGTTTCTTCGGGCGGCGCGTCGGGATCGAGCTGGGGCAGCGCGTTCATCACCCGCTCCGGTGGGAAGATGACGATCACCTCCGTGCCTTCGCGCAGCTTGGACTTGAGGCGGAATTCGCCGCCGTGGAGCTCGACCAGGCCCTTGACGATGGGCAGGCCGAGGCCGGTGCCTTCGTCGGCGTTCTTCTGAGCCAGCGAGCCGCGCCCGAAGGAGGCGAGCACGATCGGAATTTCCTCTTCGGCGATGCCCGGTCCGGTGTCGCGAATGGAGAGATATTGCCCGCCCGAGCTCGTCCAGCCGACCTTGATGGTGATCGAGCCGCCCTGCGGCGTGAACTTGATGGCGTTGCTCAAGAGATTGAGCGTCACCTGGCGCACGGCGCGCTCGTCCGCCCAGATGCGCGGCAGGTCCTTGTCGAGCGCCTCGGAGATCGTGATGGCGCGGTTCTTGGCCCGCATCGCCAAGAGGTGGCGGCATTCTTCGACGACGCCCGGCAGCGACACCGATTCTTCCTTCAGTTCGTAACGCCCGGCCTCGACGCGCGACAGGTCGAGGATTTCGTTGATCAGCATCAACAGGTGCTGGCCGCTCGAATGGATGTCGTTGGAGTAGTCCTTGTAGGCCGCCACGGCGTGCGCGCCGAACAATTCCGCCTTCATCACCTCGGAGAAGCCGAGAATGGCGTTGAGCGGCGTGCGCAGCTCGTGGCTCATCGTCGCCAGGAATCGGGATTTGGCGAGATTGGCGCCTTCCGCGCGCCGGCGCGCTTCGTCAGAGTTGAGCTTGGCCTGTTCGAGCTCGGCGATCAGCGCGTCCTTTTCCGCCTGAAACGACAGCCCGGCGAGCGAGGTGCGGTGCAGGCGATTGGCGAGAATGACGAAATAAACGAGGATGCCGACGCACAGCGCCGACATCATGAACGTCTGCTCGCGCGTGGTTGGCCCCAGCACGTAGACGATCGCGATCGCCATCGGCAGCAGGCCGCCGGCGACGGCGAAAGGGATGGCCGAGGCGACCATCGCGGTCATGCCGGACACCAGCAGCAAGACGACCAGCACGAACGTGCGGGCGTTGGGGTCCGCCGATTGCAGCAAGAGAACGACGATCAGCGCCCACGACGCGCCGGTGAAAGTTTCCGCGGCGATGAATTTGCGTCGCCAGGAGTCGCAGGTTCTTTCGACGTCGTGCGATTCGAGCACGGAAAGGCCGAGCCCGTAACGCACCGCGAGCGCCGCGGCGAGCAGGCTGCCCCAGATCACGATCTTGTGTGAGGGAACCCACAGGCACGCGGTCATGCCGACCGCGACCACAACGAGAGCCATCGCGGGCGTCGCGCTCATCACGCTGTGCGCGAACAAGCGCACGAGCGAGGCGTATTGTCCTGTAATGTCAGTGGAATTGCTGGTCAGCGACTGGCGGGCGTGCCTGAGCTTGATCGTCATCTTGCGCCGGCGCGCGGCCGCGGCCGGATCGCTGACGCGACCTCTCTCGATCTTCTCGGCCGAAACTTCGCTCATGATTGCCCGACGAACGCACGCTGACGCCGTGCGATCATGGCCGTTAATCCTTAACGACCGACTGACGGGACCGGTAGAATCCACGCCAGTTTCAGCATATTTTCGTTAACGCCGCGGGCGCCGCGATCGCGCGCGGCGCGGGTTCGGCGTCGAAACGGCGTTGGGGAGGAGCAGGCTGGTCATGAAGCTCTACAATTCCAATTTTGCGCCCAACCCGCGGCGGGTGCGAATTTTTGTCGCAGAGAAAGGCCTCACGCTGCCAATGGTCGACGTCGACCTCGGGCGCTTGGAGCAAAAGGCGGAAGCCTTTTCCGCGCTCAATCCGTTTCAGGCCGTCCCGGCGCTGGAGCTCGACGACGGAACGGTCATCGCCGAGTCGGTGGCGATTTGCCGCTATATCGAAGACCTCCATCCCGACCCGCCGCTGTTCGGCGTCGGCGCGCTGGAGCGCGCGATGGTCGAGATGTGGCAACGGCGCCTCGAGCTGAGCCTGTTTTTCCCTATCGCTCAAGCATTTCGCCATTCCCATCCGGCGATGAAGGCGATGGAGACGCCGCAAATCAAGGAATGGGCGGAGGCCAACAAACCGCGCGCGCTCGCCGCCATGACGCGCGTCGACGAGGCCTTGGGCGATCGCCCGTTCATCGCGGGCGAGCGTTTCAGCATCGCCGACATCACCGGCTTGGTCGCGCTCGACTTCGCCCGATCGGCGCGAATCGCGATCCCCGAGGAGCTCGCGCGTTTAAGGCGCTGGCGCGAGGCCCTGGCCGCCCGGCCCAGCGCGAAAGCCTGATGGGGCCTCCTTGTCGGCGCCTTCGTTCAGACTTGGTTCAGGCTCGTTGGCGTCTTAGACGATCCGGGCGCCGTTTGTCGGCGTTTGCGGAGTCTCTATTCATGACCAATCGGTTTTTGTTTACTTTCCTCGCTTTCCTTGCCTTCGCCGCGCCGCCGGGCCTTGCCGGCGCCCAGACGGCGCAGACCGACCAGACGGCCCCGGCCGCCCCCGCGGCGCCCGCCGCGCCCAATCCTCGCATCGCCCTGGTGATCGGCGAAGCGACGTATCCGGACCAGACGCTGGCGACGCCCGCCAACGACGCCGCCCTCGTCGCGCAGACGCTGCAGGCGGC
>JBEKFO010000228.1:0-6867 GCA_050013275.1 Roseiarcus sp. | reverse complement strand
GGATTCTTGCCGTGGGACCCGCGCACGATTTCCTCGAGCGACTTGCCTTCCCATTCCGTGCCCTTGAGCAGATTGTTGCCATTGTTGACGTAGGCCAGATGGTGTTTGTCGTGGTGATATTCGAGCGTTTCCTTGGACATGTAGGGGGCCAAGGCGTCGTAAGCGTAGGGAAGATCGGGAAGCGAAAAGGTCATCGACGTGGCTCCTTGGATCGAGGTGTGCAGGAAATCGCGCGCCGCGCGAGCGACATCGCTCGCGCGTCCCGTGATAGTTAGACTGCCGTCCGGCGCCTCGCAACAGGGCGCGTTCGCACAGAATGACTTTCCTTCGCGCCGCTTTTTTGACAAATTGTCCGAGTTGGAGAGGTTATGACGATTCTCACCTTTATTCTCGGACTCCTTCTTGTCGTGGCCGGAGCGGGCTGGCTCATCGGCAGCATCAATATGCTGCCCACCGAGATCGGCCTCATCTACATCCTCTGCGGGACGCTGGCGTTGTCCGCGGGGGTCATGACGATTGCGATCGGCGTCTTGACGCGTCGTCTCGACGTTTTCGCCGTGGCTGTGGAGTCCCTGGAGAGTCGCGCCTCCTGGCGCGATGCGCCGGCGACGCGCGAGGAGCCCGTCGCGCCGCACGAACCCGAGGCGCACGGCGAAGAAGAGCCGAGAGAACCGATCATCGGCGAAGAGCCGGCGGCGGTCGAGGGCGATTCGACTGCGCTGGCGGAGGACGAGCCGGTCAACGAAAATCGTTCGGGCCATCTGCCGACGATGGCGACGATCGAGCATGCGCTGGGCGAACCCGAGGCCGCGCCGACGCTGGTCGGCCACTACAGCGCCGGCGGCGCCAACTATAAGATTTTCTCGGACGGCTCGATCGAAGCCGAGACCGAGAGCGGCGCCTTCAAGTTCGCGTCGATGGCCGATTTCAAGGCCTATCTGGCGGGCGCACGCGGCTGACGGCCCATTCTCGCGCGAACGCGCGAGACTCGAGCGTCAGACAGTCAGCTCGAGTTCGCGCGCGAGCGCTGCGAGCGAGACCAGCGGCCGAGCGCCCAGATGTTGGATGATCTCGGCCGCGGCGAGCGCGCCGAGCCGGGCGCAAGTCTCGAGATCCGAGCCGTTCGCCAGGCCCGACAGGAAGCCGGCCGAGAACATGTCGCCCGCCCCGGTGGTGTCGACGACGCGCTCGACCGGGAACGCCGGGACCTCGTGCGTCCTGTGGCCTTCGATCACGATCGAGCCTTTTTCCGAGCGCGTCACGACGGCGAGCACGCCTTCGCGCCGCAGCGCGTCGATCGCTTCGGCAAAGTGCGTCGTCTGATAAAGCGACAACGCTTCGTCGGTGTTGGCGAACAGCGTGTCGACGAGACCGCGACGCATGAGATCGATGAATTCGCCACGGAAGCGATCGACGCAAAACGAATCGGACAGCGTCAGCGCGACGCGATGGCCCGCGTGACGGGCGATTTCGGCCGCCTTCTGGAACGCCGACTTAGCCGCCGGCCGATCCCACATGTAGCCTTCGAGATAGATGATGCGCGCCGCGCGCACCAAGTCCTCGTCGACGTCGTCCGGCGAAAGGTGGCTGCTGGCTCCCAAATAGGTGTTCATCGTGCGCTGGCCGTCCGGCGTCACATAGACGAAGCATCGACCCGTCGCCGGACCCTCGTCGGCCGCGGGGGTGGCGAAGCCGACGCCGGTGGCGCGGATGTCCTCGGCGAAGACGTATCCAAGTTCGTCGTTCTTGACCTTGCCGATATAGGCGCTTTTGACGCCGAACGAGGCGACGCCGACGATGGTGTTGGCCGCCGATCCGCCCGAAACGATTCGCGGATCGACGCGCGCGGCGTAAAGCGCCTCGGCGCGATCCTCGTCGATCAGGGTCATCGCGCCTTTCACCATCTCCTGGGCGCTCAGATAGTCGTCGCCGGCATGGGCGATGATATCGACCAGCGAATTGCCCAGGCCCAGAACGTCTACGGCTTCAGTCATCGAATGCGCGCCCCCGAATTTCTCGCGCGCCCTCTTGGCGCCGCCGCGCGGCAAGGTCAAATGCTGAGACTATGATGGCCGGCTCGCCGAGCGAGAGCCCCTCACCGCCGCTCCCGCCGCCTCAGCCTCACGTAGAGCGCGCCGGCGCCGCCGTGGGCGCGGCCCGCCTCCTCGAAGCCGAGCACCGCCGCGCGCAGGTCCGCTTCGCGCAGCCAGTGCGGCACGAGGCGCCTGAGGACGCCGGGCTCGTCGAACCACGAAGCGGCCTCGGAGCGCGACTTGGCGCCGCCCTTGCCGGTGACGACGATCACCAGACGATGGCCTTGCGACTGGGCGCGATGAAGAAAGCCGCGCAGCGCATGGTGCGCCTCGGCTTGGTTCATGCCGTGCAGATCGATGGCGCTGTCGACGGCGGCGCGTCCGCGCGTGAGATCGCGTTTCAGTCGCCGCTCCAAAGGCGCGAGAGGCGGCGGGCTCGGCGGCTTGCGCGAGCCGGCGGGCGGCGCGAGCGCCGCCGCCGCAAGCGCCGGCGGCTCGGGCGCGATCGGCGCGGTCGGCGTCGGCAGGCTCGCGTCGCGTCGCCTCGCCACGCTCTTGGCGACTTCGATCCACAGCGCGATCTCCTCGTCGCTGAGGCGCCTCAGGCGGGACGGGCGGGGCTTGTCCGTCGCCTCCTTCACGGCTCGTCTCCCAGGGGCAGCAGCGCGGTGAATGCGCCGCGATGGCGGATGGCGCCGGCGCGCGCGCCCGCCGCCTCGCCGCCGCCGAAGAAGATGTCGGCGCGCGCGGGGCCGAGGATCGCCGATCCCGTGTCCTGCGCGATCGTCAGGCGGCGGAACGGACTGGCGGCGTCGTCCCGCCATGGCAGCTCCGCGTCGATCCAGAACGGCGTCCCGTATGCCCAGATCGAGCGGTCGACTGCGATCGAACGCAGCGGCGTCAGGGGAATTCCGGCGCCGCCGATCGGCCCCTGCGAAGGGTCGAACGCTTCCTCGACCTTGAAGAAGACATACGAGCGGTTGCGCTGCATTAGCGCCCGTCCCCTGTCGCCGCGCTCGACGCCGTGCTCGCGCAGCCAGCGCTTCAGCCGGGCGAGCGACATCTCGCGCTCCGCGATCTCGCCCGCTTCGATCAGCAGGCGGCCGATCGACGTATACGGCTGGCCATTGCGTCCGTCGTAGGCGAGGCGGACCTCGCGCCCGTTGGGCAGGGCCACGCGCGCCGATCCCTGCACTTGCGCGAGAAAGACCTCGACCGGATCAGCGAGCCAAAGCAACGCTCGCCCGCCCTCGGCCTCGATCGCCGCGCGGTCGGGATAAGGCCGCAATGTTCCGTCGGCGAGGCGCTGC
Organism: Roseiarcus sp.; assembly: GCA_050013275.1. Taxonomy (GTDB): domain Bacteria; phylum Pseudomonadota; class Alphaproteobacteria; order Rhizobiales; family Beijerinckiaceae; genus Roseiarcus. Next base: position 3,524 of record JBEKFO010000228.1, on the reverse strand, counting down.
GCGCCCGTCAACGCGGAATCGAATCCGTCGGGCGCGGCGCCGAGCGGGAACGTGACGAGATCGGTCGGCCGCGCGAGGATCGGCGCGGTGAAAGCGGCGGTCCGCGTCAGCGAACCCTTGACCAGCGGTTCGTAATATCCGGTGAGCAACCCCTTTGCGTCCGCCTCGTCGGACTCGATGCGAAAGGCCTGAAAGCGCTCGGCGAAGAAGCGCCGCGCGTCGGCGTCGGCGCGGATTTGCGCTGCCAGAGCCTCGTGCGCGATCGCTATGAGGCGCGGCGAGGGATCGCGCGCCGGACGCGTCGGCGGCGCGCCGTCGCAGAGCGCGCGGGCCGAGCGGGCGAAGGCGGCGAAGGCGGCGAGGCTGTCGTCGGATTCGATGCCGGGGAGATCGTCGAACCGAACGGGCCGAAGTCGCGGCGCCATCGCGGTTCCCCTGGCCAAGGCGTCGCGGGCCCGCAGTCCGGCGGCCACGTTTCGGCGCGCCCCGCTCAATGAACTGTTTGCGTCGCCGCAAGCAGCCAATTGGGATCGCGCGAGCCGACGTCGCGCGTAAACGTCCAGATGTCGAGGTGGTCGGCGACTTCGTTGGCCGATCCCTCGACCGGCGCGCCGGACTTGTCGAGCGTGGCCGAAGCGAGCTTGGCGGCGAAACGCACGGCGAGCGTGGCGATCGAGCCCGCGAGCCGCGCCTCGACGATATTGGCAGAATCGATCGAGACCAGCGTCGTCGTCATCGTCTGCTCGGCGGCGAGACGCGCCCGGATCGCCTTGTCGAAATTGGCGAGAACGTCGGGCGCCAACAACCTGCGCAGGGTCGGCATGTCGCCTGCGGCGAACGCCGTGACGACCATTTCGTACGCCGCGCGCGCGCCGGCAAGGAAGCTGTCCGGCGCGAAGCCGCGGGCGGCGACGGAGATCGCGTCGAGCCCCGCCGCGACCGCAGAGCCCGGCTCCGCAAAACCCTTCCAACGATCGACCGCGGCGACCGCCTCGTCCGGCCGCCCGCCATTTCGCGCCGCGACGCCAAGCGGAATGACGTTGCTTCCGGCGGGCGCGCCCTTCAAGTCGCCGGGACCGTGCGAGGGCGGCGTAGGATCGACGGGCGGGCGCTCGGCGCCGTTGCGCGTCCCCAGCACCGAGCGCAGCTTGAAGACCACGAAGATCGCGACGATGGCGAAGACGATCGTCGAAATGTCGAGATTCCCCATGGCCGGTCCCTCGCTTTGCGCCGCGCAGCCGCCGTCGCTCCATTTGTGGCGGCCGCTGCGTCCCTAGTTAGGCTCCCGCGGTCGATTTGGCTAGAACCCCGCCGCGCGGTCGCAGTTGCGCGGACGGCCAATCGATGGTTTCAACAGGGCGGCGGGCCGCCGGCCCGTTCACCGGAAGGGCGTGGGGTGAAGCAGTTTCCGACGATCGGCGTCGCAGGGGCGGGCGCCTGGGGCCTCGCGCTCGCCAACGCGGCCGCGAGCGCGGGCCGAAGCGTCGCAATCTGGGGCCGCGACGCGGCCGCGATGCGCGCGCTCACGGAGACGCGGGGCGCCGCGCGCCTTCCTGGCGTCGTGCTGGCGCCGGCGGTTCGCGCAAGCGCGGACTTGAGCGTTCTCGACGATTGCGACGCCGTTCTCGTCGCGGTCCCCGCGCAGGCGACGCGTGAGGCCACGGGTCGCATCGCCGCGACAATGACGCGGCCGAGACCGCTGATCGCCTGCGGCAAGGGCATCGAGCGCGGCAGCAATCGCTTCATGACCGAGGTTCTCGGCGAGGCGGCGCCGGGATGGCCGAGCGCGATCCTGTCGGGACCGAGTTTCGCGGTCGACGTCGCCGTCGGCCTGCCGACCGCGGTGACTCTGGCGAGCGCCGACGAGGATCTGGCGCGCGGACTTTGCGCCGCGCTGCGGGGACCGAATCTCCGGCTCTACCATTCGGCCGACGTGCGCGGCGTCGAGATCGGCGGCGCGGCGAAGAACGTGCTGGGGATCGCCTGCGGCGTCGCGACCGGGCTCGGGCTCGGCGCCAGCGCCGGCGCGGCGCTGATCGCGCGCGGCTTCGCCGAACTGAGGCGCTTCGGCGAAGCCTTCGGCGCCCGTCCCAACACTTTGATGGGCCTCTCGGGGCTCGGCGATCTCGTGCTCACCTGCTCGACGGCGCAGTCGCGCAACTTCGCCTTCGGCCGCGCGCTCGGGCAGGGGCGCAGCGTCGCCGAGGCGAGCGCCGGCAAGTTGGTCGAGGGCGCCTTCACCGCGTCGGCGCTGATGCAGATGGCGCGCGCGCGCGGCGTCGAAATGCCGATCTCGGCGACCGTCGAGGCGCTGTTGGAGGGGACGATCGACCCCGGAGCCGCCGTCGGCGCGCTGCTGGCCCGCCCGCCGAAGGGCGAGGAATAGGCGAAACGGCGGCGAACTCGGGCTCACAAACGCTCGGAGCCATCGACACAGCGCGCCATCGACCTCTTGGAGAGCCTCTTTTTCCGACCATGAGGACCTGTCAAGGACGGCGCGTCGCGCCGCCGCGCAGCGGCTAAGGTCCTTGACAGGTCCTCACGGTCGGAATTCCTAGCTTCCAAGAGGTCGACGACGAGGATCGTCGCATCGCCGGAGGGCTCGCGTCAGTCCGGATTCCAAACCCTGTAGCCCGGCGGCCACGCTTTACGGTTCGCCCGCGATCGCTTAAGCCTTCTCGGGCAGCATAAGGAGAAACGCGTGCTCTTCGTCGCCACGTGCACCGACAGGCCCGACAGCATGGCCAAGCGACTGGCAAGCCGCCCGGCGCACCTGGCCTATCTCGCCTCGCTCGGCGCGCGGGTGAAGATCGGCGGCGCGCTGTTGACGCCAGACCAGAGTTCAGTCGTCGGCTCGCTGATCGTATTTGAGTGCGAAAGCGAGGACGAGGTCGCGGCGCTGCTCGCCAGGGACCCTTACGCGTTGGCGGGGTTGTTCGCGAGCGTCGACGTCAAGCCGTGGCGTCAGGCCATCGGCGCGCCGCTGGCGTGAGGCGAGCATGGCCTATTGGCTGTTCAAGAGCGAGCCCTCCGCCTGGTCCTTCGCGGCGCAGGCCGCCGAAGGCGAAAAGGGCGCGAGCTGGAACGGCGTGCGCAACCATTCCGCCAAACTGAACATGATGGCGATGAAGGTCGGCGAGCGGGGGTTTTTCTATCATTCCAACGAGGGCAAGGCGATTGTGGGCGTCGTCGAAGTGATCAAGCCCTATCGTCCCGATCCGACCGATGAGAGCGGCAAGTTCGGCATGGTCGACGTCAAGGCGGTCGCCCCCTTTCCGCGCCCGGTGACGCTGGAGGCGGTCAAGGCCGAGCCGCGCCTCGCCAAGATGGCCCTCGTCGCCAACTCGCGCCTCTCGGTGCAGCCGGTGACCGACCAGGAATGGCGGATCGTCTGCGCGATGGGCGGGCTTTGAGGCGGATTTGCCCGCGATCCGCTGGCGAAGCGCGCATCAGCCAAATTGAGAAGCGAGCCCTTCCCCCTTGCGGGGGAAGGCACCGCGCTTACGCGCGACCCCGATAAAAAA
>JBEKFO010000227.1:0-6948 GCA_050013275.1 Roseiarcus sp. | reverse complement strand
AGATTTCGCATCTCAAGCAATTCCCGGTGACGACGATTTCGTTCAATCTGGCGCCCGGTGCCTCGCTCGGCGGAGCGGTCGACGCGATCGACGTCGCGCTCGCCGACATCGGTCTTCCCGCCAGTTTCGCGGTGACCTTTCAAGGCGCCGCGCAAGCGTTCCAGTCGTCGCTGTCGAACGAGGTGTTCCTGCTGCTGGCGGCGGTGGCGACGATGTACATCGTGCTGGGCGTGCTCTACGAGAGCTTCATTCATCCCGTCACGATTCTCTCGACGCTGCCTTCGGCGGGCATCGGCGCCCTGCTCGCGCTCGAATTCGCCGGGGCCGGCCTCGACATCATCGGCGTCATCGGCATCGTGCTGCTGATCGGCATCGTCAAGAAGAACGCGATCATGATGATCGACTTCGCGCTGGAGGCGCAGCGGCAGGAGGGCAAGTCGCCGCGCGACGCGATCTTTCAGGCCTGCCTGTTGCGCCTGCGGCCGATCCTGATGACGACGGTGGCGGCGATGTTCGGCGCCTTGCCGCTGATGCTGGGAACCGGCGTCGGCTCGGAACTGCGCCATCCGCTCGGCCTGGCGATCGTCGGCGGCCTCGCCCTCAGCCAGATCCTGACGCTGTTCACCACGCCGGTGATCTATCTCTTCTTCGAGCGCATCGGGTCGCGTCTGGGCGCCGGCGCGACGGACGGCGCCTGGGCGGCGGAGGTGCCGTGAACAACCGCCTTTCCGAGCTGTTCATCCGGCGGCCGGTGGCGACGACGCTGCTGACGATCGGCATCGCGCTGGCGGGTCTGCTCGCTTTCGCGCAGTTGCCGGTTTCGCCCTTGCCGCAAGTCGACTATCCCAACATCTCGGTGCAGGCGACCATGCCCGGGGCCAGCCCGGACACGATGGCTTCGGCGGTCGCGGCGCCGCTCGAGCGCCATCTCGGGCAGATCGCCGACGTCAACGAGATGACGTCCTCGAGCGCGCTGGGCTCGACGCGAATCCAACTGCAATTCGGGCTCGGCCGCGACATCGACGGCGCCGCGCGCGACGTCCAGGCGGCGATCAACGCGGCGCGCGCCGATTTGCCGACCAGCCTGCGCGCCAACCCGACCTATCACAAGATCAATCCCGCCGATGCGCCGATCATGGTTCTCGCGCTGAGTTCGACGACGCGCACCACCGGCCAGATGTACGACATCGCCACCAACGTCTTGCAGCAGCGCCTGTCGCAGCTCGACGGCGTCGGCGAAGTCGACGTCGTCGGCAGCGCCCTGCCGGCGGTGCGGGTCGAGCTCAACCCCACCGCGCTGTTCAAATACGGCATCGGCCTCGAGGACGTTCGCGCGGCGCTCGCCGCCGCCAACGCCAACAGCCCCAAAGGCGCGATCGAGGACAACAACTACCACTATCAGATCTACGCCAACGATCAGGCGAGCCACGCCGATCAATATCGCGATCTCGTCGTCGCCTATCGCAACGGGGCCGCCGTGCGCTTGTCCGACGTCGCGGAAGTCGTCGATTCCGTCGAGGACTTGCGCAACGCCGGCCTGTCCAACGGCAAGCCCTCGGTCGCAATCGTGCTTTCGCGCCAGCCGGGCGCCAACATCATTCAAGCGGTCGACGGCGTCAAAGCCGTGCTGCCGCGTCTCGCGGCCTCGTTGCCGGGCGACGTCGATCTGAACGTCGTCGTCGACCGATCGATCACGATACGGGGCTCGCTCGCCGACACCGAGCGCACCTTGATCATCGCCGTCGCCTTGGTGATTTTCGTCGTCTTCGTCTTCCTGCGCGACGTTCGCGCCACGGCGATCCCCAGCGTCGCGGTGCCGGTTTCGATCATCGGCTCGTTCGCGGTGATGTATCTCCTCGGGTTCAGCCTCGACAATCTTTCGCTGATGGCGCTGACGATCTCGACCGGATTCGTCGTCGACGACGCCATTGTCGTGCTCGAAAACGTCACCCGCCACATCGAAGCGGGTGCGACCCGCATGCAGGCGGCGATCCTGGGCGCTCGCGAGGTCGGGTTCACCGTTCTCTCGATCAGCCTTTCGCTCATCGCGGTGTTCCTGCCGCTGCTGCTCATGGGCAGCGTCATCGGCCGTTTGTTTCGTGAGTTCGCCGTGACGCTTTCGATCGCGGTGATGATCTCTCTCGTCGTCTCGCTGACGACGACGCCGATGATGTGCTCGCTCATTCTGCCGCGGCGCGCGATCCTTACCCATGGCGCGCTCTATCGGTTCACCGAGCGCGGCTTCGACGCCATGCTCGCCTTCTATCGCACGACGTTGGCGGCGGCGTTGCGCCATCCGTTGATCGTCATGGCCGTCCTGCTATCGATGATGGGACTGAACGTCTACCTTTTCAAACAGGCGACTTACGATCTGTTCCCGGTTCAGGACACGGGACTGCTCATCGGCTCCATTCAAGGCGATCAGAGCGTTTCCTTCCAGTCGATGAAACGAAAACTGGTGCAATTGCAGACGATCGTCCAAGACGATCCCGCGGTGGCCACCGTCGTCGGCGTCACCGGCGGCAGACAGACCAATTCCGGCTTCGTCTACATTTCGCTGAAGCCTTTCGCGCAGCGCCAGATCAGCGCCGACGGCGTGGTGGCGCGGCTGCGCGGCAAACTCGCCGTCGTGGCCGGCGCGCGTCTCTATCTTGTCGCGGTGTCGGACTTGCGCTTGACCGGGCGGCAGAGCAACGCGACCTATCAATATACCCTTCTCTCGGACGACACGACGACGCTCTACAAATGGGCGCCGCGACTAACCGCGGCGTTGCAAAAGAGCAATATATTGCTGGACGTCAATTCCGATCAGCAGCAAGGCGGCCTCGAAGCGGATCTGACGATCGATCGCGCGACCGCGAAGCGGCTGGGGCTCACCTTGAGCGCGATCGACAACACTCTTTATGACGCGTTCGGTCAGCGGCAGGTTTCGACGATCTACAATGCGCTCAACCAATATCACGTGGTCATGGAGGTCGCGCCGCGCTATTGGCAGGACCCCTCGACCCTGAAGAACATCTGGGTTTCGACCGCCGGCGCCAACCCCTCCGGCGTGCAGCAAACCAACGCGGGCGCCGGGTTGTTCGCCGCCGCGACGGGAAGCGCGAGTTCCGCCGCTTCGATCGCCGGCGATTCGGCGCGCAACCTGGCGATGAATTCCCTCGCCGCCAGCGGCCATTCCAGCGCCTCCGCCGGGGCGGCGGTCTCGACTTCGCAAGAGACCATGGTTCCCCTGTCCGCGTTCACGCAGGTGGGTCGCGGCCAGACGCCGCTGAGCGTCAATCATCAGGGTCAGTTCGCGGCGACGACGATTTCGTTCAACCTGGCGTCGGGGCACGCGCTGAGCGAAGCGCAAAAGGAGATCGACGACGCGGTCGCCAGCATCCGTTTGCCGTCGACCATTCATGGCGCGTTCGCCGGAAACGCCGCGACATACCAGCAATTCATCTCCAGCGCGCTGTTGCTCTTGGGGGCGGCGCTCGTCGCCGTCTACATCGTGCTGGGCATTCTCTACGAAAGCTACATCCATCCGATCACGATCCTTTCGACGCTGCCGTCGGCGAGCGTCGGCGCGCTCATCGCCTTGAAAGCGTTCGACACCCAAGTCACCGTCATCGCCGGGATCGGCATCATTCTGCTCATCGGCATCGTGAAGAAGAACGCGATCTTGATGATCGATTTCGCGCTCCAGGCCGAGCGCGAGGGCCTTTCGACCAAGGATGCGATCACGCAAGCCTGCCTGTTGCGCTTCCGGCCGATCATGATGACGACCTGCGCGGCGCTGTTCGGCGCCCTGCCGCTCGCCTTCGGCACTGGGGAAGGCTCGGAGTTGCGTCATCCCCTGGGGATAACGATCGTCGGCGGCTTGCTCGTCAGTCAGGCTTTGACGCTGTATACGACGCCGATTATCTTCCTCTATCTCGATCGGTTCGGGAATTGGCTGCGCCGTCTATGGGGCCGCATCTACTTGCGGGACAAATCGGCGCGCCTTGCGGGGGCCGGGTCATGATTCTTGGGCGTCGGGCGTCCCTGGCGGCGATGGGGCTGGCGGCGCCGTTGATCGGTTGCGCCGCCGTCGGCCCTGATTATCAACGCCCCGCCGCCATCGTTCCCGCCCAATACAAGGAAATCAAGGGCTGGAAGCTCGCCACGCCGCGCGACGATTTCGCCAAGGGCGAATGGTGGACGTTGTTTCGCGACCCCGAGCTGACCAGGTTGGAGGCGCAGGTCGTCGTCTCCAATCAGACCCTGAAAGCCGACGAGGCGAACTATCGCGAGGCCCTGGCGCTGATCGCCGAGGCGCGCGCCGGACTTTATCCCACTCTGAATTTCAATCCGTCGCTGACGCGATCGTCGAGCCAGGGCAAGGTCGACGACGTGCTCAACGCGCAGGCGAGCGCCGCCTGGACGCTGGACGTCTGGGGCAAGGTGCGGCGCGCCGTCGAGCAGCAGGGCGCCGGCGCGCAAGTGAGCGCCGCCGACCTCGCCAACGCCACGCTGTCGGCGCAGTCCGCGCTGGCGCTCGCCTATGTGCAATTGCGCCAGTCGGATTCCCTCGACGATCTCTTGGCCAATACCGTCAAGCAGTACCAGCGCTCGCTCGACATCACGCAAAACCAGTACGCGGCGGGAACGACCGCCAAGTCCGACGTCATCACCGCGCAGGCTTCGGTCCTGGCGGCGCAAGCCCAGCAGATCAGCGTCGGCGTGGCGCGGGCGCAGAACGAGCACGCGATCGCGGTGCTCATGGGGCGCCCGCCGTCCGAGCTGTCGATTCCGCACAGCCATCTCGCGCTCGACATCCCCGCCGTGCCGTTGCGTTTGCCGTCGACTTTGCTGGAGAGGCGTCCGGACATCGCCGCGGCGGAACGGAGCATGCAGGAGCAGAACGCCGCCATCGGCGTCGCCGTCGCCGGCTATTATCCCGACATCACGCTCTCCGGCTCGTTCGGCTACCTCGGCAATCCCTTCGTGAAGCAAATCGCCGGGGCGAATCCGGTCTGGTCCTACGGACTGGCGCTGGCGCAGCCGCTGTTCAACGGCGGCCTGACCGACGCGCAGGTCGAGGCGGCGACCCAGACTTACGAAGCCAGCGTCGCGACCTATCGCCAGACCGTGCTGACGGCGTTTCAGCAGGTCGAGGATCAGCTCGTGGCGATCCGCGTCCTCAGTCAAGAGATCAAGGTGCAGACCGAAGCGGTCAAGGCCGCCGAACAGGCCGTGCAGATCGCCCTCAACGAATATCGCGCGGGCACGCAGAACTTCACCACGGTCGTGACCGCCGAGGCGACCGCGCTCAGCGACGAGGAATCGGCGCTTACGACGCGCGCGCAACGCCTCACCGCCGCCGTCAGCCTCGTCGTCGCTCTGGGCGGCGGATGGACGACGGCGGAGTTGCCCGACTCGCCTGCGCTGACGACGGCGGAGCTGACAACGACGCCGGCGCCCGTGACGACTCCTGCGCCTACGCCCTGACCGTTCGCCGGGCGGATCAGTCGGGCAGCGCGTAACGACGCGCGACGTCCCAAGCGGCGCGCGCATCCGACATGGCGATCGCGCCGTCGTTGGCGGCGCGCGCGGCTTGAGTCGCCGCCACCAAGGCGGGCGGACCGACCGGGTCGGGCAGATCGGCGGCCGCGCTCGACAGCGCCGCGTTGATGGCGTAACGCGCCGCGCCGTCGCCGCTCAGTTTGACCGCGAGCATCAATGCGATCGCCGGCCGCGGCGCCTTGGAGAGACGCGCGATCCGGTACGCGTTGAGGAAGCGCTTCACCCCGCGCGGCGTATCGGCGGCGAGCGGCGCGATCGCGGTCAATAGCGCCGTTTCGCCTTGCGAAAGCGGCTCGATCAATCGCGATCGGCTCGCATCGACGACGCTCAGCGGGTTGACGACGGCGTTGGAGCCAATGAGCCGCGCCGCGAAACGTCCGCCGTCGGCCGGGCCGAGCGTCTGCGCATTGACGACGACCTGGAAAAATTTCTCGATTCGCTGGCGCGCCGCTTCGGCGCCGGCAAACGCGCCCGCCAAAAATTCAGGGTCGCACGCGACCACGCCCGCGCAACCCGGACCGAACATCGTGTTGGCCGCCTCGATCAGTCGCGCCGCGTCGGCGGGCGCCAAGGCGTCGAGATTGTCGAAAGCGAACACCAGCCGCTGCGGCATCGGAACGGTCATCCGCGAGGGTCCGCTCATCAAGCGGCAGAGTTCGACGAAGAAGGAACGCGCGCCTTTCCCCGGCGCCTCGGGCCCTCGCGCGAAGACCGGTCCCGGGGCGCGCGCGAACGGCTTGGCGCCGCCGGCGCGTTTGGCGGTCGCCTCCGCGTGGTTGGCCGCCGCTTCGAGCTCTGCGCTGAGCGCGAGGACGCGTTGGTTCAGGCGAGCGGCGCTGGCCTCGAGCTCGCGCCGGCGCTCGCGCATGTCCTGATTGAGCAGCCGAAGGCCGCGGAACAGCAACGCGGCGAAGCTGAAGGCGCGCCAGACATTCAAGAACAGCGCGAAGACGCCGAAAACGACCACGACGTCGATGCCCGTCTCCAGGAGATCGCCGCGCGCCGTCAGCCAATCCGCGACCGGCGCGAATGTCGCGCCCAGCCCGCGCAGCCAACCGGCGGCCTGAGCGCTGCGCAACTGGTCGAGAGCGAACGCCAGCGCGAAGGCGATCGCCGCGGCGGCGAGCCATCGCGTCTGACTGCGATAGGCCCAGATCGAGCGAACGGCGACGCTGGCGCGAGAGGCCGCGCCGACGCTGTCGAGGTCGCGCACGAGATCGCGGTAGTTCTTCGCGGCGTCGCCGTCGGCGAGGTCGAACTGGCGCAGCCGCGCTTCGATCGAAGCGCGGCTGGCGCGGATGAACGCGTCGACGCTCGATCCCGGGGTCTCATAGAGCAGCGCCTCGGTGAGCCGCGCGCGCTTGGCTTCTACTTCGTCGCGCGCCGCGCGTTCGCTCT
>JBEKFO010000226.1:0-6948 GCA_050013275.1 Roseiarcus sp. | reverse complement strand
GGCGGTCAGGCTTTGCTGATTCAGGAGGACATCGGTCGGCGGGCACTCATCCGGTCGCGTCCGCTCTGCCTGATCCGTGCTCGGCGTCAATGTCACGCCCGCTTCGCGGGTTGCTCGTTTCACTCGCAAACATTGACCCCTGCGCGCGGCTCAGGCTCTTGGTTTCCATGATCGTTGCTGCGTGAGCCGGCCCATCGGGCCGGCTTCGCGCAGCAACGATCATGGATGCGCAACGCCGCATCGGTGCGACGCCGTCACCGCGGAGCGGGCGAAGCGCAGCGGAGCAGCCGCGAAGCGGCTTGACGGCGGCGGGCCGATGTGGCCGCCGGCCGGCGAGAGCGGAGTGAGGGCCGTTTGTCATCGCTCCCTCACATCCCCACGTGCATCCGCCCGAAATTGAAAACCCCGTCCGGGTCGAAGCTCGCCTTCACGCCTCGCGTCAGGCGCGCGAGCGGCGGCGAGAGCGGTTCGAACACGGCGACGCGGGCGCGCAAATCGTCGGGGGCGCGCACGAGCGTCGCGTGGCCGCCGAGCGGGGCGAGGGCGGCGCGCACCACCGCCGCGGCCTCTTCTGTCGGCTCGCTCGCGAGCCAAACGAGTCCGCCGCCCCAATCGTAGAAATGGGCGAGCGCCGCCGCGCCGAGGCGCGCGACGAAGCGCGCCGCTCTCGAGGGCGCCAAGCTGACGCGCCAGACCGCGCGCTGGCGCGGCTCGGCAATGAATTCGGCGTCGCGCACCGCCTGCCACAGGCTTCGGGAGCCCTCGCCGGTCAGCGCGTGCTTGGCGCCGAGATCGGCGTTGAGCGCGATGAGCCGCTCGGCGCGATAATCGACCGAATCGGCGAAGCCCTCGATGCGCAGCAGGGTGCGCGAGAACTCCCGGCCCATGCCCGGGCCGATCCACGCCGCGCCGGTGACGCCGTAGGGCGAGCCGAGCGCGCGCGTCATCGCGGCGACGCCGGCTTCGTCGTCGAGGCGGCGCAGCAGGATCGTCGCCTCGGCCTGTGGCCTCGGCAGCAGCTTGAACGTCGCCTCGGCGACGAGGCCGAGCGTGCCGTGCGCGCCGCAGTTGACCTTGACGAGGTCGAGGCCGGTGACGTTCTTCATCACCCGGCCGCCGCTCTTGACGGCTTCGCCGCGCCCGTTGACGAGGCGCAGGCCGATCAGACTGTCGCGCGCCGCGCCGGCGCTGATGCGCCGCGGCCCCGAGGCGTTGGTCGCGACGAGGCCGCCGACGGTCGGCTCGCCGGCGCCTCCAAAGAGCGTGCGGTGGTCGATCGGCTCGAAAGGCAACATCTGGCCGTGCGCGGCGAGCGCGGCTTCGACGACGCCGAGCGGCGTGCCGGCCTTGGCGCAGAGCGTCATTTCCGCCGGCTCGTGGAACACGATCCCCGCGAGCCGCTCGGTGGAAAGCCGCCGCGCGCCTTCGGCCGGTCGGCCCAGGCCGAGCCGCGTGCCGCCGCCGACGATGTCGAGCTTTTCGCCGCGCGCGCGCGCTTCGCGCGCCATCTCGCCGGCCTCGGCCTCGTCGGCGGGCGCGAGCGCCGAGATTTCGGCGACGCTCACCCCGCCCTCGCGTCGAGCGGGAACACCTTGGCCGGATTGAGCCGCCCCTGCGGATCGAACGCCGCGCGCACCCGCATCTGTTGGGCGAGATCGGCCTCGGTGAACTGGCGGCGCATCAGGTCGCGCTTTTCGATGCCGACGCCGTGCTCGCCGGTGAGGCAGCCGCCGAGCTCGACGCTCATCGCGAGAATGTCCATCCCGGCGTCCTCGGCCTTCTGCTGCTGCACGGGATCGTTGACGTCATAGAGGATCAGCGGATGCATGTTGCCGTCGCCGGCGTGAAAGACGTTGGCGACGCGCAAGCCGTAGGCGGCGCAGATTTCGCCGGCGCGCCGCAGCGCTTCGGGCAGGCGCCCGGTCGGCACCGTGCCGTCCATGCAGATGTAGTCGGCGACGCGACCCGTCGCGCCGAACGCCGACTTGCGGCCCTTCCAGATCTGCGCGCTCTCCATCGCCGACATCGATTCGCGGATGGTGCGCACGCCGTGCGCCTTGGCGATGGCGGTGATCTTGGCGAGCTCGGCCGCCATCTCCTCTTCGGCGCCTTCGACTTCGACGATCAGCATCGCCTCGACGTCGAGGGGATAGCCGGCGTGGGCGAAGTTCTCGCAGATTTCGATGGCGAGTCGATCCATGTATTCCATCGCCACGGGGACGATGCCGCCGCCGATGATTGCGGCGACGCATTGGCTCGCGTCCTCGGCGTGATCGAAGCCGAACAGCACGGGGCGGGCGCCCTCGGCGGCGCGCACCAGTCTCACCGTCGCCTCGGTGACGACGCCGAGCTGGCCTTCGGAGCCGCAGATCACGCCGAGAAGATCGAGCCCGCCGGCGTCGAGTTCCGGGCCGCCGACGTCGACGATCTCGCCCTCGAGGGTGACGAGGCGCACACCGAGGATGTTGTTGGTCGTTACGCCGTACTTGAGGCAATGTGCGCCGCCCGAGTTCATCGCGATGTTGCCGCCGATGGTGCAGGCGAGCTGCGAAGAGGGGTCGGGCGCGTAAAAGAACCCGTCGCGCCCGACGGCTTCCGAGATCGCGAGATTGGTGACGCCCGCCTCGACGCGCGCGTAGCGATCGGCGAGGTTGATTTCGAGGATGCGGCTCATCTTGGAGAGGCCGATGACGATCGCGTCCTCTTGCGGAATGGCGCCGCCGGAGAGCGAAGTGCCCGCGCCGCGCGGCACCACGTTGACGCCGGCGTCGCGGCAGAACCTCATCACCCGCGCGACCTCTTCGCTCGTGCGCGGCAGGACCACCGCGAGCGGCAGGCGGCGATAGGCGGTGAGCGCGTCGGTCTCGAAGGCGCGGCGCCCCGCCACGTCGGCGATCAGGCCGTCGGCGGGCAGGATCGCGGCGAGGCCGGCGACGATCGCCTCGCGGCGGGCGAGGATGGACTCGTCGACGGGTGGGAAAGCGATCTGCGGCATGGCGAGGCTCCTCGTGCGCGCCGTCTATATGGGGGGCGCCGCGCCGCGAAGCGAGAGCGCCCCCAGACGTTTACGGCCCGGCGACGGCCGGGATGATCCATGGGATGACGAATTGCTGCAAGGCGACGAGCAGGCCGAGAAGGAAAGTGAGGATGATGCTGTGCACGAAGGTGCGCGCGAACACCAAGCCTTCCTGACCCTTGAGGTCGGTCACCGAAACGCCCGTCGCGATGTTCTGCGGCGAGATCATCTTGCCCATCACGCCGCCCGACGAATTGGTCGCTGCGAAAAGCAAGGGATTGAGGTGGAGCTGTTTGGCCGCGACGACCTGCAGGTTGCCGAACAGCGCGTTGCCCGAGGTGTCGCTGCCCGACAGGAACACCGCAATCCAGCCGAGGAACGGCGAGAGCAGCACGAAGAGGCCGCTGGTCGAGGCGGCCCCCAGGCCCAGGGTATAGGCGAGGCCGGAGTAGTTCATGAGATAGGCGAGGCCGACGATGAAGCAGACAGTGACGACCGCGAGCCAGATCTGCCGGACCGTGTCCCTGACGCAAGCGCCGAACGCCGCCGGGCTCAGTCCGAAGATCAGCCCCGTCAGCACAGCCGCGACAAGTATGGCGGTTCCCGTCGCGAGCGGCTGGAAGACCCAGACCGCCGCATAAGGCTTGTTGTCGTAAAGCGTGATCGAGATCGCTTTATCCAAGCCCGGCCACGGCAGGCTGAGCTGTCCGATGGTGAAGATCTTGAACGACGTCCACAGGATGACAACCGCCGAAACGATGAGCCAGGGCAGCCATCCCTGCCATGCCGGCGACGCTTCGGCCTTGCCGACCGCCTGCGTGCGGCGCATGACCGCGAATTCGGGATCGGGGGCCGGGCGCCAGACCTGCAGGAACAGCAGCGTGACGACCAGCGAGCCGAGCGAGGCGAGCACGTCGGTCAACGAATAATCGATGTAGTTCGAGGCGACGAACTGGCAGATCGCGAAACTGCCGCCAGCCACCAGAAGCGTCGGCCACAGCGCGCGCACCGATCGCGCGCCGCCGTAGAGCGCCATGACGTAAAACGGCAGGATGACGGCGATGACCGGCAACTGCCGGCCGATCATCGCGCCGAGCGTCGCCGCCGGCAGGCCGGTGACCGCGCCGAGCACGGTCACCGGCACGCCGAGCGCGCCGAAAGCGACCGGCGCGGTGTTGAAGATCAGCACGAACACGAGCGCTTCGAGCGGCGGGAAGCCGATCAGGATCAACAGCGAGCTGGTGATCGCGACCGGCGTGCCGAAGCCCGATATGCCTTCCAGAAGAGCCCCGAAGCAGAAGCCGATGACCACCAGAATCACCCGGCGGTCGTTGGGTAAATTGGCCATCAGCCAGGCTCGAAACGATTCGAACCGGCCAGAGCGCACCGCGACGTTGTAAAGCAGCAGCGCATTGAGCACGATCCACATCACCGGCCAGAGCGCAAATACGACGCCGTTGAACACCGAATCGAGCGCGAGCCCGAGCGGAAGGCTCCAAACGCCGACGGCGATGACGAGACCGACGATCAGTCCTGCGAGCGAAGCCTGCCAGGCCGGCCGGCGCAGCACGCCGAGCAGGACGAGCACGGTCAGAATGGGTAGGCTCGCCGTCGCGAAGGACAGCGCGAGGCTGCCGGCCACCGGCGTCAAGAGTTGCTGAAACACGTTTTCCTCCCCCTCGTTCGTCCGCTTCCCGGCCAGGCGTCGCGGAACGAATGCGATGCGGCTCGGAGCGTCTTGGCGCTTGCCGTCGCGGCGAGTTTATCTTACCGATTTCGAATCGGTAAAGCTGCGTTTCTCTTGATCGAGGCGGCTGAATGAAATTGCCTGACGGCCGCCGTGGGTGCGATTTCGGCCCAAAGGCCTTCGCGGGCGATCCGGCCGAAACCGAGGCCGCCTCCCTTCGCCGGATCGCGCGGCAAGACATCGTCGCGGCCTGAGGATGGAGCGCGCCGCCCTACACCAGCACCGGGTGTTTCGTCATGCCGGCTACGCCGAAGATGCGCCGGTAACGCTCGATCTCCTCGGGCGGTCCGAGTTCCTTGTTGGGATTGTCGGAGAGTTTGACGGCGGGGCGCCCGTCCGCCTCGGCGACCTTGCATACGATCGAAATTGCCCGCAATTCGCCGTCGACCCCGGCGGGCGCGCAACCCTTGAAGTCGTTGGTCAGGTTGGTGCCCCAGCCGATGGAAAGATGGATCTTGTCGCGCAGCGCGCGCACGGAAGACTCGATCGTATCGATGTCCATGGCGTCGGAAAGCACCATCAGCTTGTCCAGCGGGTCGCGGCCGCGCTGCTTCCACCAGGCGATCAATTCCTCGGCGCCGGCGATCGGCTCCTTGGAATCGGGCCGCGCACCCTTCCAGTCCGCGACCCAGTCCGGCGCGCGCTCGAGGAACGCGGTCGTGCCGAAGCAGTCCGGCAGGACGACAAGGAGATTGCCGTCGTACATGCGCGCCCAGTCGCGCAGCACGTCGTAGGGGGCCGTGCGCACCGCAGCGTCGTCGTCCGCCAATGCGGCGTAGACCATCGGCAGTTCGTGGGCGTTGGTGCCGATCGCCTCGACGCCCGTGTCCATCGCGTGCTTGACGTTCGAGGTGCCGATGAAATTGTCGCCGAGCCCCTCCTGCAGCGCTTCGACGCACCAGAGCTGCCAGAGGAAGCCGTGGCGCCGGCGGGTGCCGAAGTCCGAAATTTTCAGCGGTCCCTCGGCGGCGAGCGCGCGCAGACGCTCCACCTTGCTCCACAGCTTGGCCTTGGCGCGGGCGTAGAGCACGTCGAGGTCGAACCGGCTCATCGCGCGCATCGCCGCGCGCGCGCGCAATTCGTTGATGATCGCGAGCGCCGGGATCTCCCACATCGTCGTTCCCGTCCACGGGCCGGCGAAACGCAATTCGTACTGGCCGTCGCGGCGGGTCAGCTCGTATTCGGGCAACTGGAATTCGCTGAGCCACTCCATGAAGGCGGGCTCGAAAATCTGCTTGGCGCCGTAAAAGGTGTTGCCGGCGAGCCAGATCAACTCGTTCTTGGCGAGGCGCAAGGTGCGCGCGTGGTCGAGCTGGTCGATGAGCTCGCGCTCGTCGACGATGTCGGCCAGGCGCACCTGCGTCGTGCGGTTGGTGAGTTGAAAGGTGACCTGGCGCTCCCGATGCAGCTTCCAGATCATTTGCAGCATCAAAAGCTTATAGAAGTCCGTATCGAGCAGGGTGCGCACGATCGGATCTATGCGGAAGGTGTGATTGTAGACACGTGTGGCGATATCCGGGATCATGGCGCCAGCTTAGGGTGGCGGGCGGCGAGCGACAAGGGCGGGCGTGAAAGCCCGCGCCTTCGCCGCCGCCGGACGATAAACAGCAGAGGAAGAGCCTGTGAATGAAGCCGTGAAGCCCCAGATCCGCGTCGGGCTCTTCGTCACTTGCCTCGTCGACCTCATGCGTCCGAGCGTCGGCTTCGCCGCCGTCAAGCTGCTCGAGGAGGCGGGCTGCAAGGTCGTCGTTCCCGCCCAGACCTGCTGCGGCCAACCCGCCTTCAATTCGGGCGATCGCGCTGCGGCCCAAGCGATCGCGCGCCAGACGATCGCGGCGTTCGAGAGCTGCGACTACGTCGTCGCGCCGAGCGGCTCCTGCGCCGGGATGCTCGCCAAGCACTATCCCGAGCTCTTCGTCGACGAGCCCGACATGGCGGTCAAGGCCGCCGCCTTTTCCGCCAAATGCTACGAGCTTGTGAGTTTTCTGGTCGACCGTCTCGGCGTCGCCAAGGTCGGCGCGCGCTACGAGGGCGTCGTCGCCTATCACGATTCGTGCTCCGGCCTGCGCGAGATGGGCGTCATGAGCCAGCCGCGCAAGCTCCTGGCGAGCGTCGAAGGGCTGCGTCTCGTCGAACTCAATGAAGCGGACGTTTGCTGCGGCTTCGGCGGGACGTTTGCGGTCAA
>JBEKFO010000225.1:0-6950 GCA_050013275.1 Roseiarcus sp. | reverse complement strand
CGAAACGCTCGCCGCCTTGCGCGAACAGACCGGCGCGCGGGCCTTCGTCTGCGACGCCGTCCAACCCGACCAGGTCGCGCGGCTGTTTGAGGATGTGGAGAGGCAGGTCGGAAATCCCGACGTCGTCGTCTACAACGCGAGCGCGCGGGCGCGCGGCCCGCTGGTCGACCTCGTCCCCGCGGAGGTCGAGAACGCTCTTGCGGTGAGCGCGTTCGGCGGATTCCTCGTCGCCCAGCAGGCCGCGCGGCGGATGCTCCCCAAGGGCGCCGGCGCGATTCTGTTCACCGGCGCGTCGGCGAGCGTGAAGGGCTATGCGCAGTCGGCGCCGTTCGCGATGGGCAAGTTCGCGCTGCGCGGTCTGGCGCAGAGCATGGCGCGCGAGCTCGCGCCGCAGGGCGTTCACGTCGCGCACTTCGTGATCGACGGCGCAATCCGCAACCCGGGTCGAAGCGAGCCGGCGGACCAGCCCGATTCGATGCTCGATCCCGACGCGATCGCGCAGACCTACCTCCACGTGCTGCGACAGCCGCGCAGCGCATGGACCTGGGAGGTGGAGCTCAGGCCGTGGGTGGAAAGGTTCTGAGCCCGGCGGCGACGGCCGAACCGACCGAGGGCGGCGCCATTTTCGTACGCGATCGTTCGTTTCCAAGGGCTTGCGTGACGATTTTCCGCCGCCTCGGCGCGCGGCGGCGTTGACGCGCGCCAGCCGGCGCCGGGCCATTAAGGGGTTGAGTGAGGTGCTAACGTAATGCGAGGAATAACGGTGACACGAACCTATTTCCCGATTTATCTCCCCCGCCTCGGCCGTCCTTCGGCTTTCGCCCGCATTTCGCCCGTGACGCAGTAGCGCGTACCGTAATGTGTACGCCACTCCCCGACCCCGACGCCGCCCCCCTCAGTGCGCCGCGTCGCCGCCGACGATGAAGCCGCCGCCGAGCACCCGCGCGCGGGGGTCGCAGGAGGCGTAGAAGACGCAGGCCTGTCCGGGGGAGACGCCGTTCTCGGGTTCGTCGAACTCGATTTCGCCGCCGGGAAGCAGCGTCGCGGCGGCGGGCGGGCGGGTGGAGCGGACGCGCGCGGCGATGGGCAGGCCGTGATCGGCAATGTCCTCGAAGGCGCCCTCGCCGATCCAGTTGACGTCGCGCAGGCGGATGCGGTGGGTCTCCAACGCCTGGCGCGGCCCGACGACGACCCGCGCCGCGCGCGCGTCGAGCGCGACGACGTAGAGCGGCTCGGCGGCGGCGATCCCCAGGCCCCGCCGCTGGCCGATGGTGTAATGCAGGATGCCGGCGTGGCGCCCTAGCACCCGGCCGTCGATATGGACGATTTCGCCGGGCTCGGCGGCGCCCGGCAGCAGGCGCTCGATCATCTGGCTGTAATGGCCCGCCGGCACGAAGCAGATGTCCTGGCTGTCCGCCTTGTCGGCGACCGCGAGGCCGAATTCGTGCGCGAGCGCCCGCACCTCGGGCTTGAGCATGGCGCCCAAGGGGAAGCGCAGCAGCGAGAGCTGCTCGCGCGTCGTCGCGAACAGGAAATAGCTCTGGTCGCGCTCGGGGTCGGCGGCGCGGTAGAGCGCCCGCCCGCCGCTTCCGTCCTCCTCGGAGACGACGTAATGGCCGGTGGCGAGAATGTCGGCGCCGAGGTCCTTTGCCGCCTCGAACAGGTCGGCGAACTTCATGTGCTGATTGCAAGCGACGCAAGGGATGGGCGTTTCGCCCGACACGTAGGCGCGCGCGAAGGGCTCGATCACCTTCTCGCGGAAGCGCGTCTCGTAATCGAGGACATAGTGGGGAACGCCGAGCCGGGCGGCGACGTCGCGCGCGTCGTGGATGTCCTGGCCGGCGCAGCAAGAGCCCTTGCGGTGCGTCGCCGCGCCGTGATCGTAAAGCTGCATGGTGACGCCGACGACGTCGTAACCCTCGCGCGCGAGCAACGCCGCGACGACGCTCGAATCGACGCCGCCGGACATCGCGACGATGACGCGCGTGTCCTGCGGGGCCTTGGGCAAGCCGAGGCTGTTGACGGGACGCGCCGAAGCGGTCCGGGAGATTTGCGGGGCCAACATCCAATTTCGTCCGAGGCCGATCAGGCCGTGTATTTATGCACTATATCATCTTGCGCCAGCGAAAAGGGCGAAAATGTCGCGCCGCGCCGGCCCGGACCGTGGCGCGCGCTGTCCGCTCGGGCGGGCTCGTCGTTGACAAAATCGAAGGAAATCATGACGTTTTGAAACGTTTTGTTATGAATTTCCTCACTTTCGGCTTAGCCAAATCTTAAGCAGCCGGCCGTAGACTTCCCGCCAGTTGGACTTGCGTTCGAGTGTGAGAGTGACATGAGTGAAGCGCTTCGACCGAGAGTGAAATACGTCATCGGTCCGGACGGAAGCCCGTTGACCATCGCCGATTTGCCCCCTTCATCGACCAAGCGTTGGGTCATTCGCCGCAAGGCCGAGGTCGTCGCCGCGGTGCGCGGCGGCCTGCTTTCGCTCGAAGAGGCCTGCTCCCGGTACACCTTGACGGTCGACGAATTCCTCAGCTGGCAGGTCTCGATCGATCAATTCGGCCTGGCCGGCCTGCGCACGACGCGCATTCAGCAATATCGCCACTGACAGCCGCCAGAGCGCCGGCGTTGTCGACGCGGCCGCCGGTCGCGTCGGGCGCGAAGCGCCTCCTCCCGCCCGAAGCGATGCGGCCCCGCCTGCAAGGCGCCCGTAAAATCCCCCCTTACGCCGTGGCTTCCATCGACGCCGTGTATTGACCGCGTCGCGCGGACTGATTGCATTGGGCGCGATGGCGGAAGGACTTCTGCGCCGCCGCCGCGTTGGCGTCCTTGCCGGCCCAAATGTCCATTCCCGGCTGCTGGATCGCGCGCGCGAACGAAAACGCCAACGCCCAGGGGGCGCGCGCCGCCGCGCCCTTGAAGCGGACGTTCATGGCGTTGAGCCGGGCCGAAGCGAGCTCGCTGGTCTGGCCTCCCGACAGAAAGGCGATGCCCGGAACCGCCGCGGGGACCACCCGCAAGAGGCTCTCCACGGTGGCGTCGGCGACTTCGTCGACCGTCTCCTGTTTGGGGCAGGCCAATCCCGGCAGGATCATGTTCGCCTTCAGGATCATTGCTTCCAGCGTCACGCCTTGGACGGCGAGGTGGTTGAACACGCTGCGCAGCGTCTTCTCCGTCGCGCGCCGGCAACGTTCGAGCGTGTGATCGCCGTCCATCAGCACTTCCGGCTCGACCACCGGGACGAGACCCGCCTCCTGGCACAGCGCGGCGTAGCGCGCCAAGGCGTGGGCGTTGGCTTCGATGCAGGCGCGGCTCGGCATGTTCTCGCCGATCGCGATCACCGCGCGCCATTTGGCGAAACGGGCGCCCAGTTGGAAATACGCCTTCAACCGGTCGCGCAGGCCGTCGAGGCCTTCGCTGACCTTCTCGCCGGGATGAAGCGCGAGGTCTTTCGCGCCGCCGTCGACCTTGACGCCGGGAATGATGCCGGCGTCGGTAAGAACCTTGACGATCGGCGCGCCGGCTTTCGTCGCCTGGCGCAGCGTCTCGCTGAAGAGGATCGCGCCGCTGACGCTCTCGCCCAAACCCGGCGTCGTCGCCAGCAATTCGCGGTAGGCGCGCCGCGCCTCCTCGGTCTGGGGAATGCCCACTTTGGCGAATCGCCTGTGAATGGTCGGAACGCTCTCGTCCATCGCGAGCAAACCTCTGTCGCCGGCGACCAGCGCCTGCGCGACTTGCCTCAACGTCTGCGTTGCCATTGTGCGTCGCTCCCTGGTTTGCGCTTCTCCATTTTCTTGTGAGACGACGACGATGTCAGAGAGAGCGAGGATTCCTGTTGAGCAGGATCAACGCGCCGGGGAAATTGCGGCGCGGCGGCTCGCGCGCGCGGGGCTATGCACATAGCGAGGCGATCGGTTAAAGGACGAGTCCGAAAGGTCGGGCGCTCGGCGCCTCCAAGCGAATTGAGGAAGAATGTCTAAAGTGTTTTTCACCGCCGATACGCATTTCGGGCACGCGCGCGCCCTGACCATGCGCAAGCGCCCGTTCGCGAGCCTCGAGGAGATGGACGAGGTCTTGATCGCGCGCTGGAACGCGACCGTCGGCGAGGACGACGACGTCTATCATCTCGGCGACTTCGCCTCCTTCGAAAGCGAGGACGTCGGCGCCTACCGCGATCGCCTCAACGGCCGCATTCACCTGATCCTCGGCAACAACGACGAGCCGGGCGCTATCGCGCGCGCGCGGTTCGCCACGGTCGGCGAGTTGCGCGAACTGACGATCGACGAGCAGCGGATCTTCCTTTGCCACTACCCGATGCGCGACTGGCCGAACGCCTGGCGCGGCGCCTGGCACGCGTTCGGCCACGTTCACGGGCGCTTCGACCGCGATCCCTTCGGCCTCAGCCTCGACGTCGGCGTCGACAGCCACGGCTTCGCGCCGGTCTCTTATGCGGCCATTGCGCGGACCATGGCCGACCGCATCGCTGCTCGTGACGAGAAGCGCGCGCGCGTCGCCGCGGAGTAGAGGTCGGCTAACGCTTCCCGCCGCTCTTCGCCATCGCCTCGAGCTTCTCCGAGCGGATGGTGTTGCGGTGGAGGGCGGCGTCTTTGACGCCGTCCATGCCGAACGCGACCGCCATCAGCTGGCTGTAGAAGACGACGGGGATGTTGTAGTTCGTGCCGAACTTCGCGTTGATCGCCGGCTGATACATCTCGACGTTGGCCTGGCACAGCGGGCAGGGCGTCGAGATGACGTCGGCGCCCGCCTTGGTCGCCTCTTCGAGAATATTCTTCATCAGGTGCAGCGTGCGCTCCGGGCTCATCACCGCCACCGAGCCGCCGCAACACGAAGTCTTGTGGGCGAAGGGCACCGCCTCGGCGCCGCAGGCGCGGGTGAAGTCGTCGAGGAAGGTCGGATCGTCGTAGGCGTCGTAATCGCCGCCCGCGGCGGTGCCGGCGAACGGGCGCACGGTCTGGCAGCCGACGTAGCCGGCGACCTTGAGGCCGCTCAGCGGCTTTTCGACGCGCTTCTCGATCGCCTCGAGGCCGACGTCGTTGACCAGCACTTCGCAGGCGTGGCGCACCTTGAGCTCGGCGGTGTAGCTCAGGCCGCCGGCGTCGAGCGCCTCGTTGATCGCCGCGCGTTTCTTCACGTCGGCCTTGATCTTCTCGTTGCCGGCGTGGGTGTTGAGGTAGCAGGCGGCGCAGCCGGTGACGACGTCGTTGGTTCCCTTCTGCTGCGCCTTGGCGAGGTTGCGCCCGGTCAGCGCGAGATTGGGCAGTTGGCCGCCGCCGATGTGGCCGACCGAAGCGCCGCAGCAGTTCCAGTCCTCGATGTCGTCGAGCGCGATCCCGACTTCGGGCATGACCGCGCGCAAGGATTCGTCGAGATGCCGGCCGCTGCCCTGCGAGGAGCAGCCGGGATAATAGGTCATGGTCTTCTTGTCGGTCATGTCCTCATCCTTCCCGGCCGATCACTGCCGCGACTCGATCTCGCGCGCTTTGGCGAGGATCGCTTGCAGGCCCTTGCGGTCCTTGATCTTGTGCGGCAGGCCGATGTGCATGCGGCCGGTCTTGACCATGCCGAGGGCGATCTTGAGATTGGCCATCGCGCGCTTGAAGCCTTCGCCGAGGCCGAGCGAGAAGAAATAGCGCATCGTCACCAGCCGTTCGTCGGTGCGGCCGAAAGCCTTGGCCGACCACCAGAACGACTTCGCGAAGTTCTTGTTCTCGTGCGGGCCCTTGGCGTAGCCGAATTCGACGGATTTCGCCGCCAGATCCTGCAGGATGTAAGTGACCGGCACGCTGCGCGGGCAGCGCACGACGCAGCGGTAGCAGCTCGTGCAATTCCACTGCGTATTGGCCGAGAGCACTTCCTCCTTCATGCCGGCGCGGATCATCATGAACAATTTGCGCGGGCCGTAGTCCATCTGCACGCCGATCGGGCAGGAGCCCGAGCAGGCGCCGCATTGCATGCACAGGCTGAGCTTGTCGCCGCCGTTGACGTTTTGATAGACCCATTTGGCGAAGGAAAGATCGTACTTCCTGGCGGCGGCGGGAGCGGGCGTCGTCATTGTCAGAAGCCCTTCATCGGGTTGGCGGGCAGGGCGCGGATCAATTCGGCGAAGGTGTCGATGACCTTGGGCGCGTGGGCCGAATCGCCGATCGCGATTTCCTCGAACGCGATGCGCTCCGACTCAAGCATCATGCTCTTGAGCGTTTCGCCGACCTTCGACATGCGCTCGCGCGCGATGCCGGAGCCCTTGACGAAATGGCACTGGTAGTCGTCGCCCGACTTGCAGCCCATCAGCATGATGCCGTCGTAGCCCTTCTGCAGCGCGGTCGAGACCCACTGCAGCGTCACCGAGCCGAGGCAGCGCACGGGGATGATGCGCACGAACGGCGACCATGAGGAGCGGTTGACGCCCGCCATGTCGATTGCGGGATAGGCGTCGTTCTCGCACGCGAGCACCAGGATCCGCGGCTTCTCCGCGAACTCGTCCGGGATCTCGTTGGCCTCGATCATCGCGTTGACCATCTGCGGATTGTAATTGTCGAACGTGATGGTCTGGACGGGGCAGGCGCCCATGCAGGTGCCGCAGCGCCGGCAACGCGCGAAGTTGATGGTCGGTCGGCCGGAATCGTCCTCGTCGATGGCGCCGAACGGGCACTCGACCGTGCAGCGCCGGCACTTGGTGCATTTGTCGTGGCCGATCTTGGGATAGGAGAGATCGCCGACGCGCGGAAGCACGGCGACGCCGCCGCTCGCGCCCTCGATCGCCTGGATCGCCTTCATCACCGCGCCGGTCGCGTCCTCGGCGCTCTCGGCCATGTCCATCGGCCGGCGCACCGGGCCGGCGGTGTGGATGCCGGTGCGGCGCGTCTCATAGGGGAAGCAGATGTAGTGGCTGTCGGAGAAGCCGTCGGCGAGGATCGGGATATGCGGACCCT
>JBEKFO010000224.1:0-6958 GCA_050013275.1 Roseiarcus sp. | reverse complement strand
GGCATAGACTTTCTTCGCGCCTTCGACGTCGTTGTGGCGCGCCAGGAAGCGCGCGTAGGCGTCGGCGAGCCGCAGGGTGTTCTTGTCGGCGTCGTAGGCCAACTTCAACCGGCGCTGCGCCTCGGGCGCGTCGCCCAGAATGTCGGCGATCAGGCCGGCGTGATAGTCGCGAAACACCGCAACGCTGGGATCGCGCACGCGATCGAGCGTCTCGAGCGCATGGCGCAAGTCGAAGGCGCCGGCGTAGCTCCACGCCGTCAGCAGCGTCGTCGTCACGTCGTGCGCCTTGCCCGCTTCGCCGGCGCCCAGTTGCGCGCGCGCCGCGACGAATTGGCCCTCCGCGATCGCGCGCACCGCAAGGGCCAAGCGCCCCAGACTGTTGTTCGGGTCGCGCGCGACCAGGCGGTCGGCGAGGGTGAAGCCGCTGGCGACGTCGCCGTCGGAGAGCGCGGCGGCGAAAGCGCGTTCGACGAGATCGGGATTTCTCGGATCGGCGCGCAGCGCCTCGCGCGAGTAGACCGCGGCCGCTGGCGTGTCGCGGTCGGCGCCGGCGACGAGCGCCGAGAGATAATTGCCGGCCTGGCTCTCGCCGATCGGCAAGACGGCGGGATCGGCGGGCGAAGCGATCGCCATCGCCCTGCCCGCTCCGACCGCGAACAGCGCGCTCGCCGCAAAGAGCACGTTGAGGAACCGTCCCCGGGCGCGGATCAGCGAAAGCTTGGCTGGCACGATCGAGATTTTCCTTCTCTGGGTCGGTCGAACGACGATGGGGCGACTGCGACGGACAAACGTCCTTACAGGAGAAACGCTCTCAGACAAAAGTGGCGCTTTCGCGCCTTCGACGCGAAGGACGAACCGCTACGGTTACATATCGGGATAATTGGGGCCGCCGCCGCCCTCGGGCGCCGTCCAGTCGATGTTTTGCGCGGGATCCTTGATGTCGCAGGTCTTGCAGTGGACGCAGTTCTGCGCGTTGATGACGAAGCGCGGGTCGGCGCGCTTGGCTTCATCCGCATATACGACCTCATAAACGCCCGCCGGACAATAGAGCCGCGCCGGCTCGCCGTAGCGGGGCAGGTTGTCGCGGATCGGAATCGCGGGATCGCGCAAGCGAAGATGGATCGGCTGGTCCTCTTCGTGGTTGGTGTTGGAGAGGAACACCGACGAAGGCTTGTCGAACGAGATCTTGCCGTCCGGCTTGGGATAGACGATCGGCTTGACCGCGGCGAGCGGCTTCAACGTCGCACTGTCCGGCTTGCCGTGCTTGAGCGTGCCGAAGACCGAGAAGCCGAAGAGTTCGTTGGTCCACATGTCGAAGCCGGCGCAGGCGACGCCGAGCGCGAGGCCGAGCTTGGCCCACAGCGGCTTGACGTTGCGCACTTTGAAGAGGTCGCGGCCGATGTCCGAGCCGCGCCAGGACTCTTCGTAGGCGGACAGTTCGTCGTGGCTGCGTCCGGCGGCGAGCGCCTCGTGGGTCTTCTCGGCCGCCAGCATCCCCGAGAGAATCGCGTTGTGCGAGCCCTTGATGCGGGCGAAATTCAGGAAGCCGGCGGCGCAGCCGATCAACGCGCCGCCGGGAAAGGCGAGCTTGGGCACGGATTGCCAGCCCCCCGACGAGATCGCGCGCGCGCCGTAGGCGAGCCGCTTGCCGCCCTCGAAGGTGTCGCGGATCAGCGGATGGGTCTTGAAGCGCTGGAATTCGTCGAACGGCGACAGCGTCGGATTATAGTAGTTGAGGTGGACGACGAAGCCGACCGAGACCAGGCCCTCGTCGTAGTGATAGAGGAACGAGCCGCCGCTCGAGCCGTGGCCAAGCGGCCAGCCGAAGCTGTGCTGCACCAGCCCCGGCTTGAATTTGCCGGGCGCGACCTGCCAGATCTCTTTCAGGCCGATGCCGTATTTCTGCGGATCGCGGCCCTCGTCGAGATGGAAGCGCGCGACGATTTCTTTGGTCAGCGAGCCGCGCGCGCCCTCGGCGAGCAGCACGTATTTGCCGCGCAGCTCCATGCCGCGGGTGAAGCTCGCCTTGGGCTTGCCGTCGCGGCCGACGCCCATGTCGCCGGTCGCCACGCCGACGACTTCGCCGTCGTCGCCGTAGAGCATTTCGGTCGCGGCGAAGCCGGGATAGATCTCGACCCCGAGCGCTTCGGCGCGCGCGCCGAGCCAGCGCACGAGCGCGCCCAGCGAGCCGACGAAATTGCCGTGATTGCTCAACAGCCGGGGCATCGGCCAATTGGGCAGCCTGATCCCGCCCGACGGCCCGAGCAGGAAGAAATGGTCGGAGACGACTTCCGTCTTCAGCGGCCGATCGGGGTCCTCGCGCCAATCGGGCACGAGGCGATCGAGGCCGATCGGATCGATGACGGCGCCGGAGAGAATGTGCGCGCCGACGACGGAGCCCTTCTCGACGACGACGACGGTGCGATCGGCGTCGAGCTCTTTCAGGCGAATCGCCGCGGCGAGGCCCGCCGGTCCCGCGCCGACGATGACGACGTCGTAATCCATCGCCTCGCGGGCGGGCAGTTCGGTTGCATCGGCCATTGTTGTTCTCGGACGGCAAGAAAGACGCGCGAGCAGAACCGCCCCCGGCGCAAAAACTCAAGCCCTAAATGCGCAAATCGCGGGGGAATGTCGATCCCGCCTTCGACGCGCGGCCGGCCCGTGATAGGGACGAGGCTCGCAACTTGGTTCTTTCCACGATGAGCAAGCCCGCAAATTCCGCGCCCCTGACCGCCCATGAGGCGGCCGAAGCGCTGCGCTGGTGGCGCGAAGCGGGGGTCGACCTCGCGCTCGACGAGACGCCGCACGACCGTTTCGCCGAAAGCGCGGCGCCCCCGGCGCGCCATGCGCCGTCGCCCCTGGCCGCCCCGGCCCCCCGCGCGGCCGAGCCGCCCAAGCCCTCGCCGGCCTTGACCGCGACGCCCGACGAAGCCCAGCGCTCGGCGCGCGAATCGGCCGCCGCGGCGCAGACCCTCGACGAGCTGCGCGCGGCGCTCCAGCGCTTTCAGGGCTGCGGCCTCAAGGCGACCGCGACGCAACTGGTGTTCGCCGACGGCGCGCCGGACGCGCGGATCATGCTGGTGGGCGAAGCGCCGGGCGCCGACGAAGACCGCATCGGGCGCCCTTTCGTCGGCCGCGCCGGGCAATTGCTCGACCGCATGCTCGCCTCGATCGGGCTCGACCGCACCAAGGTCTATATCGCCAACGTCGTGCCCTGGCGCCCGCCGGGCAACCGCACGCCGACGCCGCAGGAGACCGCGATCTGCCTGCCCTTCGTGCGCCGCCAGATCGCCCTCGTCGCGCCGCGCCTCATCGTCTGCCTCGGCGGCTCGGCGACGCAGACCCTGCTCGGGGTCAAGGAGGGGATCACCCGCACCCGCGGCGTCTGGCGCGAGTACGCGGGCGACGAGGGCGCGCCGATCCCGACGCTGCCGATGTTCCACCCGGCCTATTTGCTGCGCCAACCCGCCGCCAAGCGGCAAGCGTGGGCGGACCTGCGCAAGCTCAATCGGGCGGTGGAGGAGATGGGAGGCGTGGGTTAGAGCATGTTGTGTCTAAGTCGAAACGCCTCGGCCGTCATTGCTTCGCTTTGCTCGCAATGACGACGTAGGTCGTTCTTATAATAAGGCAAGATTCTTCAGGAATTACTTGACTACAGGGACGGGATGCGAATCGCACAATTTGCCGATCCGCGGCCAGCGCGACATTCGAAAGCCTGGCGAAGACCAGCGCGTTCAGCGAAAGTCGCCACAGCCGCGTCTTGCGCTCTCGCGCCGAGCGCTCACCTAAACAAACGAGGGACGAAACGAGCCGCTGGAGGCCGGCGCTCTCCAGCGCGCGTCACTCCGGCGGCTTGGAGGAGGCGATGATGAAGAGGCCTCGGATTTCGATTGCCGCGCTGGCGGCGATTTGCGTCGCAGTTTGCCTAACCGAGGGTCCGGCCCGGGTTCGCGCCGCCGCCGCTGGACCGGATCGCCCCTATCACGTGATCGATTCGGCGGGACGCGTGCAACTGGTCGTGCGCAACGCCAACGACTGCGCGCCCTGGCTGGCCGAAGCGGTGTGGGGCCCAGGGCCGCCTACGGCCGCACCCCTGGGCTACCGCTGTTTCTACAACCCGAACGGCGGACGCCGATAAGCGTCCATCCGCGCTCCCAAGCGCCGGCGTCTCGCTAGCCCCGCCGCTCCGCCTTCGGCGCGAGCAGGAATTTTCGATCCAGCCGGCTGATTTCCCCGCGCAGCCAGGCGCGCAGAGCCTGAACGCTCGGCCTTTTCTCCTTCGTCTTCGGGCAAACGAAATAGTACGCCCGGCGCGAGGGGAGAACCGCGTCGAACGGCGCCGCCAAGCGGCCGCTCGCCAATTCGTCATAGGCGAGGATCGTGTGCGTCAGCAGCACGCCCGCGCCTTCGACCGCGGCGTCCAAGGCGTGGTCGGGGCTGGAGAAGCGCAAGCCGCCGGCGAGGTCGCCGGCCTTGACCCCGGCAAGCTTCAGCCAGTCCGACCAGCCGGGAAAACCGGGACGGTTGGCGAGTTGGTCGTCGTGTATCAGGGGCAGTCGCGTCAGGATGTCGGGCGCGTCGAGCGGGCCGAATTTCGCCGCCAGCTTTGGGCTGCAAACCGGCGCGAGCCCGACATCGATGAGCTTCTCGTAGACGAGCGTCGGATCGTCGGCGACCGGCCCCGCGACGTTTCGGATTGCGACGTCGACGCCGTCCGCGGCGAAATTCGCGTAGGCCATCGTCGACGAAATCCTGACCTCGACGTCCGGATGCGCCTCGGCGAAACGATAGAGCCGGCGCGCCAGCCATTTGGACGTGAACCCCGGGGGAACGCTGACGACCAGGACGCGATCGCCGCCGGCGACGTCGAGGCTCGACACGGCGTCGCGGATGAGCCCGAAGCCCGCTTGCAGTCCCGGGTAGAGAAGTCGGCCGTCGCGGGTCAGCGTGATCGATCGCACGCCGCGGCTGAACAGCCTGCGGCCGACGAAATCTTCGAGCGCCCGGATCTGATGGCTCAACGCGCTCGGCGTGACGTTCAGCTCCGAGGCGGCGAGCGTGACGCTGGAATGGCGAGCGGCGGCCTCGAAAGCGCGCAACGCATTGAGCGGCGGGAACGGCTTCGACATGAGCTTTTCTCATCTATCGCCGCGATAATTCTCATTTGTCGCTTGTCCGTCAAGCGAATAGGCTTCTATTTCACAGGTTAACAGATGACGCTTTCTCATGCCACAGAGATTTGAGCGAAGCGCCGTCGACGAGGGGCGCGGTCATGTTCGCAGGTTGCCGCCAGGACGATCGAAGCGAGTTCCGCGACGACCTCGTCGATCGCCAGGCGAGGTCCGAGCCGACGACCGGGATCGGTCGGGCTTTCACGGCGATTGCGTGCGCCGTCGCGCGTCGCTACCGCACATGGACGAGCCGAGCCCGCGAGCGCGCTCAGCTCGCGCGGATGTCGGATCGGGAATTGCAGGATATTTCGCTGACCCGATACGACGCGAGGTTTGAAGCCAACAAGCCGTTCTGGCGGCCGTGACCGGCCTTCTTCGCGCCCCAACCCGGTGGACCGACTCGGAGGCGCGACTCGGCATTACGGCGACAGGCTCGTGCGCTTCGCCCGTCCGGCGAGACAGGCGCCTCAGGCGTCGCGACGGGACCGAAAACGGCGCCCAAGCCGTTGATATTGCCTCGGGCGGTACTCGGATCGGCCTTTAGCGATCTGACCGCCGCGACGGATCGACCCGAAGACGGCGCGCTCTAGCTCCGCCGCGCCGCCACGAACGCCGCAGCTTCCCGCAGCGTGTCGCCCGCCGCCCCCAACCCCGTCGCGTCGATCGCCGCCTGCGCCTCGGCGATCCATTCGTCGCGCTTCGCCCGCGCGGCCTCCAGACCCAGCGCGGCGACAAAGGTCGCCTTGTTGCGCGCGGCGTCCTTGCCGGCGCGCTTGCCGAGCGCGCTCGCGTCGCCTTCGGCGTCGAGCAGGTCGTCGGCGATCTGGAACGCAGCGCCGAGCGCGGCGCCATAACGCCCGAGCGCCAAGCGCGCGTCCGCCGGCGCGCCGGCGACGATCGCGCCCGCTTCGACGCTGAAGCGCAGCAGCGCCCCCGTCTTCATCGCCTGCATCTGAGCGATCGCTTGCGCCCCGAGCGGCGCGCTCGCGCTTTCGGCGGCGATGTCGAGCATCTGGCCGCCGACCATGCCGGCGAGGCCCGCGGCGCGCGCGAGGCCGGCGCACAGCGCGGCGCGAATCTCGGCGTCCTTCGCCGTAACGGGGTCCGCCAGGACTTCGAAGGCGAGCGTCAGCAGCGCGTCGCCGGCGAGGATCGCGGTCGCCTCGTCGAAGGCGCGATGCACGGTCGCGCGGCCGCGCCGCAAGTCGTCGTCGTCCATCGCCGGCAGGTCGTCGTGGATCAGCGAATAGCCGTGGACGAGCTCGATTCCCGCGCCGACGCGGCGCGGCCCGGCGCCCGTGACGCCGAACGCGCGCGCGGTCTCGACGACGAGAAACGGCCGCAGACGCTTGCCGCCGCCGAGCGCGCCGTAGCGCATCGCCTCGATGAGGCGCGCGGGGCGCGTCGGCTCGCCGTCTCGCGCCTCGCGGGCAAGCAGCGCGTCGAGTTCGGCCTCGATTGAAGCGCCGACCTCGGCCAGCCGAGCGGCGAAAGCGTTGGGGTCCATGGTAGCCAAGCGAGGCGCGTTCAGCCGGCGTAGTCGGCGGGATTGAAGATGCGTTTGGTCGAGCAGAATTCGCAGGTGACGCCGATCATGCCGTCGTCGCCGATCATCGCCGCGCGCTCCTCAGGCGAGAAGCTCTGCAACATCGCGTCGATCCGCTCGGCCGAGCAACGGCACACGTCGCTGAGCGCCGTCGGCTCGGAGACGCGCACGCCGCGCTCGTTGAACAGGCGGAACAGCAGGCGCTCGCTCGACAAGGTGGGATCGATGAGCTCGTGGTCCT
>JBEKFO010000223.1:0-6962 GCA_050013275.1 Roseiarcus sp. | reverse complement strand
ACAAACCATCCTTTCTTTAGAATCGCAGGTGGTGCAACAATGCGATCTGGAGAAAAGAGCAGTATCTCAATATTGCAATTCGAGCATGATGGTGTCGCGCACCAATTCAGAGAGAAAGCGGGGAAGCTGACAGCCGAAGAAATTGCAGCGCGATTGCCCAAAGGACTGGTCGGAGCAGTTAATTGGCCGGAGGATGGAGCCGTAAAAGAATTTACAATTTCTGACGAGCAAGCGAGAAAGGTGTTTTCAGATGGGGCGTATGTATATTTTCCGTCAAGTCGCGCGGAGATACCGCATTGGTTAAATAATGATGCTTTGACTGGGCATATATTTGATCGCTCGCAGAGATTCACAAATAGACTTCCACATAGTATATTTGTGGAGAGAGCGATAGAGCAGTTTTCTCAGTGGTTGGCGTCGGTTATCGTGGATTCGCGTGTTGATATTGGAATGGCAATGCATTTAGCCAATTCAGCGAAATCCGGCGGGCAATTTCCGCTAAATGTGACAACGCAGAGCTACCTGACTGGTCAGGCCCTCACTCTATGTAATAACGTGTTGAAATTGATAATAGAAGACAATCAAGCGCAATTCGTTTGGTTGGGGCGGCACTATGTCGGCAAAATAAGCATTGCAAGTAGAGGGCGATTGTTGATGCCATCTATCGAGTCGTTATCAGCGGGCCAATCAACATTATTGGGCATTTTTGGTACAATTTTACGTTATGCAGACAGCCCAAAATGGAATGGAGGGTTACAAGCGAATGACATTTGCGGAATATGTATAATTGACGAAATAGATGCGCATATACATGTAGATCTGCAATATCGCGTGTTACCGGCGTTGATAAGAATGTTTCCAAGAGTCCAATTCATTGTCTCAAGCCATTCTCCGCTGTTTGTTCTCGGTATGGAGAAAGAGTTTGGCGCTGGCGGTGTCTTGATTGTCGAGATGCCGTCTGGCGCGCCGATTGACGCGGAGGCTTATTCGGAGTTTGGCCAAGCGCTTCGAGTTTTGCAAGAAACGAAGGCATTTGCCAGCGTGATTGAGGAAGCGGTTCAGAATCCGGGAAAACTTCTTGTTCTTCTTGAAGGCGAGACGGACCCAACTTACTTGCGGTGCGCGGCGGAAGTGCTCGGTTACAGCGCTCTTTTTGATCAAGTCGAATTGGCTTGGGTCGGAGCGAAAGATCCAAGGACCGGGCAAGGATTTCATACCGGGAAGGATGCGCTGAATCACATTGTCACTATGGCTCGCGCCAAACCAGAATTGATCCATCGCGAGTTATTGCTTCTTTATGACAACGATGCAAGAAAAGAGGAAGTTGATTCTGGTAAGCTGCATATCCGAACAGCGCCATCGAATCCGGCGAATTCACTTGTCACGGCAGGCATTGAGAATTTCTTGCCGGCCGAAGTTATTAGTTCTGATATGTATGATTGTTCCGAAAAACGAAAGCCAAATGGAGATAGTACGACAATAAAGAGTCTCAACAAAGCGAGATTGTGCGCGCACGTTTGCACCAAGCAACGCAATGACGTTGTCTTTCGAGAATTCGCTAGTGTACTTAAGTTAATACGGTCAGTTGTCGACCTGAATGGTTCTGCCGGTAGTGTGCCAAGCCCGTAAATGCAATGGGCCACGCCGCCCCGTCGCCGTCAAGCGGCTGCGCCGCTCCTCCGCTGCACTACGGCCGCTTCGCGGTGACTGCGCCGGGTCGGCGCGGCAAGGCGACTTGGAGGCCAACGGCCATCGGCGCGCGGAGCGGTCAAGGCTCGCGAAGCGACCGCGCAGCGGCTTGGCCTTGAACGCGAGCACGGCGATGGCAGGCGCGCGCTCGCGGTCCACGCTATGAAAGTCACTTGAATCCTGCAGGACCTCAGGAGCCGGCGACGAACGAACTGAACCGCATTGCCGTCGGTCCCACCCAATGCGGCGGCTGTCCTGCCTGCGCGGTCTACGCATTCGCGTCAAAGACGCGCTCGACCTGCCGGAGGCGGGCGACATCGCCGCCGCGCGCGAATACGCGGCGCGCCAGAGCGATCACCCGGCGCCGCGCGTCGCCTGAGGCGTTTCCTCGTCGACGCGCAATCGCCGCCGGCGCTCGCCAGGCGACTCGCCGAGCTTGGGCATGAGGCCGAGCATGTCGCCGATCGGCGATTGGCCGCCGCCTCTGATACGGCCTCCGGTTGGCGAGAACGCCGGTTCGGCAAGCCATGCGTACGGCAGCGGTTCCCGACCTCGAGTTTGTGTTTCTGAAAAAACGAAAGCCGTGCTATTCTTCTTCAGATGGTTGTCGCGGCGTCCCCTTGCCGGCGGGGCGGGGCGCATGCTTTCATCGGGCGAGGGGCGCAAAAATTTGGAGGAAAGCGAAATCCGTTTTTCCGCTTGCAAGTCCTTGATTTCACACAAAACGGACGAAGGAATCTTTGGAAATATTTGGAGAAAAAGGCCCCAATTTTGGAAATGCTTGGCTTGGGCTTGCAAAGGCTTGGAGGGCCCGAGGATCGGCGAAGAAGACGGCGCGCTTCGTCGAGCGCATGCCCTTGCCATCGCCTGGCCGCGCCAGCCGTTCAAACGGAAACCGCATGACACGCAAATTTGCGATTTCGCGCTTCAGAACGCGGCGAGAGCCTGATTGAACTGATTTGAGCGACGCGCGGCCGCGCCGCGCGGAAAGGGAGATCGTCATGAGCCTTCCCAAGACGACGCTCGGCCGCATCGGCTTGTTGGGGCTGCTCGTCGTCGTCCTCGCCTTCGAATTCCTCGCCTCCGGCAAGCCTTTGCTGTTTCATCTCGTCGGCTTGCTCGTCCTCGTAACCGTCTATCTCGGATTGCTGGGCGCGGCGGTCAAACTCACGAAGGCGAAAAGCGGCGAGCGCGCGCCGTAGCGCGCCGGCGGAAGCGACAATAGCGCTCGGCCGCCGCGCTCAGCTACAGGGCGCCGCGGCGCGGTCGACGCAATCGCCCGGCGCGGCGAACCGCGCTCAACCGCGGCCGGTCAGGCTGCGATACGCGGCCGCCGGCCATGCGAGCGCGCTAGGCAGTTCCTGCACGACGCTCGCGGCGAGTTCCGAAGCGGGAACGCTGCTCCATTTGTCCCGAACGGTGGGCGACAGCGCGACGCCGACGCCGACGAGATAGACGATCACGATCACAGCGATGAGCATACGCATCGGCCGGTTCTCCGAATGACGAGGGCGGCTGCCCGCCGCGGACCCTGCCGCATTTGGGCCGCGAATCCAACAGGCGTTTCGCGGCCGATTGCGGAGCGCGAGCCGCTGCGATCTCGCGGCGCCAAGGCGCTTCGCGCCAAACGCGGTCGGCGTCCGCGTCAAAAGGAGGTCTCCTCAGACCTCGTCGGGCGCGAGCGGATCGGGGCCGTATTTGTTCGGGCCGTCGTTTCCCCGCATCATGAAGGCGATAAGCATGGCGAGCGCCGCGAGGCCGCCCACGATCGGGATCAAGATCGTAAGGTACCACCAGCCCGACCAGCCGAGGTCGTGTAGCCGGCGGACCGCGACCGCGATTGCCGGAAGCAGCAGAGCGAGCATGACGAGGCCCGCCAGCGACAGCGCGGCAATCCCGGCGATCGACATCGAGCCGTCCGTCGAGGTCGCCAAGGAGAGGTACACCGCGATCGTCTCGACCACGCCCGCAACCAAGAACATGAACAGCGCGAACCACCAATACTCGGACCGGCGCGCTCGGCCGCGAAACCCCGCATACCGGCGTTGCAGGCAGGTTTGCACCGACTCCATGAAGGTCAGCGCTCGTCCGTTCGACGGCGCGGCGCGGTCGGCGATCGCGGCGCTCGCGTCCTTCGCCTGGCGCTGCGCGATCATGGTTCTGAGCGCCGCCGCGTTCACACGGCCGCGAACGACCGCAGGCGCGTTGTCGGCGGCGTCCGCCGCGGACGAAGCCGCCGCCGAACGCGGCGCAGCGCTTTGGGGCGCGGGCGGCGGGGGAGGCGGCGCGGCGGCGAACAGGCCCTTGAGCCCGGGCTGATCGCCGGCCGCGCCCCAAGCCGCGTCGCCTTCGGCCCACACCAAGGTTCCCGCGCTCAGGCGGCCTTCTCGCGCAAAGTCGCGAAGCTGCTGGAGCGGGTAGGGGCCGTAGGTGTCCGGCGGGATGTGAATGTGCCATTGCCGCGCCGTCGAAGCCGCCGGCGCGCCGCGTGCAGACGATAACCCGCCATTCGAATTGGGATCGAATTCAGTCACGATCAGGCCCCCGGCGCGAAAATGCGCGTCTTGGCCGACATCCCCTTATTAGCGTCGGCCGGACGCGAAATCTGCGGCCGTTTGCCGCGTCTTGCAAGCTCGAATTGCCGGCGCCGAATCAAAGCGGCTCGCAGGCCGCTTTGCGCCGGCCACGCCGTGAACGCTTGACGGCGGACCAAGGCTTCGCCGTCGCCTAGACTGAAGGCGTGCGCGCCGATGGCGGACGGTCGGGCTTGCAATTCCGGCATGCCCCGGCGAGGAACGAAGCCGTGGAGACATCGATGAGCCCAGGCCGAGTTCAACCACCCGCCCCCTCGCGCCGCTCGATGATCCCGCGCGGCGTCTGGGCGCTCGGCTTCGTTTCGTTGCTGATGGACGTCTCCTCCGAGATGATCCACGCGCTGTTGCCGATCTATCTCGTCGCGCTCATGGGCGCCTCGATGGAGACGATCGGCGTCATCGAAGGAATCGCCGAGGCGACGGCTTCGGTGACCAAGATGTTCTCCGGCGCGCTGTCGGATTGGCTCGGCAAACGCAAGGCGCTGACGGCGCTGGGCTACGGTCTCGCGGCCCTGACCAAGCCGGTGTTTCCGCTCGCTTCGTCGATCGGCTGGGTGATGGCGGCGCGCTTCGTCGACCGGATCGGCAAGGGCGTTCGCGGCGCGCCGCGCGACGCGCTGCTCGCCGACATCGCGCCGCCGGAGCTGCGCGGCGCGAGCTTCGGCTTGCGTCAGTCGCTCGACACCGTCGGGGCCTTCGTCGGCCCGCTCGTCGCGATCGGGCTGATGGCGCTGACGGGGAACCGGTTCCGCATCGTGTTCTGGGCCGCGGTCCTTCCCGCGTTCCTCGCGGTGGCGCTGCTGCTCGCGGCGGTGCGCGAACCCGCGGCGAGCCGAGTTCGGCGCGCGGCGCATTTCCCGCTGAGCGCGGCCGCGCTTCGCCAGTTCGGCACCGGGTTCTGGCTCGTCGTCGGGATAGCCTTCGTCTTCACGCTCGCGCGCTTTTCCGAAGCCTTCCTGGTGCTGCGCGCGCAGGGGCTCGGCCTGCCGATTGCGCTGGCGCCTATGACCTTCGTGACCATGAACATCGTCTACGCGCTCGCCGCTTACCCCGCCGGGGTTCTTGCCGACCGCTTCGACCGGATGACGATCGCGACGATCGGCTTTGCGCTGCTGATCGGCGCCGATCTTGCGCTCGCCTTCGCCGGCGGCATCCCCGGGGCGGCGCTCGGCGTGGCGCTGTGGGGGCTGCACCTCGGGTTGACGCAGGGGATATTGTCGACCCTCGTCGCCGACACGGCGCCGCCCGAGCAGCGCGGCGCGGCGTTCGGGGTCTTCAATCTGGCGAGCGGCCTGGCGCTGCTGGCGGCGAGCCTCGTCGCCGGGGCGCTGTGGGATGCGTTCGGCGCGCGAGCGACGTTCCTCGCCGGCGCCGCCTTCACCGCGCTGGCGCTGATCGGTCTCGCGGTCGCGTCGCGCGTCGCGCCGGCAATCCGTGCGAGCCAGGAGCCCTCCAGACGCAAGGAAACGCCCGAGCGGGGTTGACCAGCCCGTCCGCGGCGACGAGGCGGAGCGTCGCCGATCCGCTCGCGGCCGCGACAACGCCCGGGCTGCGACAATCGGCCACGTCGTCTGCGGGCCGCCGACGCCCCAGTTTATGCTTGCGGCGGCGCAAGATTGCCTCGTCGCGGACGAAAGAACGAAGGAGACAGGGGATGCGCAAAATTGAAGAGACGGGTTTGCCCCGCCTGTCCCGTCGCACGCTGCTGATCGGCGGCGTCGCGTTGGGCGCCGCGCCGATGCTCGCTTCGACGCAAGCGTTCGCCACGCCCAAGGTTTCGCAGGCGTGCGTGCGTTACAGCCAATCGCCGACGGGCGATCATCGCTGCGGCAATTGCCGCCTGTTCCGCGCGCCGTCGTCGTGCCTCGACGTCGAGGGCGCCATCACCGAGGATTGCAGCTGCAGGATTTGGCTGCCGAAGGTCGGGTGAGACGCGGCTGATCAGCGTCTTGGCGTTGTGGTTTTGGAGAGCGGGTGAAGGCGATTTCGCGTCGCTACGCGGGGAGGCCGTTGCCGAGAACCGCCGCGCCGATTAAGATTGCATTTGCGCGTGCGGATTCGCGCCAAGCGGGGAAGTGCGTTCCTACATGACCGGCAAGGCCAGCCGCAGGCGTTACGATATTTCGACGCGGACGTCCCTCGGACGTCTGCGGCGATGGGTCGTGTGCCTGTTGGGCGTGGCCGCGATCCTCCCCAATCTGATGGCGTCAATGGCGTGGGCGTCCCACGCGCGCGGAGTCGCGGCGTTCGGCTTCGGCGCGGGCCAGTTGGTGGTCTGCACCGAAGCCGGCTCGATCGTGGTCGATTTGCGCGGCGAGCCGGTTCCCCAGACCCGTGGCGATCCCGACTGCGCCTGTTGCTTGCTCTTGACGCAGGGCGCCGCTCACGCGCCTGACCCCGGCGGCGTCGCGTTCCAGCCGCCGCCGCGTTCGGCGGTCGTCTTGGCCTATGTCGAGACCGCCGCTTCGACGGCGCCGCGCAGCTTGCGCGCCGGCGCGTCTCCGCGCGGTCCGCCCGTCGCCTGACGGGCGCCTTTACCGGCGCCTCTCCAGCCAATCGCTCCGACCCGGCGCCGCGCATGGTAACGCGACGGCTGCGCGTCGGATGCGGACGTGGCCATAGGCCTCCCAGCTGCGCTCGGGCTCGGAGGCGCTCTTTCCTCGCCACTTCAAGAGGCCG
>JBEKFO010000222.1:0-6987 GCA_050013275.1 Roseiarcus sp. | reverse complement strand
CTACGAGCCGCCAGCCGCGCCCGGTCCCGATCCGCTGCGCGAGGCTTTGGACAGACTCGATCTCGATGATATGACGCCGCGCGACGCCCAGGCGGCGCTCTATGAATTGAAGCGCCTGGCGAGGGAGAAGCCGCCGTGATCGATCAGAAGATTCTCTTCGCCAGCGCCGTCGCCGCCTACCTCTATGTGATTTCGCCCGGCCCGGCCTTTCTCGCGCTGTTCACCCTCGCCGCGTCCAAGGGGCGGGCGTCCGGGGCGTGGTTCATCTGCGGCCATCTCGTCGGCGACGTCGCCTGGGGCTCGCTCGCGGTCGCGGCGATCGTCGGCGCCAACCAGCTCGGCCCGACGCTGTTCGAGCTGTTGGGGGCCGGCTGCGGGCTCTACCTTATCTATCTCGGCGCGCGCGCGGTGATGACGCGCAAGGACGCGCCGCCGCGCACGATCGGCGCGCGTCGCCCGCTGGCGACCGGTCTCGCCTTCGGCCTCACCAACCCAAAGGCCTACCCGGTCGCCCTGGCGATGTTCTCCGCGATCGTCGCGCCCTATGTCGCCCACCTTCGCCTCGAGGACGCGCCGCAACTGCTGGTCGCGGCGTTCGCCGGATTCCTCGCCGCCGACGCGACGCTGATCTTTGCGGCGGGGCTACCGGCGGTGAGGCGCTTCTTCCTCACCCATGGCGTCGTGGTGACGCGCGTCGTCGGCCTGATTTTCATCGCGTTCGGCGCGAAATCGCTGTTCGACGCGGGGAGCGGGGCGATGCGAAGGACGGCGTGAAGGGAACCGAAGTCGTTTTGTCGCCCATCGGCTTGGGCGCCGCGCCGGGTCAAACTGGCCGCCGGCGCCACAGGTTCATCACGCTCGCCGCCCATTCGGCTCTCGCCGCCGACCGGTGCGAGGCGCTTGCGTTCATGCAAGGGCTCCTTCCATAAACCTCCTATGGACTCTGTGAGATCGCGGGGGTAACGCCGGGTCCGCGGATTCCCGAAAACGAGAAAACCATCGAGGCGCACATGGCCAGCGTTCGCCAGCCGACGATTTTCCTCCCCCACGGCGGCGGGCCGTGCTTCTGGATGGAGCCGCGGCCGCCGCTCGCGCCGAACGCCTGGGACGGCCTGAGGAATTATCTCGAGGGGCTCGTCGCCAGCCTGCCGGAGCGACCGAAGGCGTTCGTGGTCGTCACCTCGCATTGGGAAGAGGCGCGGACCACTGTCAGCACCGCCAAGGCGCCGGGGATGATCTTCGACTATTACGGCTTTCCCGCGCACACCTATGAGCTGAGCTACCCCGCGCCGGGCGAACCGACGGTGGCCGCCGAGGTCGAGCGGTTGCTGGAGGCGGCGGGCTTTCCCGTCGGCAAGAACGACAAACGCGGTTTCGACCACGGCGTTTTCGTGCCGATGATGATCGTCGATCCGAAGGCCGAGATCCCAGTGGTGATGGTCTCGATCGAGCGCGACCTCGACCCGGCGCGGCACGTCGCCATCGGCAAGGCGATGGCGCCGCTGCGCGATCAGGGGATCGTCATCGTCGGCAGCGGCATGAGCTATCATGACCTGCGCAGCTTCTGGAAAGGCGGCGACGGCGGCTCGTCCGAGTTCGACGCCTGGCTCGACGAAACCGTGACCAAGGTCGACGCCAGGACGCGCGAGCAGCGCCTGATCCACTGGAGCGAGGCGCCCAATGCGCGCGCGTGTCATCCGCGCGAGGAGCACCTCATCCCGCTGATGGTCGTCGCCGGCGCCGGGAACGACAGCGCGGGCACGCACAGTTTTCGCGACGCCATCGGCGGCAAGGTGCTCTCGGCGTTTCAATTCGGCTAGGGTCGGGCGTCAGCGCGCTCGTCGAGGCTCCTCAATGCCTCTCGCCGTAGACGGTCTCGTCGCCCCGGACTTCGGCGGCGCCGTAGATCCGTCCATAAACCCGCGCATGGCCGCCGACTTTGGCGGCGCCGAACACCTGTCCATGGACCGCGGCGAACCCGTCGACGACGGCGTCGTCGTAGACTTGGCCATAAACGACGGCGTCGTCCTTCACCTGCGCATTGCCGTAGATCGCGCCGTAAACCTTCGCGCGGTCGGACAATCGCGCCGAATCGCGCGCGAGGCCGTGAAGCTGGGCGTCGTCGGTGATCCGCGCGTTTCCGTAAGCGCGCGACTGATCGTCGAGAAAGCACGCGCCCGCCTGGCTCAGGTTGCTCTCCGATTCGATGTAGCCTCCGAGGACCCCGCTGGAAATAAGGCGGACGCGAGTCAGCTTGTGGCCGTCCTCGACCTTGGTGTCGGAGGTCACGAACTCGTACTTGCGCGGAGCGGCGTCGGTAGCCGCGGACGCCGCGACGCCCGCCGCCAAGAGCAATAAGGCGGCCCAACTGACGAGCTTGAGGGATCCGATCGCCATCGCGTTATCTCCTGCGTCGCAACGTCGGCGGACCAAGCGAGCGCTCACCCGCCGCCGCGGTTGAAGACAAGCGCGAGGGTTCGCGCGGGCGCGCCCACAGTTGCGGCGAGAAACACGGCGAAATTAGGCTGACGGCGAGAATTAAGCGCGCGAGATCGGCTTTTATATTCATAGGTCGGTAGAATGACTTACGTTCCGCGGGTCGAGCCGGTCGAGGTCAGTTTTGGCGGATCGCGAAAATCAAGCAGTTGTGGAGCGGGAAAACGGCGCTTTGCGTATTTCCAGGGTCACCCTCTTCGATCGGCGCAATATGGGCGCGCGCCACCGCTGCGGTGGATTTAGCACTACGCATGTGTTGTTCCCGGCGGCGGCGCCTAGCCCGTATGGCGGTCCAGGAAGCTCAAAGTCTTCTCGTTGAACTCGGCCACGCTTTCATAGATTGCGGCGTGCGCGCAGGTCTCGAACACCATGAGCTCGCTGCCCTTTACGCTGTCCTTCATTGCGTTGGCGAAGCGCGTCGAGCAAACGAGGTCGTGGCGGCCGAAGGTGATCTGGGTCGGGGCCTTGATGCGCGCGAGCTGCGCCAGCGCGTCATGGGCGATCACCGCGTTCGACTGGCGGATGAAGGCGTCGAAGGGTTGCTTGGGCCGGCTGCGCACGAACGCCGCGAGCTGCTCGATGTAATCAGGCTTAGCCGCATAGAGCTCCGGCGTGAAACACCAGGGAAAGATCCCCTGGATCACCATTTCCGTGACGCTGTCCAGGCCCTTGGCGATGCTCTGCCAGCCTTGGACCACGGTTTTCAGGAACGGGTCGGTCTTGGTCCAGCCGCTGTGCAGCGACAGCGATTTCACGAGGTTCGGATATTTGGCGGCGAGCCACATTCCGGTCGCCGCGCCGAGCGATACGCCGCTCACATGCGCGCGCTCGACCCCGATCGCCGCCATGAAGGCGGCGATGTCGTCGGCGAACAATTCCATCGAATAGACGCCGGCCGGCTTGTCGGTCTCGCCGGCGCCGCGCGGATCGACGGAAATGCAAGTAAAATGCTTGGCGTAGTCGGCGACCTGGAAGGCGTAGCAGGCGTTGTCGGCGGCCAGATACGGAATGAGGACGAGCGGTTCCCCGGCGCCTTGGCGCTCGTAGTTCATCGTGATGCCGTTCGCTTTGACCTTCGGCATGTGAACCTCCCTTAAGCTTGTCTCGCATCGCCCCCTTGATGAGGGCGTGGATCGGTCTCCTCAATCGTCAGTTCTTCTCGATCGGCGTTCTCCGAGCGGGCGCCGATCTTGTTGCGACAGTGCGCCACTTTATATTGTCGCGCAATCGTGAAGCGTCAGCTCGTCCGGGCGCCGCGCTTTCGCGCGCGACGCCGCGTCCAGGGGGGCCCGACGCCGATGTCGCGGGGAGGGACCCATGGCGACCATGACCGCGTCGGCGCGTTGCTCGGCGTCGCGTCAGCCGGGCCGGTTTGGCGCTATGCCCACCGTGTTTCCTGTTTCGTTGGCGCGCGCTATCGCCCCAATTCCGAGATCGCGCGGAGCCATGCCGAGCGATCGGTCACGACAAATCGCAGGACGTCGCCGCTGCGTTGCGAAACCAATAGGCCGTTAGGCATCAGTCCAAGCGTCCTGCACTTAGAAACGGTCGCAATCTCGCAGCGCGGGTTGCTGATCGAGGCGTCTTGCAGATCGAACTTATGCGGCTTGAAGATCAAATTCCGGTTGGTCAGATACAGTCGTCCGCCGAGAGATTCGAAATTGTGAAAGTGGTTCGCCGGTCCGCTGTGCTCGACGGCCTCGCCCGGCGGCAAGTCGATCGAAATCTGCTCGGCGACCACCTTGGATCGGGCGAGCAACCCCATTAGGACGCCGAACGCCGACCCGGCGACGAGCGCTGTGGTCGCAACCGCCAGGAGGGTCTGCGCCGCTGCGCGGCGGCAACCGTCCATGCGCTAAACCGAACGCCCCGGCAAAGAGCGCGCCAAAAGCTGCTCCGCTCAGCGCCGCCGTTTTCCAGAACTTGGCTGGCTCCGCCATATCCAGACTCGCGACGGATGAACTTCAGACCTCGCGGCCCGGCGCTTTGATGACGGCGCGCAGAAAGATGCGCCCCGCGGCTTTTCCGCGATGTCCGACGCTATCGTTGAAGAAAAGCG
Organism: Roseiarcus sp.; assembly: GCA_050013275.1. GTDB lineage: Bacteria > Pseudomonadota > Alphaproteobacteria > Rhizobiales > Beijerinckiaceae > Roseiarcus. The sequence continues at coordinate 2,432 of JBEKFO010000222.1, read as the reverse complement.
CCGTCGAAGCGAACGTCACCGGCGCAAGCTTATCGGCTTGGAAGCCGTCCCGGCGCTCGACGCTCTCGAGAATGAGGAGGTTCGGGCCGCTCGCCGAGAGCTGGATGTTGGCCGCGCCGCCGACGAGGCCGAGAACAAATCAAGCGCGGTTTTGCGCCTCGGGTTCGGCAGCGCATTGGGAGCCCGAAATGTCGCCCCATTTGCGCGCTAAAGAGACGCGTAGGTTCCGCCCCTAGGCCCGCGCCGTCGCGCTGGCCGAAGAGGCGGGGTCTCGCGGCGCGGCAATATTTTTCGCGAAGCCTCTTGGCAGGAGCGTTCGATCCGGCTAAAGACCCCGTTGGGGTCGGCGGCGCGATGCGACCCCTTATGATCATCAATGGCTTCCGCTGCGCTTTGTCGAGACCCTTTGTGAGGGAGCGCCGAAGCGAGAGCGGTGGATAGGCCGGAGGACACGGGGGATATCCCTCGCGTCTCGTCCGGCCTTGTCCTGTCCGAGACTGCCGGCGCGAGCGCTTCCTCCAGGGGAAGCGCCGCTTAATTCCCTCCCGCGACGCGGGGTTTCAAGGGGGCCTGCATAGACGGGGAAGACCGATTTTCCGCCGAGCGGCTCTTGTTCGAGCCGCTCGGCGTTTGCGGTTCGAACCATCTGTCCGGCGGCGGGCGTCAAGCCCGGCTCCGGGGACAGGCGCAAGTCGTCGTGATCGGCTGCCGTTTCAAGGCGGCCGGGCGCGACATGTGCAGGAGGCGGGACATTCCCGCCAACCGGAGAAAGCACCGTGGATAGAGCGGAAAAGAAGGAGGCCGTTGCGTCCTTGAACGAAGTCTTTTCAAAGGCTTCGGTCGTGGTCGTGGCGCACTATTCCGGCCTGACCGTCGCCCAGATGCAGCGTTTGCGCAAGCAGATGCGGCAGGCGGGCGCGCACGTTCAGGTCGCCAAGAACCGCCTCGCCCAGATTGCTCTCAAAGGCACGGACGTCGCTTCTATCGGCCCCCTTCTCAAGGGGCCGACCCTGATCGCCCATTCCAGCGATCCGGTGGCGGCGGCCAAGGCAGCCGTGGCTTTCGCCAAGGACCACGAGAAGTTCGTGCTTCTGGGCGGCGCCATGGGCAAGACGGCGCTCAACGTCGAAGGGGTCAAGGCGCTCGCGACCTTGCCCTCGCTCGACGAACTGCGCGCCAAGTTGCTCGGGCTCATCACCGCCCCGGCGACCAAACTGGCTCAGCTGGCCAATGCGCCCGCCGCCAAGGTCGCCCGCGTGGTCGGAGCCTATGCCGCCAAAGACGCAGCCTGATCGTAAGGCTCTTCACAAATCCCTGATTCGAACCATATAGGAACAGAAACAATGGCTAATCTCGAAAAGATCGTCGACGAATTGTCGAGCCTGACCGTCCTTGAGGCGGCTGAGCTCGCCAAGCTCCTGGAAGCCAAGTGGGGCGTTTCGGCCGCCGCCGCCGTCGCGGTCGCCGCCGCTCCGGGCGCGGCCGCCGCCGCCGCCCCGGTCGAAGAGCAGACCGAGTTCACCGTCGTTCTGGCCGCCGCCGGCGACAAGAAGATCGAAGTCATCAAGGAAGTGCGCGCAATCACCTCGCTCGGCCTCAAGGAAGCCAAGGACCTCGTCGAGGGCGCTCCTAAGCCGGTCAAGGAAGGCGTCTCCAAGGAAGAGGCCGAGAAGATCAAGGCCGCTTTGGAAAAGGCCGGCGCGAAGGTCGAGCTCAAATAGAAACCGTGGGCCTCATTTGGGCCTGCGCGTGAATCGAACGGTCCCGGCTTCGGCTTGGGGCCGTTCAGCTGTTTAAGACGCGTCCGCGTCTATCGGGCATCGCCGGCCGGGCCTAGGTCCGACCGGCGCGTGGCAGTCGCGGCCGACTCGCGACAAAGAAATTGGGGCCTTAGGCCCGCATCGCCCGCCGTCCGGGCTCGGCGCTCTCCGTTGGGAGCGCGAGTCAAGGGCAAGGCGGCAAGCTTGGATTGAGGAGCGACATGGCGCAGACATTCACCGGCCGCAAGCGTGTTCGCAAGGTCTTTGGCCACGTCAAGGAAGTCGGCGTGATGCCGAACCTGATCGAAGTGCAGAAGGCCTCCTACGACCAGTTCCTCATCATGGACGCGCCGAAGGGCGGGCGGCCGAACGAGGGCTTGCAGGCGGTGTTCAAGTCGGTGTTCCCGATTTCCGACTTCGCGCAGACCGCGCAGCTCGAATTCGTGAAATATGAATACGAGGCGCCCAAGTACGACGTCGACGAGTGCCGCCAGCGCGGCATGACCTTCGCCGCGCCGCTGAAAGTGACGCTGCGCCTCATCGTGTTCGATGTCGATCCGGAGACGCAGGCCAAGTCCGTCAAGGACATCAAGGAGCAGGACGTCTACATGGGCGACATGCCGCTCATGACCGCGAACGGCACCTTCGTCGTCAACGGCACCGAGCGCGTCA
>JBEKFO010000221.1:0-7005 GCA_050013275.1 Roseiarcus sp. | reverse complement strand
TTCGCCACCAGCGGCAATTTCGTGTCGATCTTGCGATCGGCGATATATGTGGCGAGGTTGGCGGATTTGCCTTGGATGCGGCATTTTCCCGCGCAAGCAAAACCGTCGGCGTCGAATACGATCGACTCGCCGTCGCCCTGCTTGAAGAGATTGACGATGTCGATGTGAGCGCCTTGTCCCTTGGGCAGCGTCACATGCATCGCGACCGCCTCATTGGCGAGCGGAGCGCCATTGCCGGCGAAGCATTTGGGCGCCCTCTTGCCGATCTCCGACAAATGAACGCCCGAAATCCAACCGATCAGCGGCGAGTTGAAGACGCCTTGATAGTTTTGGACGTCTTTGGCGAACGTCGTGTGAATCTCGCTCATTCCCGGGACGATGATGACCGTGAAGCCGTTTGCCGGATAGTCGGCGCCGATGCCGGGCAGGGTTTTGGCGTCGTACTTGCGCACGACGGCCGAGGCGGCGTGCGCGGCGAGATCGGTGACGAAAATCCGGTCGCGATCCATGGCGCCGCCGTTCTCGGCGATGAAGTTGACCGAGGTTCCGGCAATCCAGTTTCCCGCCGGAAGCTTGGAGAGGAGCGCCTCGTCCCCGGCAAGCAAGAGAACCCGTCCTTCTTTGATCATGCCCGATACGTCGGCGGGCGCGTGTAGTCCGGTCTTAGACATGGGTTTCGTCTTTCCAGGTTCGATTAATGCAATATTGCTGATAAGTCAGATGCGGCAAGCTTCGCGTTCTTTTGGAAGAAGCCGTAAATTTCGTTCGCACAACGTTGGACGTTGGCGTTAGACGGGTCTAGCGCCGTCTCGCGAAGGATTCGCGTCATCATGATTTTCATCGCCAAACTCGCCCAGGGACGACTGATCTTGCCTGAGGCGACCGCACGCCAGCACGGGTCTGTGCTGGGCGGCAAGGCTACAACGTCACTCATTTGATTCTCCGATTGGCTCGAGAATTGAAGTGGTCTCGCCGAGCGACTCGCTATGCCGCGAATCGCCATTTGGTGCCTGCACGACAAGGCGTGGTGCGGTAAGGCTCGCTTGACGTTGATGTAGATCAACGGCGCGCTGCAAAACAAAATAAAGCGTTGACGAAGTGTTAATAACGAGCCCGTTCGGCGCCTAGAAATCGACTTGTTTCAAAGTAATCGAACTGGAACTGCTCCATATCTTCTGATGAGCGCGCGCCTCAATAGAGCGCGGGGCGGCTAGCGCGGTCGCGCCAGCGGCCAAAATTCTCCTTGCGCGGCCGCCGCCGCACGCCTTTCACTCGCGAGGGCGAACGGCTAAACGGAAGCCAGAGGCGCCGCGGAGCGCCGCCGCAGTCCGTTCGTCAAGCCGCAGGGAGGAGCCCAATGAAGACCCGCGCCGCCGTCGCCGTCGCCGCCGGCAAGCCGCTCGAAATAATGGAAGTCGATCTCGATGGTCCGCGCGAGGGCGAGGTTCTCGTCGAGATCAAGGCGACGGGCGTCTGCCACACCGACGACTTCACGCTGTCGGGGGCCGATCCCGAGGGGCTGTTCCCCTCCATTCTCGGCCACGAGGGCGCCGGGATCGTCGTTGAGGTCGGCAAAGGCGTCGCCAGCGTCGGGAAGGGCGATCACGTCATCCCGCTCTACACGCCCGAGTGCCGCCAATGCCCTTCGTGCCTGTCGCGCAAGACCAACCTCTGCACCGCGATCCGCACGACCCAGGGGCAGGGCCTTATGCCCGACGGAACGAGCCGCTTCTCGATCGGCAAGGAGCGCATCTTCCACTACATGGGCTGTTCGACCTTCTCCAACTTCACCGTGCTGCCGGAAATCGCGCTGGCGAAAATCGACCCGGCGGCGCCGTTCGACAAGGTCTGCTACGTCGGCTGCGGCGTCACCACCGGCATCGGCGCGGTGATCAACACCGCCAAGGTCGAGATCGGCTCAAGCGCGATCGTGTTCGGGCTCGGCGGCATCGGCCTCAACGTCATCCAGGGCTTGCGGCTGGCCGGCGCTTCGATGATCGTCGGCGTCGACCTCAACGCCGACAAGAAAGCCTGGGGCGAGCGCTTCGGCATGACGCATTTCGTCAATCCCAAGGAGATCGCAGGCGACCTTGTCGCGCATCTCGTTGATACGACCAAACGCGGCGCCGATCAGATCGGCGGCGCCGACTACACCTTCGACTGCACCGGCAACGTCAAGGTCATGCGCCAGGCGCTGGAGGCGGCGCATCGCGGCTGGGGCCAGTCGATCGTCATCGGCGTCGCCGGCGCCGGCCAGGAAATTGCGACGCGTCCGTTCCAACTTGTGACCGGGCGGGTGTGGAAAGGCACGGCGTTCGGCGGCGCGAGGGGACGCACCGACGTTCCCAAGATCGTCGACTGGTACATGGCCGGCAAGATCGAGATCGACCCGATGATCACCCACATCCTGCCGCTCGAAGAGATCAACCACGCGTTCGATTTGATGCGGCAGGGCAAGTCGATCCGCAGCGTCATCGTCTATTGACGCGAGCGCCGCTTCCGCGAATCGCGAGCGTCGACTAACACCGTGGAGCCGAAAGCGACGACCCGTCATGGGCGGGCTCGTCCCGACCAGCCGAAGCCGAACGCGCGGCGATCGTCCGCGCGCCGGCGATTCGGCGGGGAGAAGCCACACTGGAAACCGCGCTGTATCTTCCCGTCAAGCGACACCTCGAAGGCCTCGGATATCGCGTCAAGGGCGAGATCGGCGGCTGCGACCTTGTCGGCCTCGTCGAGGGCGAGCCGCCGGTCGTCGTCATCGGCGAGTTGAAGCTGACGTTCACCTTCGAGTTGGTGCTGCAGGGCGTCGACCGGGCTGCGGTCGGCGACGAAGTGTGGCTCGCCGCGCAACTGTCGCGCAGCGGCAAGGGGCGCGAGAGCGATCCCCGCTTCCGCAACCTATGCCGGCGGCTGGGCTTCGGACTGATCGGCGTCGCCGCGAACGGCGAGGTTCACGTGCTGCTGAGCCCCTGCGCGCCGGCGCCGCGCCGCGATCCCAAGCGGCGATCGCGCATCGTCGAAGAGCATCGACGCCGGCAGGGCGACCCGAGCGCCGGCGGCGGCTCGCGCCGGCCGGTCATGACCGCCTATCGGCAGCAGGCGCTGATCTGCGCCGCGGCGCTCGCGGCCGGCCCATCGCGGCCGCGTGATCTCAAAGCGCAAGCGCCCGATGCGGCGAAGATCCTTCTGAGCAACGTCTACGGCTGGTTCGACCGGCCGGGTCGCGGTCTCTATGCGCTCAACGAAGCGGGCAGGTCGGCGCTGCGGCAATGGCCGCAGGGCGCCTGAGGCGGCTCGAAAGATCGCGACGATCGGTCAGGGCTTGCCTTGCGTCGGCGCGTCGCGGATCGTTTTCAATTCGGCGATCGCCAATTCCCGTTCGGTGAACGTCGGCGGACAGTCGCGCGCGGCTTGGGCCAGCAGTCGGTTGGCGTCGTCCGCGCGGCCGCTCCGCAGAGCCAGTTCGCCGGTGTAGAAATTCGCTTCGCAAACCCGGCCTCGTTTGGTCTGCGGGTCGGGATCGGCGGCGGCGGCGAGCGTCGCCTCGGCGGTCAATTGCGAAAGATAGAGCCGGATCACCGGCGCCGGCCAGCTCGACATGTCGAGCTTGGCGCTCGTCTCGCCGAGACGGCTCGGCAGCTTGCTGCGCTGACCGACGATATCGAGCAGCAACACGATGTAAGCGTCATTCGGCGCGAGCGTATTGGCCTGGGTCAGATCGGCCAGGGCCTTCGGCACGGAGCCGGCGAGGAAGTAGGCGAAGCCGCGCGCGTAATACGGGGCCGCCCATTTGGAATAAAGCCGGATTGCCTGGTCGCCGTCCGCGATCGCACGATCGAATTCGCCCTTCAGGCGATAGGCGACGCCGCGGTCGTTGTAGGCCTGGCCGAGGCCGGGGTCGAGCTTGATCGCGGCGTCGTCGTCGGCGATCGCGAGGTCGAGCTTGCCCTGCGCGCGATAGACATCGGCGCGCGCGATCAGGGTCTGGGGGTCCCTGGGGTCGCGCTTGAGGGCTTCGCCGTAGTCGGCCGCGGCTTTGTCGAGATCGCCCTTGCCGGCGTAGGCGCGACCGCGATCCTGGTAGGCGTTGGCGGAGTTCGCGCCGAGCCTGATCGCCTTGTTGTAGTCGGCGATCGCCGCAGCGTAATTGTGCAGGAAGCGATAGGCGAGGCCGCGATTGAGGTAGGCGAGCGGGTTGGTCGGATCGAGTTCGATCGCGCGGCTCGAATCGGCGATCGAATGAACGGCGTCGTTCTTGGCCGCGTAGACCCAGCTGCGGTTCAGGTAGGCGTGGGCGCACTTCGGCTCGAGCGCCAGCGCCGCGGAATAGTCCGCCAAGGCCCGGTCGTAGTCCCGCTGGCTCTTGTATGCGTTGGCGCGGTCATAATAGGCGACCGCGCGATTGTGCGGCGTGTCGCCCGCGTCCTCGGCGAGCCGCGTGCAGGCGGGGATGACTTTCTCCGGATCTTCCGAGCGGGTGCAGCCCTCTTCGTCCTGCGCGCTCGGCTGCGCGCCGGCGCCGATCCTGATCCCCGACGACGGCCCGTCGAGCTTGGCGAACCCGCCGGCCAGGTCGAAGATGACGTTGTCGGAACTGTCGCCGTCTCCCGCCGCGCGGATCTCGATCAAGACCCTATCGTTGTCGGGGTAGAACACCTTGTCCTTGGTGAACGAGATTGCGTCGATCTTGCCATAGCCGGCGCCCAATTTGGTCAACGTCTGCTTTTCGAGCGCGGCGAGCGACTGCACCACCGAGGGGGGCAGGAGTCCGATGTCCCAGAGCCAGCTCGGCCCGGCGAGGCCGGCGTTGGCCATCGTCTGGAAGGGCTCGGCGGCGCGAGCGACGTCGCCATCTCGGTAGGTGAAGACCGCAAATTTTTTCGCGTTCTGCGGGTCTTGCGCGGTGATCCGGATGCTGGCGTCGCTGACGTCGAGATCAATCAGTTGGACGTGCGGGCCGAGGCGCTCGGCGATCTTGTCGATCGCCTTCTGCAGCGCGGCGGGGTCGAACAAATTGGTCTGCGGGCCACGCCCGGGCGGATACTTGGCGTGCAGGACAGCGCCTTTGGCGTCGAATGTGACCGAGCCCTCCTCGACCGGCGGACTGTTGGGCGTCCAGAACAGCGGCGCCTTGGCGCTCTTGACCTGCACCTCCCATTCGACGGCGCCGGCCCTTTCACGATGCGGCTTGGAGACGACGACCCGCTGCACCACGCCGTCGGCGATCCCGAGCTGCTGCTTCGCCGTCGCCTCGAGCTTGGTCATCAGGCTCAGGTCGACGTCGGCGAGGGTGAAAGGGTCGTCGCCCGGTTCGCCCGGAAACGCCATGTGCGGCATACTCAAATTGTCGGTCTTGATGTCGCTGATCGTCGCGGTGAACCGCGTGAGGCGGGGGGCCTGGACGCTGGCGAGATGGACGTCGAAGTTGATGTCGGTCTTCTCGATCTCGATGTAATGGAAGATCCAATCGTCCTTGATTTGTTTGCGAATGTTCTGGACCATCTCGTCGAAATCGGGCCCGCCGGCCAGCAGGTCGAGGTTTTCGGCGCGTTTGGTGCGGCGCAGGTCCGCATTGGTCAGCTCGCCGGTGATCTTGGCGGAGATGTCCGCCTCTTCTTCGGGGGCCTCGACATGCACCGACCAGTAGGGGTCGCGGGCCGCCGGTCCGACGAATTTCGGCAACCGCAGCAGTTCCATTTGGGCGACGCGACCGGGGGCCCGGAAGCGCGCGCGCGCCAGCGCGTCGGCGGCGAGCTTGGGCACGATGGCGAGGCCGGCGGCGTCGATCTCGATGACGCTCTCCGCGATCGCGCCGCCGCCGGGCAGCGAAGCGCGCCCCGATCCTTGCCGCACCGGAACGTCGACGCCGAGCGCGCCAATCAGCCCGTTGTGCGCGACGCTCCATGTCTCGGCTTCGCCCGGCTTGTCGGGGTTGGCAATTTCGACGCTCAGCTCATCGGGCGTGATGGTCAGCGTCAGGACGCGCAGCGCATGTCCGACCCGCTCCTGGATCGCGGTGAAGGCCTGCTGCGCGCGGCCCTCGTCGAACATCGTCGCGCTGGCGGCGTGCGCCTGCGCGCCGAGCGAAGACAAAGCGGCGAGGAAAAAAATGGCGCCCAACACGGCGCGATGACCGAGTTGACGCATCGTCGAAGGCTCCGGTCGACAGGCTCTGCGGTCCCATTACGGTCCGTATCCGCGGCGCGCGCAAGGGGAGGCGAGAGGGGTTCACGGTTTGCGGCGCAAGGCTGCGAGGGAGTCCAACATCGCCGCGCGCTCCGGCGATTCGCCATAGGCGCGGATCAGCGACCCGGCCGCGCCCAAGTCTGTTTCGGCGTCGCATCCGTGCCCGGCCAGCCATTGCAGCGCGCGCAGCGGCTCGCCGGCGTCGAGCCGCTCGACGAGATTGCTGTAGGGGAGCGGATTGTCGGGGGTGGGCCGATAGACGCGCGCGAGGTCGTCGCGCACCCAGCTCAGCGCCGCCGCGCAGAGTTGCGGCGTCGCCTCGAGATCGAGTTCGGGCAGGTAGCGCATCAGCTCGAAAGCGTCTTCTTTTCGATAGCGATCGGTCAGCCATTCGATCGCGTCGGCGTTTCGGTGGTCGAGCTTGCGCGCGCCCGCCACGGCCGCCTCGATCTGCGACGGCGGGGAAGTGGGATCCCAGGCGAACCCGAGCCAGGCGCCCAATTTCGCCTTCGGCGTCAGCATCGAGAACCTCGGCGGGGAATTGTGCAGGATGCGGCCGAACTCACGGGGATCGCGCAGCTTGGCGAGATCGCCGACGACCGATTCCGGGACGCCGTAGGAGCGCGCCAGCGCCTCCCAGGCGAGCGACTCCTGTTCGCAGCCGCAAGCGAAACCGACCAGCCACGCCATCGCCTGGTCCGCGTCGTTGGTCTGGTCGACGATCTCCTGAACGCTGCGCGTCGGCCCTGGCGCCGGCGCGAGCGCGGCGACGCGCCGGGTCAACGAGGCGCGCGCCTTGTCGCAAAGGGTCGGGGTCGG
>JBEKFO010000220.1:0-7026 GCA_050013275.1 Roseiarcus sp. | reverse complement strand
CTCGCTGCAGATCGTCGTGCGCGGCGCGCTCGCGGCGCTGCCGGTGGCGGGAGTTCTCGACGTCGCAGCCGAACAGGCGCGCTTGGCCATGGAGATCGCCAAGGAGCGGGGGGAGGTCGCCAAGGTCGACGCCAAGCTCGCCAACGCCGACTTCGTCGCACGCGCGCCGGAAGAGGTCGTCGCCGAGAACCACGAGCGGCGCGAGGCGGCGCTCGCGCGGATCGCCAAAATGGAAGCCGCGCGCGACCGGCTGGGCAAGATCTGACGGCAAAACCGCCTGTTTACCGTACGAACGTTGCAATTGCGCAACAGCCCCAAACCAAGTGGAATCCGCCGGGATTTCAGCCGGATCGTGCCCCGATTGCGCCATAAACCCCGCGCTATTTCGATGCATAGTCGATCGGCTGGGACATGAGGCCCCGAGGCGAAAACGCTCAGGGGATCGCAACGTCGGGCGGGCGGGCGAGGTCAGGTTTTGGATGGGCGCGTTGTTTTTCGCCAAGAATCGAGTGGCCCGCGTGGGACCTTCCGTCGTTTCGGCGAAGTCCGTGCGCGCCCTCGTTCTGGCGCTCGGCATGGTCGGCGTGACGCCGCTGGGCGCTCTCGCGCTCGACAGCTCCAAGACCAGCAGCCCGGGCAAGATCGTGTTGCCGACCTTCACCAGCGTGCAGCAGGCGTTGCAGGCCGGCGTTAACGACCTCTTGGCCGGCGATGCGCAATCCTCCGTCCAGGCCTTGACCTACGCCGCCGACGGCGGCCAGCCGCTCGCGCAGTGGAAGCTCGGCAGAATGTACGCGCGCGGCGAAGGCGTGCCGCGCGACGACGCCAAGGCCTACGAATACTTCGAGCGGCTCGTCGAAAGCTACAACGAGGACGATCCCGATCGGCCCGACATCGCGGCGATCTCGAACGCCTTCGTCGCGATCGGCGTCTATTGTCTCAACGGCATTCCGAACAGCGAAATCAAGGCGGACCCGGAGCGCGCATTGGAGATGTTCCAATACGCGGCGACGAATTTCGGCGATTCCGACGCCCAGTACAATCTTGCGCGCATGTACATGGACGGCGTAGCCGGCCTGACGCGCAACAACATGCGCGCCGCGCGGTGGCTGGCTCTGGCCGCCGACAAGGGCCATCATCCCGCGCAGGCTCTGCTCGGGCACTTGTTGTTCCTCGGCGAAGGGGTGCCGCGTCAAAGGGCGCGCGGCCTGATGTGGCTGACTATCGCCGCCAACGGCGCGCAAGGCGCCAAGGACGACTGGGTCCGCGAACTGCGCGCCAAGGACATGGCCGCAGCGAGCGACGACGATCGCGAAGTCGCCGCCGCCTATTTGAGTGCGCGCGGCAAGGATTCGCATGAGCCGACCGCGCCCGAGCCGAAGCAGCGCAGCATTATTTCGGGAATGGCGCAATTGCCGCCGATGCCGCGTCTGTTCAACGGCGCGCCGCCGCCGAATTTCGACCCGCCCGAGCCTGCGCCGGGTCAATAGCTGAGCTTTTCCACTCTTGCTCACGCCGCGGCCACGGCTCGCGCGGCATAGCCGTGCGAGCCCAGGCGCGTCGGCGACCGCCTCGCGCCGGCGGCGTTGTTCTTCAGCGCCGACAAACGGGCGAGGCCGCAAGCGATGAGGCCGAATCGAAGACGACGAAGGCGATCACATGCCGGCGCGCGCGCGGCACTCGCTCAGGCGCGCGCGGCGATATTCGCGCTCCGCGTTGGCCTCTGCGTAAGCGACGCCGAGACACCAGTTGTAGTGAACGCCGTAGTTGCGGTTCCAGCGGGCGTTGAAGCCTTTGAAGCAACCGGGAATCGACATGTTCATGTCGACCTCGTGGACGGCTTGTCGCGCATACTCGGCGCAGAAGCCGGGATCGGCCGCCATCGCCGGCGCCGACAGCGCCACGAGGCCCGCGCAAGCCGCGGCGAGGGCCAAGATCGTCTTTGTCATCGGGGAGTGCTCCTTGGATAATTCGAATGCGCCTCGGCGGGCCGAGGGCCAGGCCACGATAGCTTACGGTCCGGCGATACTCGCCATACGAGGTCGCAGATCGGCTGCGGCCAAAAGACGCGTCGTGCACGGTATCTGGGCCCGAGCCCCCGGCTTTCGTCAATTTTGCGGTGTATTTTGCAGCAGGCGAAATCGGCGCCGCCGCTCGTGGAGTCGACGCCAAAAGCCGGGGGAACGCGGCGCCCGCCGCCCTGTTACGCTTGCACCCCGGTGAGCAGCGCCCGCGTCGCGGCGGTCACGTCCTTCTGGCGCATCAGCGTCTCTCCAACCAGGAAGGCTTCGATGCCGGCCTCGGCCAGCCGACGGCAATCGCCGTGGTCGACGATGCCGCTTTCAGCGACGACGATTCGGTCGGCGGGGACGAATCGCTTCAACCGTTCGCAAACTTCGAGCGAGGTCTCGAACGTGCGCAGGTCGCGGTTGTTGACGCCGATGAGCCGGCCTTCCAGCGTTAACGCGCGTTCGAGGTCGCTTTCGTCGTGGGTCTCGATGAGCACGTCGAGTCCGAGGTCGTGCGCGGTTTTGTTCAACGTGCGCGCGGTTTCGTCGTCGACCGCGGCCATGATGATGAGGATGCAGTCGGCGCCCCAGGCGCGCGCCTCCAGCACCTGATAGGGATCGAACAGGAAGTCCTTGCGCAGGATCGGCAGCGGCGTCGCTGCGCGCGCCTTGATCAGATGTTCCGGCGCCCCCTTGAACGACGGCGCGTCGGTGAGCACGGAAAGACACGTCGCTCCGCCCGCCTGATAGCACTTGGCGAGTTCCGAGGGCTCGAAATCGTCGCGAATGATCCCCTTCGACGGGCTTGCTTTCTTGATTTCCGCGATGAGGCCGAAGCGCCCCGCCTCGATCGCCCGCTCCAGCGCCTTGATGAAACCGCGCGGCGGCGATTGGTCGCGGATTTCGCGCTCCAGCGTCGCGCGCGGCACGCGAACTTTCGATTCGGCGATTTCGCGCCGCTTGTAGGCCTCGATTCTGCGCAGGATATCAGTCATGTCCCCACTCGATCACGCATTGGAGACGGTGACAAGACGCTCCAGGACGCGCCCCGCCGCCCCCGACCGCAGCGCCGCGTCGGCCATCGCGACCCCTTCGGCGAGTTCGCGCGCCTTGCCGGCGACGACCAGCGCGCCCGCCGCGTTGAAGGCGGCGATGTCGCGGTAGGCGTTGTGCGCGCCCTCGAGCACCGCGCGCAACGCCGCGGCGTTATGCGCGGCGTCGCCGCCCTTCAGCGCCGCGAGGTCGGCGCGCGCGAGGCCGGCGCTTTCCGGCGTGACTTCGAAGGCGCGAACGGCGCCGTCCTTCAATTCGACGATTTTCGTGACGCCCGTCGTCGTCATTTCGTCGAGCCCGTCGGCGCCGTGGGCGATCCACACCCGCTCCGAGCCGAGATTGCGCAGGACTTGCGCCATCGGCTCGAGCCACGCGGCGGAGAAGACGCCGATCAGTTGCCGCTTGACTCCCGCCGGATTGGACAAAGGGCCGAGCAGATTGAATAAGGTGCGCGTGCCGAGTTCCGTGCGCGTCGGGCCGACATGGCGCATCGCCGCGTGATGGGCGGGCGCCATCATGAAGCCGATTCCCGCCTCGCGGATGCACCGCTCGACCGTCGCCGGCGCGACGCCGATCTTGACGCCGAGCGCGCTCAGGGTGTCCGCCGCGCCCGATTTCGAGGACGCCGCGCGATTGCCGTGCTTGGCGACCGGCACGCCGCAGGCGGCGACGATCAGGGCGGCGAGCGTCGAGACGTTGTAAGAGCCCGAACCGTCGCCGCCGGTGCCCACGACGTCGATCGCCTCCTCGGGCGCGGCCACCCGCAGCATCTTGGCGCGCATCGCGGTCACCGCGCCGGTGATCTCCTCGACGTTTTCGCCGCGCACGCGCAGCGCCATAAGAAAACCGCCCATTTGCGAAGGCGTCACCTCGCCCGAGAGAATCGCGTCGAAAGCGTCGACCGCCTCCGCCCGCGAGAGGTGCGAGCCGGCGGCGACTTTGGCGATCAGCGGTTTGAACGATTCCATGCCCCGCCTTTTCCCTCAATACGTCTTGGCTTCGTTGAAAGCGCGGGCGAGCGCGAGGAAATTGCGCAGCACGGCGTGACCGTGCTCGCTCTCGATGCTTTCCGGATGGAACTGCACGCCATGGACGGGCAGGGCGCGGTGCGCGACCGCCATGATGAGGCCGTCGTCGCTCTCGGCGCTGATCTCCAGCTCTTCGGGCGCCGTCTCGCGTTCGATGATCAGCGAGTGGTAACGCGTCGCCTTGAATGGGCCGTCGAGACCGCGAAAGAGGCCCCGCCCATTGTGCGATATGCGGGAGATCTTGCCGTGCATGGGCGCGGGCGCGCGCACCACTCGGCCGCCGAAAACCTGGCCGATCGCCTGGTGGCCGAGGCACACGCCGAGGATCGGCGTCGAAGCGCCGGCCGCGCGCACGAGGTCGAGGCAGATTCCGGCTTCGTTGGGCGTGCAGGGGCCGGGAGAGAGCACGATCGCGTCCGGCGCTTGCTCGAGCGCGGCGGAAACCGAAATCTCGTCGTTGCGCCAAACCGACACGTCGGCGCCGAGCTCGCCGAGATAATGGACGAGATTGAAAGTGAAACTGTCGTAATTGTCGATCAGCGTAACGCGCATCGGCGCTCCGGCTCCGTTCGGCCCCGTTTTTTCCATGGCCGCGCCGGCCGCGTCAAGCCGCGCGAGCGTGGGCTGAAGCATGCTAGGCTGAGAATGTCGCGACCTCGTTGCGAAGGAGTCGGCTCGCCATGATCTACCGCGCCAAGCCCGCCGACGGCGCCGCCTGGGTGACCGGCGCGAGCGCGGGCATCGGGCGAGGCGTCGCGCTCGAATTGGCGCGGCGCGGCTATGAAGTCCATGCGACCGCGCGCCGCGCCGACGAACTCGCGTCGTTGGCCCGCGAGGCGCAAGGTCTCGAAGGCCGCGTCGTCGCGGCGCCCGGCGACGTGACCGACCGCGAGGGCATGGCGCGCCTCGTCGCCGATATCGAGAGCCGGCGCGCAATCGCGCTCGCCTTCCTCAACGCGGGCGGCAGTTTCCGCGACGCTCCCGGCGATTTCGGCGGCGAGGGCTTCGCCGGCACTTTTGCGCTCAACGTGCAGGGCGTCGTCAACGGCCTCAATCCCATCTTCAACGCGATGCGCGCGCGCAAACGCGGGCAGATCGCGATCGCCGGCTCGCTCGCCGGCTATGGCGGACTGCCCGACTCCGGCGCCTATGGGCCGAGCAAGGCGGCGATCATCTCACTGACCGTCGGCGCGAAATTCAGCGCCGACCGCCACAACGTCACGATGCAGATCGTCAATCCCGGCTTCGTCAACACTCCGCTCACCGCGGGCAACGCTTTTCCGATGCCGCTGCTGATGGAATGCGAGGACGCCTGCCGGCGGATCTGCGACGGCTTCGAGCGCGGCGGGTTTGAGATTCGCTTTCCCCGCCGGGCCGCCTGGGCGCTCCGCGCGATCAATCTGCTGCCCTGGTCCGCCTATTTCGCCTTGGTCAAATTGGCCGCCTCGCGAACCAAGGCGAGGGACTAGAGGCGGAGCGAGGAACGAAGCGAGCGCGCCCTCCGCTTGAAAAAGGGCGAGGCAGGGCGGCGTCACATTTTTGCCGCGGCCGACTTGCCGATGGGCTCGCCTTCTTGCGCGGTGTCGCCGGCGAGGGCGCGTGCGAAACAAGCGTAACCCAGGTCACCCATGTGAAAGCCGTCGGGCGAAAGCGCCGCGCTCAAGGCGACCGCCGATTTGGCCGCCCAAGCCTTCATCATCGCAAAGCGCGAGAACACGGGAACGTGCATTCGGGCGCCGACGTCGGCGATGACGGCGACGAACTGCTGATATCGGGCGAGATCCTTGATGTCGGGATAGAATTGCTGATCGACCAGAATGATCGGGATGCGCCGGGCGCGGGCGGTGAGGACGCCGGCCTCGAGGTTGGCGCGAAAGACCGCGGCGTCGACGCCCGCGACCGCATCGTTGGCGCCGACCTGCCAAATGACGAGGTCGGGATCGCCGCTCGCCAATTCGCTGCGCAGCCGCGCGAGCGTGGCCGTGCTCGTCTCGCCGCCAACGCCGGCGTTGTGGACGTCGGCGGCGACGCCCCATTGCGAAGACAGATCCAACGCCAGTTGCGCGGGATAGGCGTTGGTCGGCGCGGAGGCGCCGACGCCGAGAGTCGAAGACGAGCCGATCGCCAGCAACGCGAAAACCAGCTATCCCCGGAGCCGGTTCCCGCCTCAGGTCATTCAGTGGACGATTTGGCTCCGCCTCCGGTTGACGCTTCGCCTCGGCGACATCGAAGATTTGCTCGCGGAGCGAGGAGCGACAGTGTCCTTTGACGCGTCCGAGGACAAGGTCGAGCGCCGCATCCGCAATCTCGCGGCGCTCGCTTTCGTATCGCCTGGCGTCGTCGAGGCGATCGCCAATGGCGACGCTCTTGCCGATATCGCCGTTGCAACGCTCGCTCTCGAGCTCCCGCATCGCTGGGCGGAAGAGGAGAGGATGCTCGGCGCCGCCCAGCTTCAGCGCGCAATCCGCATATGGGCAGATCGCGCAAGCTAGAGCGGGATCGTCACGTTCCTGACAACGCCGTCGCGAGACAGTGCTAACTTGGCCTTGTGGTGAGGCGCGGCCGCGTTTATTGCGGCTCTGAGGTCAGCCGCAGTGTTCACCGGCGAGCCGTCAACGGACAGCAACACGTCTCCCCTGGCGAACCCGGCCTTTTCCGCCGGGCCCCCTGGCCGCACTTGCGCAACGAGCAGCCCGCGATCAGAGTCGAGTTTGAGCGCTGCGCCGGACTCCGCCGTCACCGGAACAAATGTTACGTCCAGTCGCGCGCCTTGATGCGCGACGATGTCGGGCCCGCTGGCGGCGTTCACCGGATCCTGAGGCGTGCTACCGCAGCCGCACAGGACAAAAAGAGCTGCAACGCCAAGTAATTTGCGCATCAAGTCCTCCTACTCGTATTTGCTCGCATCGAGGTCTTCGGCGGCGATCAAGCCGGGC
>JBEKFO010000219.1:0-7065 GCA_050013275.1 Roseiarcus sp. | reverse complement strand
CGCTGATCTGCCGCTTCGGCGCCGACAAGATCGAGGCCGCGCTGCCGCCGTTGATCCGCGCCGTCAAGCGCGAGGGGCGCAAGGTTCTCTGGGTGTGCGATCCGATGCACGGCAACACGGTCAGGACCGCGACCGGCTACAAGACCCGCCCGACCGAGCGCATCGCCTCGGAAATCCGCTCCTTCTTCGCGGTCCACCGCGCCGAGGGAACCTACGCGGGCGGCGTCCATCTGGAGATGACCGGCAAGAACGTCACGGAATGCACCGGCGGCGCGCGCGCGATTTCCGAGGGCGACCTGCGCAACCGCTACCACACCTATTGCGATCCGCGCCTCAACGCCGAGCAGGCGATCGAGGTCGCGTTCCTGGTGGCCGAGCTGCTTAAGACCGAACGCCTCGCCTCGCCGGCGCGCCCGGTCGAGGCGGCGGAATAGCGCGGAGCCGCTTGTCTCAGTCTCAGTCTCGCGACTTCGACTGCACCGTCGTCGGCGCGAGCTTCGGCGGGCTCTCCTGCGCCATGAGCCTGGCCGAGGAGGGCCTGCCCGTCCGCGTGCTCGAGCGGAAGATCGATCCCGGCGCGAAGCTGCATACGACCGGGATTCTGGTGCGCGACGTGATGGACGGCGTCGCCTGGCTGAGCGAAATGCCGAGCGAAATCGTGCGGCGGATCGACGGCGTGAGGCTCTATGCGCCCGACATGCATTCGGTCGAACTGACGGCGCCGGGATATTACTTCCTCGCGACCGACACGCCGCAGCTCATGCGCTGGATGACGGAGCGATGCCGCCAGCTCGGCGCGACGGTGCGCTTGGGCGCAACCTATACATCGGCGCGGCGCGACGGCAGCGGGTTTCGGCTCGACGGCTTCGGCGCGACGCGATTTCTCGTCGGCGCGGACGGGCCGAAGTCGCGGGTCGCGCGCGATCTCGGTCTGGGCGAGAACCGCAAATTCCTGTTCGGCGTCGAGTACGAATACGCAGGTCTCGATCTCGACGAGCCGCATCTGCTGCATTGCTTCATCGATCGGCGCCTCGCGCCCGGCTATATCGGCTGGATCGTCGCCGGCGTCGGCATCGTCCAGATCGGGCTCGCGCGGCGCGCCAGCGCGCCCGGCGCGGCGAAGGAGGCGATGGCCGCCTTCATCGAAAAGATCGCCGGCGTGATCGACGTTCGCCGTCGCAAGCCGCTGCACATTCGCGCCGGGCTCATTCCCTGCGGCGGCGTCGTTCATCCCGTCGCGGCCGAACGCGTCCTGCTCGTCGGCGATTCCGCCGGCATGGTCTCGCCGGTGACCGCGGGCGGCATCCATACTGCGATCGAACACGGCCAAGCCGCGGGGCGCGCCATCGCAGGCTTCGCCCGGGGCGAGCACGACGATCCGAGCCGCTGGTTCGTCGAGAGCTATCCGCGGTTTCGCGCCAAGCGAACCCTGCGCTGGCTGTTCGATCATTTTCAGAGCGATCTCGCCTTCAACCTCCTGCTGGGGTCCTCGCCCATGCGCGCGGCGGCCCGGCTGGTGTTCTTTCATCGCCTGCAGGCTTGAGGCGGCGCCCCGCCGATGGCGCTTCCGATAAAGCGGAAAAAGCTCTAAACGCTCTTCTCATGCCCGCTCCTGCCGACCGCCTCGTCATCGCCCTCGC
Organism: Roseiarcus sp.; assembly: GCA_050013275.1. Lineage (GTDB taxonomy): Bacteria > Pseudomonadota > Alphaproteobacteria > Rhizobiales > Beijerinckiaceae > Roseiarcus. The sequence goes on along the minus strand of JBEKFO010000219.1, from coordinate 5,425 downwards.
GCAAATCCCCTCGATCGTCGGCGACATCGCGGGCAACCTCGCGCGCTTGCGCCAAGCGCGCGCCGAGGCGGCGGCGTTCGGCGCCGATCTGGTGATGGCGCCGGAACTCTATCTCGCCGGCTACCCGCCCGAGGATCTGGTGCTCAAGCCAGCGTTCCAGGAGGCCTGCCGCGCCGCCTGCGAAACGCTCGCGCGCGAGACCGCGGACGGCGGGCCGGCGGTGCTGGTCGGTCTGCCGTGGGTGGAGGAGGGCGCGCTGCACAACGCCGCGGCGCTGCTCGACGGCGGGCGGATCGAATCGGTGCGCTTCAAGGTCGACCTGCCCAATTACGGCGTGTTCGACGAAAAGCGGGTGTTCAAGCCCGGTCCCGCGCCGGGGCCGATCGTGTTTCGCGGCGTGCGCATCGGCGTGCCGATCTGCGAAGACATCTGGGGCCCCGACCCAGTCGAATGCATCGCCGAAACGGGGGGCGAAATCCTGCTCGTTCCCAACGCCTCGCCTTACGAGCGCGACAAGCTCGCGATCCGCCAGAACGTCGCCGTTACGCGCGTCGTCGAGAGCGGCCTGCCGCTGATCTATCTCAATCAGGTCGGCGGCCAGGACGAGCTCGTGTTCGAGGGCGCCTCGTTCGCGCTCAACCCCGATTGCTCGCTTTGCGTTCAACTGCCGGCGTTCCGCGCCTGCGTCGCACGCACGGTATGGCAGCGCGGCGCCAAGGGCTGGCGCTGCGTCGAAGGCCCGCTCGAGGTCGTCGAGGAAGGCGACGAAGCCGATTACGCCGCCTGCGTGATGGGCCTGCGCGATTACGTCGACAACAACCGCTTTCCCGGCGTGGTGCTCGGCCTTTCCGGCGGCATCGATTCCGCCTTGTGCGCGGCGATGGCGGTCGACGCGCTGGGCGCTTCGCGCGTCCATGCGGTGATGCTGCCCTACCGCTTCACGTCAAGCGAATCGCTGCGCGACGCCGCGGCCTGCGCCAAGGCGCTCGGGATTCGCTACGATGTCGTGCCGATCGCCGAGCCGGTCGAGGGCGTCGAACGCGCGCTCAAAGCCATGTTCGAAGGAAAGCCACGCGACATCACCGAAGAGAACATCCAGAGTCGCGCGCGCGGCCTCATCCTGATGTCGATCTCGAACAAGTTCGGCGCCATGGTGGTGACGACCGGCAACAAGTCGGAAATGTCGGTCGGCTACGCCACCCTCTACGGCGACATGAACGGCGGCTTCAATCCGATCAAGGACCTCTACAAGATGGAGGTTTTCCGCCTCGCGAGCTTGCGCAACCGCTGGAAGCCGGTCGGCGCCAAGGGGCCGGACGGCGAAGTGATCCCGCCCGCCATCATCGTCCGCCCGCCGTCGGCCGAACTGCGCGAGGACCAGAAGGACGAGGATTCGCTGCCGCCCTATCCGATGCTCGACGCGATCCTGCTGCGGCTGGTCGAGAAGGAAATGCGCGTCGGCGACATCGTCGCCGAAGGCTACGCCCCCGACACCGTGCGCAAGATCGAGCGGATGCTGTATCTCGCCGAGTACAAGCGCCGGCAGTCGGCGCCGGGCGTCAAGGTCGGCCCGAAGAATTTCGGCCGCGACCGCCGCTACCCCATCGTCAACCGCTTCCGCGACTCCGGCGCGCCGCTGCAAGCCCCGGACGCCTCGATCGCGCCGCGCAAGGCGCAGGGGACGAGCGAGCGGTTCGAAGAGTAGGGCCACGGCGGGCGGCGGCCCAGCAGGCGTTCGGGGCAGGCTTCCACGGGCGCGCCACATCGCATATTGGCGGAGCAAGTTTCCAGGGCATTGCGCACGCATGATTCGACTCGACAACATCGGCAAGCAGAACGGCCATCAGATCCTCTTCATCGAGGCCTCGGCGGCGCTCCTGAAAGGGGAAAAGGTCGGTCTCGTCGGCCCCAACGGGGCCGGCAAGACAACGCTGTTCCGGATGATCACGGGTGAGGAGGACCCCGACGAGGGTCAAGTGGGCGTCGATCGGGGCGTCACCATCGGCTACTTCAGCCAGGACGTGGGCGAAATGTCGGGCCGTAGCGCCGTGTCGGAGGTGATGGACGGCGCCGGCCCTGTGAGCGCAGTGGCCGCCGAGCTGAGGGAATTGGAGGCCGCCATGGGGAATCCCGACCAGGCGGACGACATTGAAACGATCGTCGAACGCTATGGCGAGGTGCAAGGGCGCTTCGAGGAACTGGGGGGCTACGCCCTGGAGAGTCGGGCGCGCGAAGTCCTTGCGGGCCTGAGCTTCAGCCAGGAGATGATGGACGGCGACGTGGGCGCGCTGTCGGGCGGTTGGAAGATGCGGGTGGCGTTGGCCCGCATCCTCCTCATGCGCCCCGACGCCATGCTCCTGGACGAGCCGAGCAACCACCTGGACTTGGAGAGCCTTATCTGGCTGGAGGAATTCCTCAAAGGCTATGACGGCGCGCTGCTGATGACTTCGCACGACCGCGAGGTCATGAATCGCATCGTCACGAGGGTGGTGGAAATCGATGGCGGCGCGCTGACGGCGTACGCCGGCAACTACGAGTTCTATGAGCAGCAACGCGCCCAGAACGAGACGCAGCAACAGGCGCAGTTCGAGCGTCAGCAGGCGATGCTCGCCAAGGAAATCAAGTTCATCGAGCGCTTCAAGGCCCGCGCCTCGCACGCCGCGCAGGTGCAGAGCCGCGTGAAGAAACTCGACAAGATCGAGCGCGTGGAGCCGCCGAAGCGCCGCCAGACGATTCTGTTCGAATTCCCGTCCGCGCCACGCTCCGGCGACGACGTGGCGAGCCTGAAGAACGTGAACAAGGGCTATGGCGCCCGCATCATTTACGAGGGACTCGATTTTCAGGTGCGCCGTCGAGAGCGCTGGGCCGTCATGGGCGTCAACGGCGCCGGCAAGTCCACGCTGCTGAAGCTGGTGGCGGGCGCCGCGCAGCCGGACGAGGGCGACGTCGCCATCGGCGCCAGCGTGAAGATGGGCTATTTCGCGCAGCACGCCATGGACTTGCTGGACGGCGACCGCACCGTGTTCCAGTCGCTGGAGGACTCGTTCCCGCAGGCGGGGCAAGGCTCGTTGCGCTCGCTGGCCGGCTGCTTCGGTTTCTCCGGCGACGATGTCGAGAAGAAATGCCGAGTGCTGTCGGGCGGCGAGAAGGCGCGGTTGGTCATGGCGAAAATGCTCTACGACCCCCCGAATTTCCTCGTGCTCGACGAGCCGACCAACCACTTGGACCTGATGACGAAGGAGATGCTCATAACGGCGCTGTCCAGTTACGAAGGCGCCATGCTGTTCGTCTCGCACGACCGGCGCTTCCTGGCCGCGCTTTCCAATCGAGTGCTGGAACTGACGCCCGATGGCATTCACCGGTACGGCGGCGGCTACACGGAATACGTGGCGCGCACCGGCCACGAGGCTCCCGGCCTGCGGAGCTGAGCCGACAAGGCGAAGCGGTCGCGCGCCCGGCCGCCATAGGCGATCGTCCGGCGTCGGACCTTCTTGCGCGCCCGTCACGCTCATGATAGCCGACGGCTCGTAAATCAGGGCGCTGAGCGCGGCGGGCCATGGGGCCGGCAACCGCGGCGCGCAGCCCCGGTTCGCATCGCGTCGCGGGGCTTTCAGGAGAGCCCTATGAAGACGATCATCGAACCCTTCCGCATCAAGTCCGTCGAACCGATCCGCATGACGAGCCGCGCCGAGCGGCGCGGCTTGCTCGCCGCCGCGCATTACAATCTGTTCGCGCTTGCTTCCGACGACGTGCTGATCGACCTTTTGACCGATTCGGGAACCTCGGCGATGAGCGCGCGCCAATGGGCGGCGATCCAGCAGGGCGACGAGAGCTACGCCGGTTCGCCCTCGTTCTTCCGTTTCGAAAAGGCGGTGCGCAATCTCATGCCGTTCCGCCACATCATCCCGACCCATCAGGGCCGAGCGGCCGAGGCGATCCTGTTCCACCTCCTCGGCGGGCCGGGGCGCAAGATTCCCTCGAATACCCATTTCGACACCACGCGCGGCAACATCGAGGCGACCGGCGCCGAGGCGCACGACCTCGTCATCGCCGAGGGGCGCGATCCTCAGGCGCTCCATCCCTTCAAGGGCAATATGGACGTCGAGCGGCTCGCCGAGTTCCTCGCCGCGCATGAAGCCAACGTGCCGTGCGTGATGCTGACGGTGACCAACAACGCCGGCGGCGGACAGCCGGTCAGCCTCGCCAATATCCGCGCCGTCGCGGCGCTGGCGCGCCGCTATTCCAAGCCCTTCATCATCGACGGCTGCCGCTTCGCCGAGAACGCCTGGTTCATCAAGATACGCGAGCCCGGCCAGGACAAGCGCGCCGTCGTCGACATCGTGCGCGAAATGTTCGCCGAGGCCGACGGCATGACGATGAGCGCCAAGAAGGACGCCTTCGCCAACATCGGCGGCTGGCTCGCGCTCAACGACGACGAACTCGCCGAGCGCGCGCGCACGCGACTGATCCAGACGGAGGGCTTTCCGACCTACGGCGGGCTCGCGGGGCGCGACCTCGAGGCGATCGCGCAGGGGCTGACCGAGATCGTCGACGACGACTATCTCGCCTATCGCGTGCGCACCAGCGAATACATCGGCGAACGGCTCATGGCGCTCGGCGCGCCGATCGTGCGGCCGACCGGCGGCCATGCGGTGTTCGTCGACGCGCGCGCCTGGCTGCCGCATATCGCCCCGCTTCGCTATCCCGGCCAGGCGCTCGCCTGCGCGCTCTACGAGATCGGCGGGATCAGAAGCTGCGAAATCGGCACAGTGATGTTCGGCCGCTTAGCTGACGGCTCGGAGAAGCCGGCCGCGATGGACCTGGTGCGCCTAGCGCTGCCGCGCCGCGTCTACACGCAGTCGCACGCCGACTACGTCGTGGAGACGTTCGCCGAAGTGGCGGCGGAGAAGGATCGGCTGCCGGGCTATCGCATCGTGCGCGAGCCGAAGGCGCTGAGGCATTTCACCGCCGAATTCGCGCCGATCGGGGAGGGGTGAGGCAAGGGGGCGGCGGCGCTCCTCTCCCGCAGACGGGGAAAGTGGCGGCGCGCGGCTTTGCCTCAATTATCCAAGAAGCTCCTCAGCTTCCTTGACCGGCTCGGGTGCTTGAGCTTGCGCAGCGCCTTGGCTTCGATCTGGCGGATGCGTTCGCGCGTCACCGAGAACTGCTGGCCGACTTCCTCCAGCGTATGGTCGGTGTTCATGCCGATGCCGAAGCGCATGCGTAGCACGCGCTCCTCGCGCGGGGTGAGCGAAGCGAGCACGCGCGTCGTCGTCTCGCGAAGATTGCTCTGGATCGCCGCGTCGATCGGCAGCACCGCGTTCTTGTCCTCGATGAAGTCGCCGAGGTGGCTGTCTTCCTCGTCGCCGATCGGCGTCTCCAGGCTGATCGGCTCCTTGGCGATCTTGAGCACCTTGCGCACTTT
>JBEKFO010000218.1:0-7089 GCA_050013275.1 Roseiarcus sp. | reverse complement strand
GCTCAGCGCGCTCGGCCAGGCGGCGATGACGGCGCTGGGGGGAATTGCGCCCGAGGGCATAGAGAAATCTCTTGAAGTGGTGTACCTCCTCGCCTGTGTCGGCGGCTTGTTCGCCGTGGCGAGATATTTGGAATGTCGAGCATTGCCTCATCGCGGCGGGCCAGGAGCCGTCGCGCGATTTGGAGCCGATATGCGGCAGTTGTTTGCGCGCTCGCTGCGATCGGCGCCGGCCCAATAGACGCGTGCGCCGCAGGGTCTCGACCCATCTGTCCCGCGGCGACGCCGTCCGCTTTCATTGAAAACGGCGCGGGGGAACTGTTGGCCGGTCGCGGCGGGTCGAACCGACCTTTGCATTTCCTGGCGATCGGCTCGTCGTCGACGCTCGGCGTGGGGGCCGCCGCGCCGCCCAAAGCCAACCCCCCGCAACGGGGCGGGGTTCTGTGTTAGGAGTGGGGCATCGCCGCCGAGGGGCGCCATTCCGGGGTCGGCGGCGAGGTGAGTTCGGCGACGCTGGCTCGCTTGCGCAGCGAATTGGCCAGCGGCCGTCCCGACCTGGTCATTTGGCAGGTCGGCACCAACGACGCGGTCGCGGGCGTGGACACCGCCGAATTTCGCGCCAACCTCGAAGCCGGCGTCGACGCGGCGCGCGCCGAGCGCGTTCCGATGATTCTCATCGATCCGCAGTTTTATTTCGGCATCAAGGATCTCGCCCGCTACAAGCAGTTCGTCGCCATCATCGGCGACGTCGGCGCCCGGATGCACGTTCCGGTCTTCTCGCGTTTCGCGATGATGCAAGCTTGGGGCGCAAAGTCGCCGGCGGCGCTGAGCGCGACGCTCTCAGGCGACGGCTTTCACATGGACGATCAGGGTTACGCCTGCTTCGCCAGAGCTCTCGCCAGCGATATCGCGGAAGAAGCCGAGGCCGGCGAGAAGGCGGCCGCGGCGAAGATGTGACGCCGTCCCGCAGACTACGGCCTCACCCTGCCGAAAGCGCCGCCTCCGCGACCAGAAACTCGCGCAGCGCCTTGATGCGCGGCGTTTCGGCGTCGGCGGGACGACAGAGGAAGTAATAGCCGAACGGCGTCGGGACGCTGGTCGCGAACGGCGCGACGAGGCGCCCCGACGCGAGATCGTCGGCGGCGATGGCGAGCGAGGACAGCGCGACGCCCTGCCCTTGCGCCGCGGCGGCGATCGCCATCGACATCTGATTGAAGAACACGCCGCGCGAGGCGTCGACATCGCTCGCTCCCGCCGCTTTGAGCCAATCCGACCACGCCGGCCACGAGGAAAAGCTCGGATTCCATTCGAGATGCAGCAGCGTATGGCGCTTCAAGTCCTGCGGCGCGCGCAGCGGATGAGGCCCTTCCGCAAGCGCGGGCGCGCAGACCGGAAACACGTCCTCCTTGAACAGCAGCGTCTTGGCGAGGCCGGGAAAGTCCCCCGCGCCCCAGCGGATCATCGCGTCCACCGCGCCGCGATCGAGCGAATCCTCCAACGGATTGGCGTCGACCAGCACGTCGATCTCGGGATGCGCCCATTTGAACTTGCCGATGCGGCCGACCAGCCAGGTCGCGGCGAACGAGGCGCTGGAATTGATGACGAGGAAGCGTCGTCCCCGCGCTTCGCGCATCGCCCGCGCGGCGCGCGCCAACATGGCGAAACCGTCGGCCAGCGCCGCCGCGCCCGCCGCGCCCGATTCGGTGAGCTTGAGACCCCGGCCGGCGCGTTCGACCAGCGGCGCGCCGATCTCCTCCTCGAGCAGCCGGACCTGCTGGGCGACCGCCGCCTTGGTGACGAAGAGCTCCACGGCGGCGCGCGCGAAGGATAGATGGCGCGCCACCGCCTCGAAAGCGCGCAAAGCGTTAAGAGAGGGTAAGCGATTCGACCCGTTGGGCGTCAATATTTTCTATCCCTTCCAGAAAAATCTATGACTTGCGGCATCGCACAATGAGCCTATAAGCACCCGCAATTCAATGTGCTAGTCGCCTGTTTCGGCGAGAAACGCCACGACAATGACCCAACTGAGCTCACATTCCAACCATTCTCACCATTCCTTCGATGGCGCGAGCATCCGTCGAATCGGCTCAGCGTGTCAACATTTGCTTAACATTGTCGGGGAGGCGGCGATCCGGGCCTCGGAGCGCAGCCGCTACGCGGCCCTGCCCCGCCGTTATCTCGATGACGTCGGCATGACTATCGCCGAACGCGACGCCGCGCTGCGCTGAGGCGAGCGGCGAGTCAGCAAGGTCAATTTGCCGTTGCGGCCGAGCGGGCGGCGGCGCTTTGCGCAGAGCGTAGAGCGCTTTCCTAAGTCGAGAGAATCCGCATCGCCGCCGGCCCACGCCCTGAGCGGCGCCGAGGCGCGGTCATTGCGGCGTTGGCCTGCGCGATGCTCGTTTCGTCCTCGCGCCGAGTTCCCCTTTCCTCCTCCGCGCGCCATCCCGTAACGTTGGTCGGCCGAGCGCGTCACGCGATTTGACTTCGCCGCCGCTGCTCGGAGAATGGCGCGCGAACGTCCGGTCGTCGACCGACGACGCAAGAGAAATCGGTGGGCTGGCCATGGATGGTTTCGTCTTGCTCGGGCTCATCGCGGCGTTGGCGCTCCTGCTGGGGCCGATCGGATTCTTCGTCGCAATCGGCCACGGCCGACGGATCGCCGATCTCGAGGGCAAGGCGCGCGAAGCGCGAACCGACGCCCAGAGGTTGGCGGCGCGGCTCGCGAGCTTCGAATCCGGTGAGCGAAGCTCGCAATTCGCCGCCGCCCCGCCGCCGCTCCCCGCGCCGCCGCCCGTCCGGGCTTCCGCCGCCGAGGCGCCGCCGCCAATTGTCGAAGAACCGCTCCAAGTCGAGTCTGCGCCAGGCGCGGCCGATGTCGAAAGCGCGCCGGACGCCGCGCCCGCCGACGCGGCGTCGCTTCAGGCGACCCAAGACGCAACCGTCCCGCCAAGCCCTCCGCCGGTCAGGCGTCCTTCGCTCGAAGAGGCGCTCGGCGCGCGTTGGACCGTCTGGGTCGGCGGCCTGGCGCTGGCGCTCGGCGCCTTGCTGTTGGTGCGATATTCGATCCAGCAGGGTTTCTTCGGCCCCGGCCTGCGCGTCTTGCTCGGGCTCGCGCTCGCCGCCGCGCTCGTCGGCGGCGGTGAAGCGCTGCGCCGGCGCGAGGGCGCGGCTGGCCGGGTCGCCGGCTTCAAGTCCGCCGACATTCCGGGCGCGCTAACGGCCGCCGGGACCGTCGCCGCGTTCGGCAGCATCTACGCGGCGCACGCGCTGTATGGATTCATCGGTCCAGGACTGGCCTTCGCCGCGCTCGGCGCGACGGGGGTCGCGGCATTGGCCGCAGCGCTCTTGCACGGGCCCGCGCTCGCTGCGCTCGGCTTGGTGGGCTCCCTCGCCACCCCGCTTCTCGTCGCCGCCGAGCGGCCCAACGCTTGGCCGGTGGTGGTTTACGTCGGCGTCGTCGTCGCTGCGACCTACTGGCTCGCGCGGCTGCGCCTTTGGCTGTGGCTGGCGTTGAGCGGCGCGGCCGGCGGAGCGGCCTGGACCCTCGCGCTGCGCCTCGGCGCGTCGCAGGAAGGGACGGATTTCTATCACGCGGCGCTCGTGGCGCTGGTCTTGCAAAGCGCGCTGGCGGCCGCGGTGTTCGCGTTCGCCTCGTCTCGTGACCGGGAGAACCCGAACCCAAAGCCGGACGCTGTGGCTCACCTCGTGCTGCTGGGCTTCGCATTCGTGGCCTTGATCGTGTTGAACCTCGATGGCGAAAGCCTGCTGTTCGACGCCGTCTGGGTCCTCGTTTTCGCGATCGAGATCGCGATCTTCGCAGCGACCGGTTTCGCCAGGACCGCCGCCGCCGGCGCTAGCGCGCTCGCCGGCGCGCTGGCGCTCGGCGCGATGGCCGAGTGGCCGACGACGGACGGCGCGGCGTTGGCGCCGAGCCTCCATGACGCCTTGCTCATGAGCCACTGGGCGGCGCCCATGCAGGCGACCCTCTTCATCCTCGTCTCGATCGCTGCGGCCCTCGCAACCGCGGGACTGGCGGGCAAGCGTCTTTTCGACGGCGCGGATCTGCCCCTCGCGCCCGCCGCGACATACGCGGCGAGCGCCGCGCTGACGCCGCTCGGCGCCCTGCTGGTCGCCAATGCGCGCCTTTCCGACGGCGCCGTGTCGATGCCGATGGCGGCTGCGGCGGCGATCGCCGCGGCGCTCTTCGTCGCCGCGGCGGCGGGTTTCCAGCTTCGCCTGGCCGCTCGGGAATCGCCGGCGACGCGGCTCGCCCTCGGCGCCGTGGCGGCGGCCGCGATCGCCGCGCTCGCCGCCGGGCTGGTGTTCGCGCTCGACGGCGGCGCGCTCACCGTCGCGCTCGCGCTCGGCGCTTCGGCGACGGCCTATGTGTCGACGCGACTCGAGATTCCCACGCTACGTTGGGCGGTGGCGGCGCTCGGCGTCGCCATCGCCGCGCGCCTCGCCTGGGAGCCGCGCATTGTCGGCGCGGCGCTTTCGCCGACGCCGATCTTCAACTGGTTGCTGTTCGGCTACGGCGCGCCGGCGCTCGCGCTCGGCGTCGCCGCGCGGCTGCTGCGCCGTGGCGGCGAGGATGTGCCGACCCGCGTCTGCGACGCGCTGACGGTGGTGTTTTCAGCGCTGCTCGTGTTCTTCGAAATCCGCCATGCGATGAATGGCGGCAATCCTTTCGCGCGGGGATCGAGTCTAGTCGAACAAGCGCTGATGACCATATCCGCGTTCGGCTTCGCCCTCGTGTTGCGGCGGCTCGACGCGGGACGCGCCAACATCGTGTTTCGCATCGCCTCGCTCGTCGCGGGCGCGGCCGGCGTCGCGCTCGGCGTCGTCGGTCTGCTGCTGATCCACAATCCGTTGTTCGACGGCAGGCCCGTCGAGGGCGGCGTCGCGCTCAACGCGCTGATCCTGGCCTATCTCATGCCGGCCGCCCTCGCCGCGATCTTCGCGCGTCTCATGCGCGGAGCGCAGCCCGCTGCGATGGCCGTCGGCGCGAGCGTCGGCGCGATCGTCTTTCTGTTCGCCTACGCCAGTCTGGAGACGCGGCGCGTGTTCCAAGGCGCGGCGGTCGGCCTCGATCAGGCGACGAGCGACGGCGAATGGTACGCGTTTTCAGCGGTCTGGTTGCTGCTCGGCCTCGCGCTGCTCGCCTTCGGCGTCTGGCGCGGCTCGCGGGAGGCTCGCTACGCCTCCGCGTTCTTCGTCATCGCGACGACGCTGAAAGTCTTCCTGTTCGATCTGGCGGGCCTCGAGGGCGTGCTGCGCGCGCTCTCTTTCATGGGCCTCGGCGCCGCTCTCATCGGCGTCGGCCTCGTCTATCAAAAGCTGGTGTTCGCGCGGCCGGCCGCCGTTTCCGGTCCGCAACCAACCTCCGGGCCGCCGTGAGCGGTCCCGCGATCTCGTCGCGGCGCCGGGTTAAGCGCTCGCTCTTCCCCGCAGGGCCGACTTGAACAGCGCGAAGTAGGCGCCATAGGGCAAATGGCCCACCGCCTTGAGGAACCAGGCGAGGCGGCGCGGAAAACAGATCTCGAAGCCGCCGCGTTCGAACCCGTCGCAGATGCGACGACACGCTTCGTCGCATTCCATCAAGAACGGCATCGGAAACGCGTTGCCTGCGGTAAGCGGCGTCTTGACGTAGCCGGGATTGACGATCTGCACGGTGACGTTATGAGGGTCGGCGCCGAACTTCGCGCCGACGGCGAGCGAGATGATCGCCGCCTTGCTCGGTCCATAGGCGCCCGCATTGGGCAGACCGCCGTAGCCGGCGAGCGAGCCGGTGATCGCGATCTGGCCGCGTTTACGCGCCCGCATCGCGTTGAAGACCGGATTGAGGCCGTTGACGACGCCCTGCACGTTGAGCGCGAACGTGTGCGCAAAGCCTTCGCCGCCGAAATCGCCGGGCGCGTCGGGAAAATTGCCGCCCGCGTTGAGGAAAGCGAGCGCGATCGGGCGCCGGCTCTCGATATCGGCGACCAGCCGCGCCATCGCCTCACGGTCGGTCACGTCGCCGGGCGCCGCGACGATGCGGCCTTGGAGCCCTGCGGCCTCGCGGACCAGCGACGCCAGCTCGTCGGCGCGCCGCGCGGTCGCATGGACCTCATAGCCGCGCCGCGCCAGTTCGAGCGCGACGCCGCGCCCGATGCCGGCGCTCGCGCCGGTCACCCAGGCGGCGCCGTCGGAAGGTTTGGCGCGGTAGGTCATCGGGGGCCCTTTCCATTGGAAGAGAGGTCGTTTCGCCGCACGATAGCACGCTACGGCGTTCGCTCGCGCGGCTTGACGCGACCGGCGCGGCCATGGAAAAGACGGGTTTAACCGGAGCCCGGGCGCCGATGCGCGTTACGCTGATCGACAATTACGACAGTTTCACCTTCAATCTCGTCCACTATCTCGGCGAGCTCGGCGCCGACGTGGCGGTCTGGCGCAACGACGAGATCACGGTTCCCGAAGCGCTCGCGCAAGAGCCGGACGCGATCGTGCTCTCCCCCGGCCCGTGCACGCCCAACGAAGCGGGAATCTGCCTCGAGCTGGTGCGCGCGGCCGGCGCTTCGACGCCGATCCTCGGCGTATGCCTCGGCCATCAGGCGATCGGCCAAGTCTTCGGCGGCCGCGTGGTGCGCGCGCCGACGCCGATGCACGGCAAGGTTTCGCGCATAACGCACAATGCGCGCGGTCTCTTTCGCGGCCTCAACGGCCCGTTCAAGGCGACGCGCTACCACTCGCTGATCATCGAGCGCCAAAGCGCGCCGCAGGAGCTGGAAGTCAGCGCCGAGAGCGACGACGGCTTGATCATGGCGGTCGCCCATCGCGCCCTGCCCGTCTACGGCGTGCAGTTCCATCCCGAGAGCATCGAAAGCGAGCACGGTCACGCGATGCTGCGCAATTTCCTCGAGCTCGCGCGCGCTTTCAATCAAGCCAAGACCTACTGAGGGAAGAGCCGGGGCATGGAATCCTTCAAGCCGCTGATCGCCAAAGTCGCCGCCGGCTCGCACCTCTCGCGGGCCGAAGCGGTCGACGCTTTCGCCGCGATTCTGTCGGGCGAAGTGACGCCTTCGCAAATGGGCGGATTCCTCATGGCGCTGC
>JBEKFO010000217.1:0-7118 GCA_050013275.1 Roseiarcus sp. | reverse complement strand
CGCCGCGTTCATGATTGGCGCGACCTCGTCGAGCCGGTCTCTGGTGATGACGAAGCCGCCGGAGTGCTGGGTGAGATGGCGGGGAAAGCCGGTCAGCTCGCCCGCCAACTTCAGCGCCATCCCGAGCGTCGGATCGGCGGGATCGAGGCCGGCGGCCGACGCCTGCGGCGCTTCGATCGCCTTCGAGCCATGGCCCCAGGTCGTGTTGTTGAGCGCGACGACGACGTCGTCGGAAAGGCCGAACACCTTGGCCGTCTCGCGGATCGCCGAGCGCGTGCGATAGGTCGTCACTGCGGCCGCCAGCCCGGCGCGCTCGCGGCCGTAGCGCGCGTAGATATATTGGATCACCTCCTCGCGCTTCTCGTGCTCGAAATCGACGTCGATGTCGGGCGGCTCGTTGCGCTCCGGCGAGATGAAGCGCTCGAACAGAAGATCGAACCTAGCGGGGTCGACCTCGGTGATCCCGAGGCAGTAGCAGACGGTCGAATTGGCCGCCGAGCCGCGCCCCTGGCAAAGGATTCCGCGGCTGCGCGCGTAGCGCACGATGTCGTGCACGGTGAGAAAATAGGGCGCATAATTCAGCGCGCCGATCAGCGCGAGCTCGTGCGTCAGCGCCCCGCGAACGTTCATCGGAACGCCGTCGGGATAGCGCGCGCGCGCGCCGGCTTCGGCGAAGGCTTCGAGCGCGGCTTGCGGGCTCGCGAAGCCCTCGCGCAATTCCTTGGGATAGTCGTGCGCGAGTTCGTCGAGGCTGAAGGCGAGGCCGTCGAGGAAGCGGATCGTCTCCTCCACCGCCTGCGGCGCCTCGGCGAACAGGCGCGCCATTTCGTGCGCGGATTTGAGATGCCTCTCGGCGTTGGCTTGCGTGAGTCGCCCCGCCGCCTCCAGCGTCGTCTTCTCGCGGATGCAGGCGAGGACGTCGGCGAGCGCGCGCCGCTCCGGCGCGTGCATGAGAACGTCGTTGGTCGCAATCAGCGACGCGCCGATCTTACGCGCCAGCGCCGCGCGCTGCGCCAGCGCGCCGCGCATGTCCTCGCCATAGGTCAGGCTCGCGCCGATCCACAGGCGGCCGGGGAAAGCTTCGCGCAGTTGAGAGAGACGCGGCCCTTCTCCCCTTCTCCCGCTTGCGGGAGAAGGTGGCCGCGAAGCGGCCGGATGAGGGCCTATGGGCATCGCGACGATCTGCAAGCCCTCGCCATGTTCGAGCAGATCCTCGAAATTCAAATGGCACTCGCCCTTGGGCGCGCGCAAATTGCCTTTGGTCAGCAGCCGGCACAGCCGGCCATAGGCGGCGCGATCCCGGGGATACGCGAGCATGTCGGGCGCGCCGTCGACGAAGCTCAGCCGCGCGCCCGTGACGACGCGCAGCGCGCCGACCGCGCTTCTGTTCTCGCGTGCGTAGACATGCGCGCGCACGACGCCGGCGAGCGTGTTGCGATCGGCGACGCCGATCCCCCTCAGGCCGAGTTCGGCCGCGCGCGCGACGAGCTCTTCCGGATGCGAAGCGCCGCGAAGGAACGAAAAATTCGTCGTCGCCGCGAGCTCGGCGAAGCAGGGGGCGAGGCGGATCATCTTCCCTTCTCCCGCAAAGCCCGTCGAAGACGGGCGTCCTTCGAACGCCCTATGCGGGAGAAGGTGGCGCGAAGCGCCGGATGAGGGGTCGGCGGCGTCACCATGACAGCCCACACGCTGCGGCGATGGTCGCCAGTACGTTCTCTTGCCCTGTTAAAATCTCATGGTTCCAAAAACGCAAAACTCGATAGCCGTTGTTCGCAAACCACGCGTCGCGCACATTGTCCTTAGCGTTTTCGCCATGCTGCGAACCATCCGCTTCGACGACGAGTTTGTGATGAACGCAGAGGAAGTCGGCGATGTAAGGGCCCACCGGCGCCGGGCGACGAAACTTGACGGTCTGCAACCGCCGATCGCGCAAGGCGTACCAAAGCTTTCGCTCCGCGTCGGTGAGCGACTGGCGCATGGCGCGAGCATGAGGCTTGGCCGAGATGGGAATGTCGTCGCGCATAATCGCCTCCTTTTGCCAAGACCCTCATCCGGCCCTTCGGGCCACCTTCTCCCGCAAAGCGGGAGAAGGGTTTCTCATCCGAACACCCCGTGCATGAACCATTTCGCCTGCGTCGTTTCGCGGCCCCACAGGCCTTCGCGGTAGAGCCAGAAACGGCGCCCTGACGCGTCCTCGGCGCGGAAATAGTCGCGCGTCGGCGCGCCCGGCCGGCGCCACCACGGCGCGGCGATGCGCTCGGGGCCTTCGATCGCCGCGACTTCGTGCAGCACGCGCCGCCAGCGGAAACGCAGCGGCGGGCCGTCGGGAACTTCGGCGAGCGCCTCGATCGGCTCGGGCCGCTCGAACAGGCGCAGGGGCCGCGTCGGCGCTTCGGCGCGAGCGATCGGCTCGCCCCCCTCCCCGCGCGCGCGCGCTTCCCCCAAAACCGCGGGCGAGGCGACGACGGCCTGTTCGGGAATATGGGCCTCGACGAGTTCGAGGCGCGTTACGCGGCGCGGCCCCAGCCGCGCGCTCAAGCCGTCGAGGAGATCGGCGAATGCGCGAGCGCGCTCGGCCTCTTGCGCGCGCTCCCATTCGCTTTGCACGGGCTCCAGCGGCTCGGCGAGGAGACAGGAAAGGCGCATCAGGTCGACGCCGAAGCCGGCGTCGATCTCCTCCTCGGCGCCGCCGGCGAGGCGCTCGGCGAAGAGACGCGCCATGGCGCGCGCCTCGCCGAGCGGCCGGCCGGCGCCGACACAAATGCGGCGCACGTCGCCGTCGACGCGAAACAGCGCGAGCTCCAGCCGCCGCGCGCCTTTCGTCTGGCGCGCCAGCATCTGGGCGAGATCGTCGGCGAGCTTAGCCAGCGTCGCCATCACCGCCTCATGAGCGAGGATCGGACTGACGAAGCGCCGCTCGGCGCAAAAGTCGGGCGCGGCGAAACGCGGCGAGATCGCCTCGCGCGTCGCGCCGCTCAGCGCGTCGAGCCGGGCGATCGCTTGCGAGCCGAAGCGCGCGGCGATCGGCGCGCGCGGCCTGAGCGCGAGATCGCCGATGCGGCGAAGCCCCGCGCGCGCCATGTCGGCGCTCGTCTTGTCGTCGAGCCCCAGCGCGGCGACCGGCATTTCGTAATAGAGCTTGGCGAAGGCCTTGCCGGAAAGGCCGGCGGGCGCGATGCGCCGGCTGGAATAGCGCGCCAGCGCCGAAGCCGCGCGCGGCGTGTCGGCGAGGCCAGGCGCGACTTCGAGCCCCAGACGGGTCAGGCGCGCCTCGACCTCCGCCACGAGCCCCTCCTCGCCGCCGAAGAGATGCGCGACGCCGGAGACGTCGAGCATCAGGCCGTCGGCGCCGTCGAGCGCGACGAGCGGCGTGAAGCGGGCGCAGAAGTCGGCGACGCGCTCGAGGAGCTTTGCTTCCGCTTGCGGATCGGCCTCGACGGCTTCGAGCGCGGGATGGCGCGCGCGCGCGTCGGCGAGCGTCAGGCCCGGCGTGAGGCCGAGCCGCGCGGCGGTCGCGTCGACGCCGACGAGGCGCTGCGCGCTTTTGATCTTGGCGACGACGACGAGGGGCGGCGAAAACGCGCCCGGCCCTTCACCGCGCAGCTTGTGCGCGCGGTCGCTCGCCAGACGCGGCAGCCACAGGGAGAGAAAGCGTCGGTTCGTCAAATTGCTGGTCCTCGCTTCGCCATGTCAGGCGGAAGATTCGCGTCGCGTCGAGGCCTTGCGGCGGCCCTTGAGCCGACGTCAGGCGCGCCTTGACGAGCCGCGCGGCGAAGGCGGGCGGCCCGGGAAGAGCGCGCCCGCCGCCCGCGGCGTTAAGGCGCGCGCTCGGCGCGGCGGCGATCTCGAAGCGCGTCTCGGCGGCGCTGGAGAGTTTTTCGGCCGCGCCATAGGCGCTCGCCTGAATGAGCAGCGCGGGCGTCGCCCCGGCGCGCGCGGCGAGCAGCAGGCGGCGCGACGCGGCGAGGTCGTATGCCCCAAGATTCCACGCTTCGCCGACGACGACCGCCGGCGCGCCGCTCCTCAACGCCTCCTCCATCGCCTGGAACAAAGCCGGCGCGTCGGGCGCGCGCACGAAGACGAGGCGGCTCAATTCCAGCCCGTGGGCGACGAGCCCCGGCCCGTAGAGCGCGCCGGTCTCGCGCAACGCGAAATCCTCGGCCAAAACGAGCCCGGACGCGCCGCGCTCGGCCATGAAGCGCGCGACGAGCGCGAGCGCGAAGCCCATCGCCGCCGCGCCGTCGCCGGGGCTCGCCGGCGCGATCTCGTGCAGCGCGTCGCGCGCAAGCCCGCCGCCGAGCGCGCGATCGAGCGCGCGGGTCAGCGACAGCCTTCGCGACGCACGCGCCTCCGCCGGCCCCGAGCGAGCCTCAATCTCGGCGACGACGCGCCGCAAACGCGCCATCCCTTCAGCCCTGTCGTCGCGCGACATCCGATCCGAACCCTTTGTGTTCGCTATTTGTTCTAGTTTTGGACGCGAACGGGGCGGGAGTCAAGAGCGGACAATAGTGGGTAGTGTCTCAGTTTCCCCGCCTGACGCAATCCGCGCGATCATGACGGCGCGGGCGTTCACGTCGGCGGGGCGGTTCTCGCCTTTAGGTCCGGTCGGCGGCCTTGTCCTTTCTTGATCTGACGAACGGAATCTCGGCCATTATGCCGCCTGCCAACAAAAGGCAGAACACGATAAACTGCACAGGCTCACTCAGCTTTCATGGCAACCGTTCAACGCCAAAATGCCGAAAGGCGCCCGGATCAGAACCTTCCTCATCGTCGCATCCGTTCGTTCCTACCGCTAAGCACACCGCGCGAAATCGGGAGGGCGCGACTGATAGTCACAATCCGGCTTAATTTCAAACTGAACCACTACCTGCCGCTACCTGCCGCCTACCCGCTCCGGCTTACGCCGCGAGCGTGCGCCCGCCGGGCAATGAACGCCTTCATCACCGGCAGGAAGAAGGCCTTGCTGAACCGTCCCAGCGGCGCTTCGGGTTCGAAATAGAAGGATCGCCCGACGATGTCCTCGTTGAATTCGTCGAGGACTATCCAGAGTCGCACGTCGCGATCCAGGCCGGCGCGGCGTTTCTCGGTCTCGGGGATCTCGATGGCGAAGCGCTCGCGCTCCGGCGCCTTGCTCGTGATCGGGAAAAGCAAGATAACATCTTCGCCGTTCGCACGCGCGAGGCGAACGCCGACGGCGGACGGGCGCGCCTTGCGTCCCTCGGTTTCTCCGCGTCCCGCTTCGCGCACCCAGAGGTAGGGATAGCGAATGACGGCGCCGGTGCGAAGGGCGTCGAAACTCACGGCGCTTCGCTCTCTCGTTCATAAGCCGCGATCGCTTGCTTGAACTCGTCGAACAGCGCCTCCGGCATAGCCTCCGCCATCGAGGCCTTGCGCGTTTGCGCCCGCTCTATCAGGCGGCGATAGTCTTCGATGCTGAGCAGGACGAGCCGCGGCTTATTGCGCTGCGTGATCGTGACCGGCTTGCGCAGGGCGTCGGCGATGATGTCGCCCGATCGGCGAGAAAGATCGCTGGTCGAATAGCGGGTCATTAAGCGTGCTCCTGTAATTCTCATATAATACAGCAATGCTGTATCCATCGCAATCAAGAAGCAACATCTCTGCCGCTCCGCCTGACGCCATCCGCGCGATCATGACGGCGCGGGCGTTCACGTCGATGGCGCGGTTCCCGCCTTCGAATCTTCGCGACCTCAGTGCGCCCTCACCGCGACGCCTTGGGAACGACTTTCAGATAACTGACGATCATCGTCGTATCGTCGGTCAAGACGCCGATCACGGTGTTTTCGATCGCGTCCAATACCGGCTGGTTGAACCCCTTCGAGTTCGGGTCGGTGTCGAAGTCCACTTCGATCACCAGCGTCTTGACCCACATGGCGTCTTCCCAGCTCCATTCGAACCAGGTCCGAGACACGTTCGGAAGTCTCGACAACGCCTCTCTGACGATCGCGATATTGCCTCTCATGACAAGGACGCTCCCCTGCTTTCGAGCAAGCATACATGGGATGCGCGCGCCGCGCGAGCGCTGGTCACGGGCCTCAATTTTCAAACCGAGACGCCGCTGCGGCGCTTCTCGGTCTCGGGCATCTCGACGAAGAAGCGCTCGCGCTCCGACGCCTTGCCGGCGATCGGGAAAAGCAACAGAACGGTTTCGCGAGCGACGCCCGCGCGCCCTACTGCGGCGTGTCGCAGTTCGAATGAATGATCTTGCAGTACTGACGGCGATTGACGCCCGCCGTCGCCTGGCAATTGGCGATCGCGCGACTTTCGGCCGTCGCCTGGTCCTCGGCGATCGCCCAGCCGGCGCCGGGCGTGCCGGCCGCCGTATCGAGGGCGGTGGCGTCGCATTGTCCCTTGAAGGTTGCGACGATCATGCAGGCGGCGAGCGCGCCGGCCCCGGCGCCGCCGGGTTTGCGGCACTCCTGCAAAGCCCGATCGATAGCCTCTTGGGTCGACGGATAATTATAGCCGTCGCCCATCGCGATGCCGTCTTTGACGACGTCTCCGGTGGACCCCACCGCGAGGGCGCCGTCGGCGGCGGCCGGGTTCGGCGCCAGCAGCGCAGCCGCTGACGCCAGCGCGAACAGCGCAGAGCCAAACTTGATCATCGCACACCCCCCATAAGAGCGCGCGCCCGCCGGACCGTATGACGCCGATCGCTCGGCGCCCCGCTTTCCCCAGGATTTTCCGCGTGACGCCCTCCGTCGGAACATCTTAGGAGCGCCCTGACGTCATTGTCAAAAGCCCAAAGCGGATCGGCGCCTCGGCTCTCTCTCGGCCCGCCGGCGCGAAAAAAAACGCCGGCGCGAATGAACGCCGCCTGGCCGTCCCGCCAGATCCGCCGCTCATTCTCGCCGGCCGTTTCGCGCCTCGCGCGAAAGCCGCCTTACGCGGTGATTCGTTCGTCCGCCGGCGAAGGCTCGCGCAGCACGTAGCCGCGGCCCCACACCGTCTCGATATAGTTGCGCCCGTTGGAGGCCATCGCCAGCTTCTTGCGCAGCTTGCAGATGAACACGTCGATGATCTTGAGTTCCGGTTCGTCCATCCCGCCATAGAGATGGTTGAGGAACATTTCCTTGGTCAGCGTCGTGCCCTTGCGCAGC
>JBEKFO010000216.1:0-7126 GCA_050013275.1 Roseiarcus sp. | reverse complement strand
GTATGACATCTTCCTTGGCGACGGTCTGCCCCGGCTTGATGTGCACTTCGATGATCGGCACGTCCTTGAAGTCGCCGATATCGGGAAGCCTGATTTCACCCGCCATGGACTTGCGCTCCGCGTCGATCGAAATTTCGTTGAACCCGCCGGTCGCCCCATTGGCCCGCCGGCGCTTTGCCAGAAGCCCGCCCCTTAGAGCAGCACGCGCCGCATGTCTTCGATCGAGCCCGCGAGATGGCGCATGAAGCGCGCGGCCGCGGCGCCGTCGATCACGCGGTGATCGTACGAGAGGCACAGCGGCAGCATCAGCCGCGGCCGAAACGCCTTGCCGTCCCAGATCGGCGTCATTTTCGAGCGCACGACGCCGAGAATCGCCACTTCCGGCGCATTGACGATCGGCGTGAACGCCGTGCCGCCGATGCCGCCGAGCGAAGAGACGGTGAAGGTCGCGCCCTGCATGTCGGCGGCCGCGAGCTTGCCCTCGCGCGCCTTGGTCGAGAGCGTCCCGAGTTCGCGCGCGAGTTCGACCACGCCCTTCTTGTCGACGTCCCGGACGACGGCGACGACCAACCCCTCGGCGGTGTCGACCGCGACGCCGATATGCCAATAGTTCCGATAAATCAAAGTGTCCTTCGCCGGCGCTAACGCCGAATTGAAAGTCGGGAACGCCTTCAGCGAAGCGACCGAGGCCTTCATCAGCAGCGGCAGCAGGGAGACGCGGTACGGCGCGCTCTTATCCGCCTTGGCCTCGTCGTCGAGCGTCTTGCGGAACGCGTCGAGGTCGGTGATGTCCGCCTCGTCGCAATGGGTGACGTGGGGAACGTTGACCCAGGACGCGTGCAGACGCGGGCCGGAAATACGCTTGATGCGCGAAAGCGGCACGCTCTCCACCGGGCCGAACTTGGCGAAATCGACGGCGGGAATCTCCGGCAGCGCCGCGCCGCCGACCCATCCGCCGCCGCGAAAGGCCATTTTCACGTCGTCGCTGGTGATGCGGCCCTTTTCGCCGGAGCCGCGAACGCTCGTCAGATCGACGCCGAGCTCGCGGGCGAGCCGGCGCGTCGCCGGGCCGGCGTTGACGCCGGAGAAATCGGGCAAGGCCGGGCTCGCTGTGGCGGGCGCCGGCGCGGCGGGCGCGGGCGCCGACTCGGCCGGCGCGGCGGGCGCTGAAGCCGCCGGCGCGGCGGGCGCGGCGATCGCGGCCGCCGGCCCTGGCGCGGCGCCGCCGGCCGCGTCGAGCGTCAACAGCGCCGATCCCATCGAGACCTTGTCGCCGACCCTGGCGACGATTTCGCCGACGACGCCCGCGGCGGGCGCGGGAACGTCGAGCGTCGCCTTGTCGGACTCGAGCGTCAGCAGCGGCTGCTCGGCCGTCACCGCATCGCCCGGCTTGACCAGGATTTCGATGATCGGCACGTTCTTGAAGTCGCCGATGTCGGGTACCTTGACTTCGATTTTCGCCACGGGCGCATCTCCTTCGCGCGTGCCAGGTTCATTCCAAAGGAAACACGAAGCGCTTCAGCTCCGCGCAGGGCTCGCTCTTTCCGAATCGATCTTGTAGAGCGCGATCGCCTCCGAAACGCGCCGGGCCGGCAGCATTTGATCGTCGGCGAGCGCCTTCAGGCCCGCCAAAGCGACGTGATAGCGATCGACTTCGAAGAACGAGCGCAGCCGGCGCCGGTAATCCGAGCGGCCGAAACCGTCGGTGCCGAGCACTTTGTAGCGCGCGGGAACGTAAGGCCGAATGCCGTCGGGAAGCGCCTTGACGTAATCGGTGGCGGCGACGACCGGCCCGACGCCCTTGCGCAACATCTGCTCGACATAGGAAACGCGCGGCGGCTGCTCGGGATGCAACATCGACCAGCGCTCCGCCTCCAGGCCGTCGCGGCGCAGCTCGGTGAAGCTGGTGACGCTCCAGATTTCGCTGGCGACGCCGAAGTCCTTGGCGAGCAGTTCGGCGCCCGCCTCGACCTCGCGCAGGATCGCGCCCGAGCCGAGCAGGCGCACGCGCGGGCCGGCCTTCTCCGTTTCGACGACGCGCAGCTTGTACATGCCCTTGAGAATGCCCTCTTCGGCGCCTTCGGGCATGCCGAGGTGGGGATAATTCTCGTTGAGGGTGGTGATGTAGTAATAGACGTCCTCGTTGTCCGCATACATCCGCTTCAGGCCGGCCTGGATGATGACCGCGAGTTCGTAGGCGTAGGTCGGATCGTAGCCGACGCAGTTGGGAATGGTCGAAGCGAGCACGTGGCTGTGGCCGTCCTCGTGCTGCAACCCTTCGCCGTTGAGGGTGGTGCGCCCGGAGGTGCCGCCGATCAGGAAGCCGCGCGCGCGAATGTCGCCCGCCGCCCAGGCGAGGTCGCCGACGCGCTGGAACCCGAACATCGAATAGTAAATGTAGAAAGGGATCATCGGCGCGTTCGACGTCGAGTAGGACGTTCCCGCAGCGATGAAAGAGGCCATGGCGCCGGGCTCGTTGATGCCTTCCTGCAGGATCTGGCCCTTGGGGTCCTCACGGTAGTACATGAGCTGGTCGGCGTCCTGAGGGCGATAGAGCTGGCCGACTTGGCTGAAGATGCCGATCTGGCGAAACAGACCCTCCATGCCGAAGGTGCGGCTTTCGTCCGGCACGATCGGCACTATGCGCGAGCCGATCGCCTTGTCGCGCAGCAGCGTCGTCAAGATGCGCACGAACGCCATGGTGGTGGAGATTTCGCGCCCTTCGGCGGTCGGCTTCAGCAGCGCGTCGAACGCGGCGAGCGGCGGAATCTCCAGCGGCGCGCTGGCGCGCCGCCGCGCGGGCAGCGAGCCGCCGAGCGCGGCGCGGCGCTCGCGCAGGTATTTCATCTCCGCGCTGTCTTCGGGCAGGCGCAAGAACGGCACCTTGGCGATGTCTTCGTCGGAAACGGGAATATGGAAGCGGTCGCGGAAGGTCTTGAGCGCCTGCTCGCCGATCTTCTTGGCCTGATGGGCGATCATCTGACCCTCGCCCGCCTCGCCCATGCCGTAGCCCTTGACGGTCTTGGCGAGAATGACGGTCGGCTGGCCCTTATGGTCCGCGGCGGCCTTGTAGGCGGCGTAGACCTTGATCGGATCGTGGCCGCCGCGCGTCAGCGACCATATCTTGTCGTCGCTCCAGTCGGCGACCATCGCCGCCGTTTCGGGATAGCGGCCGAAGAAATTCTTGCGGATGTAGGCGCCGTCCTTCGACTTGAAGTCCTGGTATTCGCCGTCGACGCATTCCTCCATCAGCTGGCGCAGCTTGCCCGCACTGTCCATGGCGAGCAACGGATCCCAGTTGGAGCCCCAAAGGCACTTGACGACATTCCAGCCGGCGCCGCGGAAACCCGCCTCGAGCTCTTGCACGATCTTGCCATTGCCGCGCACCGGCCCGTCGAGGCGCTGCAGGTTGCAGTTGACGACGAAGATGAGGTTGTCGAGCTTTTCGCGGCCCGCCAGCGAAATTGCGCCGAGCGATTCGGGTTCGTCCATTTCGCCGTCGCCGCAGAACGCCCAAACCTTGCGGCCGGCCGCGTCGGCGATTCCGCGGCCGTGGAGATAGCGCAGGAAACGAGCCTGGTAGATCGCCATCAGCGGCCCGAGCCCCATCGACACCGTGGGGAATTGCCAGAAGTCGGGCATGAGCCACGGATGCGGATAGGACGAAAGCCCTTTGCCGCCGACTTCCTGTCGGAAATTGACGAGCTGATCCTCGCTGAGGCGTCCTTCGATGAAGGCGCGCGCATAGATTCCGGGCGAAGAGTGCCCCTGGAAATAGACCAGATCGCCGCCGTGCGTCTCGTCCGGGGCGCGCCAGAAATGCATGAACCCGGTGTCGTAGAGCGTCGCCGCCGACTGAAAGCTGGCGATATGGCCGCCGAGCTCGGACGAGTCCTTGTTGGCGCGCAGCACGATCGCCGCCGCGTTCCAGCGGACGTAGCGGCGGATGGTCCGTTCGAGTTCGCGCACGCCGGGATGCTGAGGCTGAGCGTCGGCGTGGATGGTGTTGACATAGGCGGTGTTGGCCGCAAACGGCAGTTGCGCGCCCTTGCGGCGGGCCGAGACGACGACCGCGTCGAGCAATTCGTCGACGCGCTCCAAACCTTCGAAGGCCTCGACCGAATCGAGGGCGTCGAGCCACTCCCGCACCTCAGCGGCGTCGCCCTTCGGGTCCTCGCTCATGGGGCCTCCCTATGCTTTCCGTTCGCCGTGTTCGCCGGCTTTCGCCTAATACTTATGTCTCATGCGCCCTGTCGATTGGCAATGCTGACGCAGGCGGCTCACTTATGCAAAATGCGCATGACAAACCGCGGAAGATTGCGGTTTGGCCTACCGGAGTCGAAGAATATCCGCTAAATGCGGCGAAATCGGATGAGGAAATCGCATGGCGGGCCTGACCACTCATGTCCTCGACGCCGCGCAGGGGCGGCCGGCGAGCGGAGTCGCGATCGAGCTGCACGCGCTGGGGGCGGACGGCGCGCGGACGCTGATCGCGAGCGTGAACACCAACGCCGATGGACGCACCGACGCCCCGCTCATCGGCGCGGCGCAAGCGCGCGTCGGCGTCTTCGAACTGTCGTTCCACGTCGGCGCGTATTTTCGCGCGCAAGGCTCGACGACCGCCGACCCGCCGTTCCTCGACGTCGTGCCGGTCCGCTTCGCGATCGCCGACGCCAACGCTCACTATCATGTGCCGCTGGTGGCGACGCCGTGGAGCTATTCCACCTATCGCGGCAGTTGAGGTTCATTCGCCGGCGACGACGCCACGCCGCCGCGGCCGGCGCCGTCGGCGGACAAGGGCGCATTAACATTTTTTCTCTAATTTCGTCCGCGTTCACCTTGCGGTAGCGACCTTCGCTTATTATAAGCTGACATATAATAAGCGAGAGCGATTGTGCCCCCATTCACCACCGCCCGCGAACTCGGGTTCGCCCTGCACGACGTTGCGCGCATGCTGCGCACCTACGCGGATCAACGCGCGCGGGAAGTCCATATGACGCGCGCGCAATGGGCGGTGCTGGCGCGCCTGCAACGGCGCCAGGGCGTCAAACAGTGCGAGCTGGCCGATTCGCTCGAGATCGCGCCGATCACCCTGGCGCGCCTCATCGACAAGCTGACCGCCTCCGGCCTGGTCGAGCGGCGCGACGACGCGGCCGATCGGCGCGCCAACCGGCTTTTTCTCACCGAAGACGCCGCCCCAACGCTACAAAAGCTCGCCGACCTCAGCGAAGCGGTGATGACGCGCGCGCTCGCCGGTCTCGACGAGGCGGCGATCGCCGGGCTCACCGCCGGCCTGCAACGCATCAAGTCCAATCTCAAGCACGAACTGACCGGCGGAGTTTAGCAACGTGTCGCAAGTTTCCCCTACCCCTCGCGACCGTTCGGTCGAGCCGACGCCGCTGGGTCGAGCCCCGTCTCCCGCCGCCCCCTCCCCGTCGCCGGCCCCCTCGGCGGAGCCGAGCGCCCCCGCCGCTCCGACGGCGCCGGGCGCAGCGGAGCCGGAAACGGCGCCGACCCTGCGGCGGCGCAGCGGAAACGCCCGCTCGTTCCTCCTTGTCGTCGTGCCGCTTGCGGCGCTCGCGCTCGCGCTGCTGTGGTGGTTGTCGGGCGGTCGCTACGTTTCGACCGACAACGCCTATATCGGCGCCGACAAAGTGCTGATCACCCCGCAAGTCACCGGCCCGATCGTCGCCGTGCATGTCGTCGAGGGGCAGCATGTCGCCGTCGGCGATCCGCTGTTCGACATCGATCCGGCGCCCTACCAGACCGCGCTTTCGCTCGCGCAAGGTCGTCTGGCCGCCGCGCAGGTGGAGTTCGCCAATCTGCGCGCCTCGTATGCGAGCAACGAAGAGCAGATCAAAATGGGCGAGCAGGCCGTCGACCTGCGCCAGGCCGACTACAATCGCAAGTTGGCGTTGCTGGGGACGCGCGCAGGCACGCAAGCCGACGTCGACACTTCCAACGCGGCTCTGGTGCAGGCCAAGCAGATTCTCGAATTCGTGCGCTCGCAACAGGACGCGACCAAGGTCAAACTCGGCGGCGGGCTCGAGGCCGCGATCGACACCCTTCCCGACTACATCCAGGCCAAGGCCCAGGTGGAGGACGCCGAGCGCAACTTAAAGAACACCAAGGTGACGGCGCCGATCGCCGGCGAAGCGACGCAAGTCGACCAAATCGAACTCGGCCGCGTCGCGCCTGCCGGGCAACCCGTTTTCGCAGTCGTCGCCAACACCGGGCTGTGGGTCGACGGCAACCCGAAGGAATCGGACCTCACCTATGTGCGCGCCGGCCAGTCGGCGACGGTGACCGTCGACGCATTTCCGGGGCGCGAATGGCGCGGCAGGATTTCCTCGATCGCACCGGGAACGGGGGCGCAATTCGCGATTCTGCCGCCGCAAAACTCCAGCGGCAACTGGGTCAAAGTGGTGCAGCGCGTGCCGTTGCGCTTCTCCTTCGACGCCGATCAGGACGTCGCCAACCTTCGCGCCGGCATGAGCGCGGTCCTGTCCATCGACACCGGCCGCAAGCGCTCGTTCGGCGGACTGTGGACCGACCTCACGCTCTGGGCGCAATCCTGGCTCGACGCGGTGCTGCCGGCCAAGGCCGCTCCAACGCGATGAGCGAGCCGGCCACCGACGATATGGCGCCTTTCGTGCGCGCCATGCTGACGGTCTGCGTGATGATGGCGACCATCATGCAGGCGCTCGACATGACCATCGCCAATGTCGCCCTGCCCTACATGCAGGGTTCGTTGTCGACGACGCAGGATCAGGTCAACTGGGTGCTGACCTCCTATATCGTCGCCGCCGCGATCATGACCTCGCCGCTCGGTTGGATGGCGTCGCGCTTCGGCCGCAAGAAGCTGTTCATCGTCTGCGCCGCCGGCTTCACTCTCGCCTCGATGCTCTGCGGGATCGCCCAGAGCATCGAGCAGATGGTCGCCTTTCGCCTGTTGCAGGGCGTTTTCGGCGCCGCGCTGGTGCCGATCAGTCAGGCGGTGATGCTCGACGCCTATCCGCCGGCCAAGCGCGGCCAAGCGATGGCGATCTGGGGCATGGGCGTCATGCTCGGGCCGATCATGGGCCCGACGCTCGGCGGCTGGCTCACCGACAACTATTCCTGGCGC
>JBEKFO010000215.1:0-7172 GCA_050013275.1 Roseiarcus sp. | reverse complement strand
ACGACGCTGCGCCAGCTCGCCGGCGACGAGACCGTCATCCGCCGCTGCCGCGACCGCGCCAACCTGATCCGGCTGTGGGAAGCCTGCCAGACGCCGGACTTCCGCAAGACCACCCAGGACGAGCACACCCGCCTGATCGGGACGATGTTCGAGCACCTGACGCAACGCGATCGGCGCATCCCCGAGGACTGGATGCAGGGCCAGTTCGCGAGCCTCGACCGGCTCGAGGGCGATATCGACGCGCTGTCGGCGCGCCTCGCCCGGGTGCGCACGCTCGCCTACGTCGCCAACCGCAGCGATTGGCTCGCCGATCCGCAGGGCTGGCAGGGCCGCGCTCGCGCGCTGGAGGACCGGCTCTCCGACACCCTGCACGAATGCCTGATGCAGCGCTTCATCGACCGGCGCACCAGCGCGTTGCTGCGATCTTTGAGCCAGCGCGCCGGCCCGGTGCTCGGCGGCATCGGCGCCGACGGGGCGGTCATCGTCGAGGGCCATTTGGTCGGCACGCTCGCCGGCGTCGCCTTCGAGCCCGAGCGCGGCGCCTCGGCGCTGGAGAACCGCGTGCTGCGCGGCGCGGTCGAGCGCGCGGTGGCGCCGGAAATCGCCCGCCGCCTCGGCGAGCTCGCGAGCGAGGGCGACGAAGCGTTCGCTCTGGCGCCGGATGGGACGGTCACGTGGCGCGGCTACGCGGCCGGCGAGATCGTCGGCGGCCGACCATTTTCGCCGCGCGTGCGCTTGGCCGGCGAATTCGGCGCCGAGCCTGCGCGCGAGCGCGCGACGAGGCGGCTCGAAGCCTACGTCGCGGCGGAGTCGAGTCGGCGCCTCGCCGTCCTCAAGCGCCTGAAGGCGGCCGTCGCCGACGGGCGCCTCAAGGGCCTCGCGCGCGGCGTCGCCTATCAACTGGTCGAACAGTTCGGCGTCGTCGACCGCCGCAAAGCCGAGACGCAGCTTCGGGCGCTCAGCCGCTCCGAGCGGCGGACGCTCAAGGGCCTCGGCGTGCGCTTCGGCGCCTTCAGCCTCTATCTGCCGGCTCTGCTGGCGCCCGAGGCGCGAGGGATCGGCGAGGTGTTCGCCGAGCTGGCGCGGCCCGGCTGGCGCCCCGCTGCGGACGCGTTGACCGGCTTGCCGCATCCCATGCCGCCGCCCGAGGCGCTGGGCTTGCGCGGCCTGCGCGCCGTCGCCGGCATGGCCGCGCCGGTGCTCGCGCTGGAGCGGCTCGACGCGCTCGCGCGCGCCGGGTCCGGCCATGCGGGCGCCATTGCTCTGACGCCGGCGCTGTTGGCGGCGCTCGGCTGGAAACAGGGGCAGGCGGAGGCGATCCTGCGCGCGCTCGGCTTCGCGCCCGCGCGCAAGAGCGGCGACGCCGAATCGAGTTTGTGGCGGCGCCGTCCGACGTCGGCCAAGGCGCCGGCGGGCGACGGCCCGGCCGTCTCGCCCTTCGCGGCGCTGGCGCCCCTCGTCAAGCCGGCGGCTTCGCCCGCGCGCCGCACGCGTCGAACGAGGCGGCGCCGGCGCGCCGCTGCGGCGGGCGCCGCCTCGTGACGGGCGAGCCGGGCGAGACCTGCCGGGTCGACGTCTGGCTGTGGCGCGCGCGCTTCTTCAAGACCCGCAGCCTCGCCGCGCGCATCGTCGAACAGGGCGGCGTCCGCGTCGCACGCGGCGGCGCGACGATTTCATTGGACAAGCCGAGCCGCCTGGTGCGCCCGGGCGACATCCTGATCTTTCCCTTGGGCAAGCGATGGACGGCGGCGCGCATCGAAGCGCTCGGCGTCCGCCGCGGCCCGGCGAGCGAGGCGCGCGCGCTGTACCATGTGATGGACGGAGCGGGCTAAACCGTCATCGCTTCGCTCCGCTCGCGATGACGCCGGCCTACATTTCGTCGGCGAAAGCGTCTTGCTTGGTTTCGTGGCGCAAGATCAGCGGCGTCTGCGCCACCGCGAAGATCACGGTCAGCGGCAGCACGCCGAACGATTTGAACGACACCCACTGATCCCAACTGAGCAGGTGACGAAGGTCTTCGTTGTGCCCGGCGCCCGAGGCGCGCGCGCTGTACCATGTGATGGAGGGGGCAGGCCGGGCGTCGAGCTAAACCGTCATCGCGAGCGGAGCGAAGCGATCCAGAGATCGTGCCGTATCCGGTTTGCCACGCAGCGCCGATAACCTGGTTTGACAGCTGTTGTCGTGGCGATCGAGGCTGCGCCGATGAAGCGCCCGGCGATCTACATCATGGCGAGTCGACGCAACGGCACGCTGCACGCCGGCGTCACCTCGAACTTGCCCCAGCGGGTGTTCCAGCACAAAGCTGGCCTGACGCCGGGCTTCACGACCCGATACGGTTGCAAACTGCTGGTCTATTACGAAATGTACGAGGATATGGACTCGGCGATCGCGCGCGAAAAGCAAATCAAGGGAACTTCGCGCCGCAAGAAGCTGCTGATGATCGACCGGTTCAACCCGGAGTGGCGCGACCTCTATTCGGATTTTGCCTGATCGGAAGAGAGTTCGCCGCGCGGCGCAAATCGGAAAGCTCACGATCTCTGGATCGCTTCGCTCCGCTCGCGATGACGGCTGAAGTTCCGGCTAAAAATCCTCGTCCGGCTCTTCGCTCTTGGCCTCGTGGCGCACGATCAGCGGCGCCTGGGCGAGGGCGAACGCCAGGGTCAGCGGCAGGAAGCCGAAGGTCTTGAACTTCACCCAGATGTCGGTGGTCTGGGTGCGCCAGACGATCTCGTTGAGCACGGCGAGCGCGAGGAAGAAGAACGCCCAACGCCAGGTCAGCTTGCGCCAGCCTTCCTCGGTGACGTGCAGCGCGCCGTCGAACATGATCTTCAACAGCGGCTTCTTGATCGCCAGGCCGACGAACAGCGCGCCGCCGAACAGCAGGTAGAGCGCGGTCGGCTTGATCTTGATCAGCGTCTCGTCGTGCAGGATCAGCGTCAGGGAGCCGAAGATGACCACGATCGCCGCGGTGACCAGCGGCATGATCGGAATGCGCCGCAGCATCGCGTAGGAGACGACGAGCGTGACGACGACGCCGACCATCAGCACGGCGGTGGCGGCGAAGATGCCGAGCTTGCCGTAGACGATGAAGAACAGCGCCAGCGGCCCCAGCTCCAGCGTGAACTTGAGCCAGGGATTGAGCGCCTTGGGCCTGACGGGCGCGGCAGGCGAATTCGTCATCGCGGTGTGTCCTTTGTTCGCATCACCCCTCCTGGCGCTCGATCCCGGCGATCGCCTCGGCGAAGTCGCGGGCGGCGAAGGGTTCGAGGTCGTCGACGCCTTCGCCGACGCCGATGAAATGCACGGGCAGGCCGAACTTCTCGGCGATGGCGACGAGGATGCCGCCGCGCGCGGTGCCGTCGAGCTTGGTCATGACGAGGCCGGTGACGCCGGCGATGCGGCCGAAGATCTCGACCTGGCTCAGCGCGTTCTGCCCGACCGTGGCGTCGAGCACCAGCAGCGTCGCGTGCGGCGCTTCCGGATCGACCTTCTTCATCACCCGGATGATCTTTTCGAGTTCGCTCATCAGCTCGGCGCGGTTCTGCAGCCGCCCGGCGGTGTCCATCAGCATCACGTCGGCGCCCGAGGCGCGCGCGCTCGTCAGCGCGTCGAAGGCGAGGCCCGCCGCGTCGCCGCCCTGGTCGCGCGCGACGATATCGGCCCCGGTGCGCGCCGCCCAGATCCTGAGCTGTTCGATCGCCGCGGCGCGGAACGTGTCGCCCGCCGCGAGCGTCACCTTGAGCCCGTCGGCGGCGAATTGCGCCGCGAGCTTGCCGATCGTCGTCGTCTTGCCCGAGCCGTTGACGCCGACCACCAGCACGACGAACGGCTTCTTCGCCGCGTCGATCGCGAGCGGCCGCGCGACGGGCGCGAGAATGCGCTCGACCTCGGCGGCGAGGATCGCCTTCACTTCGTCAGGCTCGATCGCCTTGTCGTAGCGCCCGCTTCCCACCGCTTGGCGGATGCGGGTCGCGACGCCGACGCCGAGATCGGCCTGAATGAGAACGTCTTCGAGGTCGTCGAGCGAGCCGGCGTCGAGCTTGCGCTTGGTGAAAATGTCGGAGATGCCGCGCGAGATCGCCGATGACGAGCGCGACAGCCCGGCGGTCAGGCGCGCGAGCCAGCTTCGCTTGGGCGCAGGCTCGCTCGCGGCGGGCGCCGGCGCAGGCGCGGCTTCGCCGCGCGCAAATAAGCGCCGCAGCAAGCCCGCCTTCGCCTTTTCCTCGCCGCCGTCGCTCACCCAATCATCCTTCGCCTTGCCCGCGCCCCTGCTCGCCGCTAGCTATGACCCCATGACGCCCGAAGAAACAAGAGCGCGGCTGCTCTATCGCGACGGCCTGATGCTCGTCCTCGACAAGCCCGCGGGGATCGCGGTGCACCGCGGCCCCAAGGGGGGCGCCAATCTCGAAGACGATTTCGACGCGCTGCGCTTCGGCCTGCCGCGCAAGCCCGCGCTCGCCCATCGCCTCGATCGCGACACCGCGGGCTGCCTGGTGCTCGGGCGCCATCACAAGGCGTTGGAGAAGTTGGGGTTGCTGTTCAAGCAGGGCAAGATCGCCAAGACCTATTGGGCGATCGTCGCCGGCGGCCCCGAGGCGGAGGAGGGCCTGATCGACCGGCCCCTCGGCCGGCTCGACGCGACGCGCGGCTGGTGGATGAAGGTCGATGAGGCCGGCCAGCCGGCGCAGACGCGTTGGCGGGTGAAGGGGCGCGGCCGTTGGCGCGAGGCGCCGGTCGCCTGGCTGGAGCTGAAGCCGCTGACGGGGCGCACCCATCAATTGCGCGTCCATTGCGCCGCCGAAGGCTGGCCGATCGTCGGCGACGCGATTTACGGCGCGGGCGGCGGGGTCGCGCTGCAATTGCTGGCGCGCCGCGTCGAGGCGCCGCTCTACAAGAACAAGCCGCCGATCGTGGTCGAAGCGCCGGCGCCCGCGCATATGCGCGAGGCGCTCGCGGCCTGCGGCTTCGCCGGCGATCCGCTGCGCGAGCCGAGCCTCGCCGAGGGCTGAGGCCAGCGTCACGCCACCTTGCGCGCGCCGGCGCCGCCGATCGTGGATCGGATCGCTCCCGCCAGCGCGTTCGACTCTTCGGAGATCTGTCCGGGCGCGAAGATGAGGCCCATGCGGGTCGGCGGCAGGCTCGGCAGGCCATCCGCGGCGCCGAGCACGCGCAACTCGTCGCCCGCCATGCCGATCGGCAGCGCCGTCGCGGCAAGGCCCGCGCGCACCACCGTGATGACGGCGGTATAGTTCTTGGAGAAGAACAGGCCGTGCGTCGCGCCGGGCCGATCGCGTAAGGCGACTTCGGTGATCTTCCCCCACAGGCAGGTCGGACTGCCCAGCGCCAGCGGGATCGGCGCGCCTTCGGGCGGCTTGAAGCGCTTGGCGGCGACCCAGACCAGCGGCTCTTCGCGGATGAGCTCAAAGCCGATCAGACCCTCGTGGTCGGTCACCAGCGCAAGTTCGATCGCGCCGGCGTGAACCTGCGCGGCCAGCTCCTGCGAATTCTCGCAGACCACGGAGACCTCGACCAGGGGGTGGCGGCGATTGAAGATGGTGAGGATGTCGGCGAGGAACGCCTCGGCGTAGTCGTCGGGAATGCCGAGCCGCACCGCGCCCATGAGGCCCTTGCGCGAAAGCGCGGCCATCGCCCCGGCCTCGATCTGCATCATGCGGCGCGCGAATTCGATCAGGCGCTCCCCCTCGCTGGTCAGCCTCGCCGTGCGCCCCTGCTTGACGAACAGCGCGCAGCCGAGCTGCTCCTCGAGGCGGCGGATGTGCATGGAGACCGCCGATTGGGTCTTGTTGACCCGCTCGCCGGCGCGGGTGAACGAGCCGGTGTCGACGATGGCGAGGAAGGAGCGGAGCTGGTCGGTGTCGAGCATATTAATCGATCCGTATTCGTTATGAATTACTCTACAAACATTCGTTGGACCGATCAATGGCGAATCGGCATAATGCGCAAAGTCAAGGCAATTTGATCAATCGTTGCGCAGCCCCCGGGCGGCGAACGCTATTTTATTCCCTAATGGAGACTACAATGCTCGACGTCTCGTCCGCCTCGCGGAACCACTCGGATCTCAGCGCCATGCTCTGGCGCGCGCTGGGCTGGCCGGCGCGCGTGATGGAGGCGCGGCGCACCCTGGCCCAGCTCGCCCAGATGTCCGACCGTGAACTGAACGACATCGGCCTGCTCAGAGCTGACCTCGCCGACTGCACGGCCCTGGCGCTCGACGACGACCCCGGCGAGAGACTGGCGCGGACCCGCGCGACGCGCGCGTGGTACGGCCATTCGCATCGCGATCTGGCCGCCTGAGGCCGCGGCCGGCGGCCCTTTTCGGCCATCCCACGAAAGACCTTCTCGAATCCTTGGGCGCGGCGGATATCCCCGCCGCGCTAAATTTCCTATAGGGACGAGACATCAGCGCTTCAGCGTTGCCTGGGAGGTCTCGTCATGACTGCAGCCACGCCCGTTTCCGGCGTCGAGATTCGCGCCAGCGCGGGTCCGCGCTTCGAGGAAATCCTCAGCCCGGCCGCGCTCGCCTTCCTCGCCGATCTGCATCGCCGTTTCGACGCCCGCCGCAAGGAATTGCTCGCGCTGCGCGCCGAGCGGCAGAAGCGCTTCGACGCCGGCGAGACGCCCGACTTCCTCGCCGAGACGCGCTCGATTCGCGAAGGCGACTGGAAGGTCGCGGCGATCCCCGGCGATCTTCTCGACCGCCGGGTCGAGATCACCGGCCCGGTCGACCGCAAGATGATCGTCAACGCGCTCAACTCCGGCGCGAAAGTCTTCATGGCCGATTTCGAGGACGCGTCCTCGCCGGCCTTCGCCAATATGATCGAGGGCCAGGCCAATCTCAGGGATCGTTGGGCCGGCCGGATCGATTTCACCGACGCCGCGAGCGGCAAGCGTTATGCGGTCAAAGACAATCCCGCGCTGCTGATGGTGCGTCCGCGCGGCTGGCATCTCAACGAGCGTCACCTGCATGTCGACGGCGCGGAGATGTCGGGCGCGCTGTTCGACTTCGGCCTCTATGTCTTCCACTGCGCCAAGGCGCAGATCGCGCAAGGCGCGACGCCGGCGTTCTACCTGCCGAAGCTGGAAAGCCGTCTCGAGGCGCGGCTGTGGAACGAGGTATTCGCCGCCGCCGAGCGAGCGCTCGGCGTTCCCTC
>JBEKFO010000214.1:0-7206 GCA_050013275.1 Roseiarcus sp. | reverse complement strand
GAAAATGTTCGAGGCCATTCTCGGGCGCCGCAACGCGTTCGGGCTTTTGTCTGAGGACATTCACCCGGAGACTGGCGAGCTTTGGGGCAATTTCCCGCAAGCCTATTCGATGGCGGGAATCATCAACACGGCGACCCGTCTGTCGTCGAGTTGGGAGGAAGCATGGGCCCGCGTCTGATCATCGTCTCAAACCGAGTCGCCGTGCCTGAGCCGGGAAACAAACAGATGGCGGGGGGTCTCGTCGTCGCGGTGAAAGCGGCGCTGAGAAATCGCACAGGCGTGTGGTTCGGCTGGAGCGGCAAGATCGACGAGACGGAGACAGCGGAGCCGCGCACCGTCGAGCGCAATCACATAACCTACGCCGTCATCGATCTGTCGAAAAACGACTTTGAGGAATATTACAATGGCCTGGCGAACCGGGTCCTGTGGCCGATCCTACACTATCGCGTCGATTTGCAAGAATATTCGCGCGCCGACCATTCAGGCTATATGCGCGTCAATCGCCTGTTCGCCGACAGACTCAGCGCCTTCATCAAAGATGACGATGTCCTTTGGGTGCACGACTACCACCTGATGCCGTTGGCGCGCGAACTGCGCGCTCGAGGGCATCTCAATCCGATCGGTTTCTTCCTGCACATCCCCTGTGCTCCGTTGGACATTCTGCGCACGTTGCCGCACCACGACGAGATTCTCGGCGCCCTTACGTACTACGATCTTGTCGGCTTTCAGACCGAGAACGATCGCAATAACTTCGCCGCCTACCTATTGACGATACCGGGCGCCAAGGAGGGACGCGGCTTAACTTTCGAAGTGGAGGGACGCCAGACCCGTATCGGCGCTTTTCCAGTCAGCATCGAGACCGCCACTTACGCGCGGCTTGCGCGCAGTGCTGCGCGTTCGCCACTCGCCAAGGAAATTAGGGAGAGCCTCAAGGGGCTGCGTCTCGTGCTCGGCGTCGACCGGCTCGATTATTCGAAGGGCATCATCCAACGCATCAACGCCTTCGACCGTTTTCTCGAGGTCAATCCCGACTGGCGGTCGCGCGTCACCCTGTTGCAGATCACGCCAAGAAGCCGGTCCGACATCAAGGACTACGCGGCGATCGAAAATGAGGTGACGACGC
Source organism: Roseiarcus sp. (assembly GCA_050013275.1). GTDB lineage: Bacteria > Pseudomonadota > Alphaproteobacteria > Rhizobiales > Beijerinckiaceae > Roseiarcus. Next base: position 6,083 of record JBEKFO010000214.1, on the reverse strand, counting down.
TGATCGGCAGAGTCAACGGCCGTTATGGCGAGGCGTCCTGGACGCCGATACGCTATGTCAACCGCTCCCATTCACGCACCGCGCTCTCGGGCATCTATCGCGCGGCCGATGTGGCGCTGATTACGCCGCTTCGTGACGGCATGAACCTCGTCGCGAAGGAATATGTCGCGGCGCAGGATGCGGAGAATCCCGGAGTGCTTGTGCTTTCGCAATTCGCCGGGGCGGCGGCGGAACTCACCGGGGCGTTGATCGTCAATCCGCACGAGAGCGAGGGCGTGGCCGCGGCGCTGAAGCGCGCGTTGGAAATGCCATTGTTCGAGCGACGCGAACGCCACGGCCCCATGCTGGAACATCTCTTGGTCCATAACATCGAACTCTGGGCGGAAAGCTATCTCGCTGCGCTCGCGGAGACGCGCCAGCGCCCGAGCTTGATGAGCGACCTGCGCGCGCTCCTCAGTCCGTCGAGGTCGCGGAGCGATAGGCGCGCAACCACAGACGCGCGCAGACAAGCTTGAGGGCGGCAAGGGAGTCGGTCTCGTTCTTGTCATCACGCGTCGCGGTGCCGCCAAGTTGACAAGCCGATAAGGCGAGCCGCTCGCGTGGGTGGATTCCGAGTCTGCCAAGGCTGAATTGATTCGGTATTCTGTCGGCGACGATCGTTTGCGAAGCGCGAGCGCAAGAGACGAGAATTGAGAATCCTTACCTGATGGCTTGGTCCCGCAAACTGCCGACGCGCCTTCACCTCAACGACGGGCGCACGCTGACGACATTGGCCGATGCGCGCGACCTGATGCTCGACCTCCTCAAGGTTGATAAGGCCTATCCCCACTGGCAGCGCGCGGGCGATCTGCTGCTGCAAGCCGCCTATCGGGGTCGGCAGGATCCAATTTTCGATGCGGGCGATCAGTTCTCGCGCGCTTTGCAAGCGGACGGATTGCTTCGAGCTCCGCTGCAATCCGAACAGAGCCGACTCGTGGCGCCGACAAAGTGAGCCTGGAATCTCTCCGCCGTCGGCACTCGCCTCTCCGCGGCAAACGCCATCGAGGTCGAGAAACTCGCTCTCGCCTTATACGGAGGAGACCCCGGGCGGGACAGACTTCCCAATTTTGGAACGTTACGCGCCATCGAGCAGCGCAAAAAAGGCGATCACCGACCCGACAGCCAAGAGATCGCATAGTGCGCTGACGGCGCCGCCGACAGGGATAACGAAGCCAAAGCCGACGGCGAGCAATGTCGCGCATATCAAGCCGCTTCCCACGATCCGCGTGGTCATAGCCGTTTCCTCCTGCGCCTCCCCAATTGACTTTTTGATCAACGACCGATGCGCCGCGATAACTCGCCCCGCATTCCGGGGTTGTCGGGGCGAAAGGCTATCATTTGCGCGTCGCTGCTTTGGCCGTCACTCGATATCGGCGCGCCGATCAGCTCGACGCGCTTGCCGTTGTCGTCGCTCAGCTTGTCCCACCGCAAGACGATTTCGTGTTTAAGCTGAATCCAACCGACTTCGACGTGATCCCAGTTCACGGACGCCTCGTGACTGCCGGCTGACCAAATGAGACGTCGTAAGCTGGCGCGCAAGAGTCGGAATCTGCTCATGCCGCCTTTTCGAGCCGCCCTGAACACGCGAAGTCACACAAGGCGCAATCCGTTCAATTGTGCGCGGACCTTTTCACGTTGTTGAACCAAGGTCGCGAAAACGCCGCCCTTCCGGAAATTTCAAGCCGGCGCGAAGCGGGCGACGCGTTCGAGCTGAGACCAGATGGCGTTGAACGTCGAGCGCGTTGTGGACGGCGGCATGGCTCAATAGGAATTTCTGCGCCGCGCTGGCGTTCTTGTTTCGCTCGGATCGGACCAGCACGTCGAGATTCTTGCCTTCGGCGCCGACGCCGCGCCCGAGATAGATCGTTCGGCCCTCGATCTTCAAGTGGACCTCGTCAAGACGCGAAGTCACGTGCCGCTTGGGGCGGCGACTTCGGGCGGCGGCTTCTCGCAAATCGACGGCGACCATCGGTCTGAAACGATCCGTCCGGCGGCGGCGTGACAAAGCCAGCATGAGTAGTTTCCGATTCTGGCGCTCCCGCACGCGACCGTATTGGCTGATTGGAGTTGCCGTATCTCTCGTCACTTGGAGTCACTGTCATGAGAAAGCATATGCTGAGAAACATGTTCATCGTGGGCTCGACCGCGCTCGCCTTGGCGGCCAGCGCGATCGTGGTTCCGTCCGTCGCCGACGCCGCGGGCGCGCCCCGCATAAGCCAGGGTTCTAGCCATGGTCATGGTCATGGGCGCGTCGGCGGTAATTACCGCGGCCGAGGAGGACGTGGCTCCTATGGCGGCAACGCTTACTATGGCGGCTACAACGGCGGCTACTATCCCGGCTTCTGCGGACCTATTCAATTGACTCTCGGTCTCTGCGGTCCCTGGGGCTACTGAGGACGGCTCTATCGCTTCTCCACAATGCGGGTCCACCCGGTTTTCGGGTGCGCCCCTGGAGAGGGCGAGATCGCGCGCCGGGTTTGGCCATCTGCTAGGCGAGGCGTTTCTCGATTGACCTGTCGACCGAGAGATCGGCGCTAAGCGCAGAGCGACAGCGGGCTAAAGCTGACGAAATTGTCTTTGACGTTAATGCGCTGAAATCCGACAGACGATGCAAAGTTTCAACCAATAGGTGCACTCATGAGAAAATTTCTTCTCGCCTCCGTCGCGATCTGCGGCTTGGCTGGTTCGACCTTCGCCCTGAACGCGTTTGCCGCCCCCGGCGATCAGCCGAGCGCGCCAAACGCGGCCGAGATGCAACGCATGCAGGAACGCCAGTCCGTCATGCTCGACGCGCATCTTGCCGCCATGAAGGCGGGGCTTAAGCTCACCGATGAGCAAGCCAAGAACTGGCCGGCTTTCGAGTCGGCGATCCGCGGCGCGGGAAAGGCGCGCGCGGATCGATGGCGTCAAGCGCAAGAGCGTATGAGTCAAGGCGAACGCCCCTCGCCGATCGAACGCATGACGATAATGTCCGAGCATCTTCAGAAAATGGGGGAGCAACTCAAGGCGGTCGCGGATGCGGCCAAGCCTCTTTATGATAGCCTCACCGATGCGCAAAAGCGCGATTTCGGTGCGCTGATGCGCGACTTCAAGTTGCGCGGCCGGCATTAGCCATTGTCGTTGTGGGCGCCATTCAGGCGCGGATAGAAAGCCCCTAGGCGATGGTCGCCCCGACGCTGGGATGCGCGCGCGCCAACGACGGCGCCGCAAACGCGCGAAGATCCTTGAAAGTCCAAGCGAACTCCTATTGTTCTTCGCGAGCTCGTGTGGCCTCAATGGGTCGCATGCTCATTCTCGGCGTTGTAGGTTCGCGAGCAATTCAGTTCGTCTTCAGAGCGCTTCACAGCGGCGACTCGGCGAATATAGGCTCGGAAACTACTCAGGCTTCGCCTTTGAACGGCGCCGGCGGTGAAGCGCGTCGCGCGTCAGCGATCGAGTCGGCGGATCGACGCGTTTCGGCAGCCTGGTCGCCATGATCGCTGTCGATGACCGTTCCGCCGATCGGAGCCACGTCCACAATCGACAAGCCGCAGCGTTGCAATTGAAAAGCCCGCCGTCGCGCCTTCCGGTGAGTAGATTCCGAGTCTCGTGCACGCCGAACGGACGGCCTATGCATGTCTCCTCGCGGCCCTGTCCTCAAACGACTGGGCGGCGGCGTTGGGAGATTCGCGTCGATAGACGCAGACAAGGAGACAACTATGAAGACGCTTTATCTAACCGGTCTTGCGCTCGCTGTCGCAGCGGGAATCACCCTGCCGCTGGCTGGCTCGGCCCAAGCCGCCATGGGCGGCGCCCTCCCTTCGACCGAGATCCTCCCGGTCGAACAGGCGCAGTTCTTTTTCCTTGGCCACAACTTCTGCTGGTACGACGACGGCTGGCAGGGCCCGGGCTGGTACTGGTGCGGCTATGCCTGGAACAATGGCTACGGCTGGGGCGGTCGCGAAGGCTGGAACGGATGGAACCGCGGTCAGCGGGGCGGCAACAATTACCAAGGCAACAAGACTTACCAGGGTAACAAAACTTACCAAGGCAACAAGACTTACCAGGGTAACAAGACTTTCCAGGGTAACAAGACTTTCCAGGGCAATAAGACGTTCCAGGGCGGGAAGACTTTCACGGGCGGGAAGACAGGTGGTCCCGGTGCCGGCAACAAAATCTTGCCACAGGGCAAGTGATCAGCGACGGAATCGCTATTTCGACGTAGCGCGCCGCCTCAACGCACGTTCAGGCGGCGCGAACCGGAATTGAGCACGCGAATGCACCGTGTGGCGATTGGACGATCTGGCCCGACGGAAGGGGCGGGATGCGGCGCGCACAGAAGCGCTCCCGCTTCGCTCTCTTTTCGAAATGGGGCGTGCGCAACCTCGAGGGCGCCCGACGCCCCTCGAGTGAAAGACGAGTCGCCTCCATTGCCCGCGTTTTCTTCAGACATCACAGCCGGAGCGCACGCTCATGACCCTCAGCATCGCCCACCTTCAACCCATCGTCTCCCTGATTGCCGGCGTGCTCATTCTCATGATGCCGCAATTGCTCAACTACATCGTCGCTTTCTTTTTGATCGTGTCGGGAATCCTCGGCCTCGGGCTCGTTCACTGACGCGTGCCGCAGGCCAAACCCCGCCATGCCTAACAACAATATACATCGGAGAGCGATCCGCCAAAGGACAACCTATCAGGAGCGGCGTTTCATGAGTCTCGGACCTGCCTTGCGCGCGCTCGTGTTGAGTACGGCTCTGCTGGGCGCCTGCGCAACCGAGCCGCGCACGCCCTTCACCGAGTCCGACGAGATGACCGCGGTTCCCATCGGCACGTCCAATATTCGATATTGGGCCGACTCCACGGCGCGCACGGTCCAAGGCGTCTCACGACCTGCCGTCGTGCAGAAAGGGCGACCGTTCGTCTATCTCGCCCTCTCCGGCGGCGGTGGGGGCGGCGCCTTTGGCGCGGGCGTTCTCAATGGCTGGAGCGAGTCCGGTACGCGACCAGAATTCACCATCGTGTCCGGCGTGTCGACTGGGGCGCTGATCGCTCCGTTCGCTTTTCTCGGACCCGCCTACGACGATAGGCTCAGGCAAATCTACACGAACGGCGCGGCGCAGCGCTTGATTGGACAGCCCAATCCTCTCGGAGCGCTGTTCGGCGCCGGGGTGTTCGGTTCGGGGCGGGTGCGCGGGCTCGTCGAGCGCTATCTCGATGACGACCTCATCAGGGCGATCGCGCGCGAGGATCAAAAGGGGCGTCGCCTGCTGGTCGTCACGACCAATCTCGACGCGCAGCGCGCGGTCGTGTGGGACATGGGCGCCATCGCTACCAGCGGCGAGCCGAAAGCCTTTGAACTGTTCCGCGACGTTCTCGCAGCCTCCGCGAGCGTTCCCGTGGTTTTTGCGCCGCAACTCATTGATGTGGAGGCGAACGACAAAATCTTCCAGGAGATGCACGCCGACGGCGCGCTGAGCGCTCCCGTCTACACGTTGCCGCAGGCAGTGCTCTTCGGCGGTAAGCCGATTTGGCGCGCCGCGCGTCCGGCGCTGTATATTATCGTCAACGCCCGCATCGATCCGGGCTTCGCGGTCGTGCCGGACCAAGTCGAAGCGATCGCGGCGCAGTCGCTATCCACTTTGAATCGGGTCGGCACCAAGGCGGTCCTCGCCGAGACTTATAACGTCGCTAGCCGCGAGGGCTTGAGCTTTCACTTGAGTTATATCGGCAAAGATCACCCCGACAGCGGCGGCACGGGTTTCGAAACCGACGCGATGCGCCAGCTCTACGACTACGGTTACGAGAAGGCGCACTCCGGCGCCTTTTGGGTGACTGAGCTGTCTCAGATCGAGGCGGCGAAGGACGCGGCGAAGGCGGCCGCGGAGTCGACCATTCGCTGACGGCGCGCGGGCGGCTGAACCGCGTTCGTCGCCAAAAATCAGATTGGACAAGTCCATGCCAAGCCCAGCCGTCAACGAAAAGGTCTCCACCGCTAGACAGGGAGCCGACATGAACGGCGCCGCGCCGACAGGCCTGACGAGCGATGAAGCGCGCCGCCGCCTGGAG
>JBEKFO010000213.1:0-7209 GCA_050013275.1 Roseiarcus sp. | reverse complement strand
GCGATCTGGCGCGACAGAATCGCGGTCGGGACCTCCAGGAGGCTGCGCGCGCGCATCAATTCGCCGAACCCCGGCATCAGCCGGTCGCAGACCGCTTGCGTCGCCTCCGGCGTCACGTCGCGCGGGCTGGGACCGGTGCCCCCGGTGGTCAGGATCAGCGCGCAGCGCTCGACGTCCGCGAGTTCGCGCAAGGCCGCTTCGATGGCCTCGCGCTCGTCCGGCGCCAGCCGGCGCACGGGGCGCCATGGCGTCGCGAGGATCGCCGCCAGCGCCGCCTCGATCCCCGGCCCGCCCTTGTCTTCGTAAAGGCCCGCCGAAGCGCGGTCGGAAACGGTGACGACGCCGATCGGGACTTGGCTCACTTCGAATCCTCTCGCCCTGAGGTCTCCGGCCGAAAGTCGAACGCCCCGGTCATGTCCGGGCTCGCCGCGTCGCGGCTAGCCAGCGGCGCCGATCCATAGCGCGTTTCGATCAGCTCCAAAATCGCCGTCACGGCGGCGTCAGCGCGCGCACCGCTTCCTCGACGCTGTGAAAGAGGTGGTCGCGGCCTACAAGCGCCTCCAGCCCTTGGCGGGCGAAGCTTTCTTGCGCGCGCACCGATTCCAGCCGCGCGAAAGCGATGTCGACGCCCGCGCCGCGCAAGCGTTCGACGACTTCGCCGAGTATCTTGGCGCCGGTGTAATCGATTTCGACGATCGCATTGGCCTCGATGACGATCAGCCGCGTTCCCGATCCCGGCAGCGCCTGGATCGCCTTTTGGAACGCGTAGGCGTTGAGGAACGACAGCGGCGCCTGCAGCGCGACGACGCGCACGCCCGGCACGGTCTCGCCGCGCTGCAGGGCGCTCGCCGGCCACCAGATCGACGTGCCGGGGATGCGCTCGAACTCGACGGTCCGGGCTCGCGTCGTCGTCCAAACGCCGTGCATCAGCGAGAGGACGATGCCGGTGGCGACGCCCTGCTGGATCGGCAGCACGAGGATCGCCAGCATGGTCGCGACGATCAGGGCGAATTCGGCGCCGCTGCGTCGCCAGACGTCGAGGATCGTCGTCACCCGCACGATGCGCTGAGCGACGAACAACAACACGCCGGCGAGCGCGGCGTGCGGAACATGCGCGATGAGGCCGGCGCCGAACGCCGACAGGGCGAGCGCGAGGGCGGCGCAGACGAGCCCGCCGAGTTGCGAGACGCCGCCGGTCTCCATGACGACCGCCGTGCGCGGCGGGCTGGCGTTGACGGGAAAGGCGCCGATGAGGCCGGCCAGCAGATTGGCCGCGCCCAGGCCGACGAAATCGCGGTTGACGTCGGGGCCGCGGGCCGGGTCGGAGACGAAGCTGCGCGTCGTCGCCGCCGTCTGCACCATGACCACGATGCCGACGATCAGCGCCAGAGGCGCGATTTGCAGGAGATCGTCGAGCGAAACGACGGGAAGCGCGAATTTCGGCGTCGCGCCCGCCATCGCGCCGAAGGTCGAGACGCCGCGCGACTCCAGCCCCAGCGCGACGACGAGCGCGACGGAGAGCCCCAGCCCGATCAAAGCGCCGGGAAAGCGCGGATTGACGCGTTCGCTCGCCAGCATGATCGCGAGCACGCCGAGGCCGATGCCGAGGGCGGCGAAATTCGTCGCGCCTAGCCCAACGGCGAGCGCGGCGACCTGCGCGATCAAAATTCCCCGCGGGGCCTCGAGGCCGAGCAGCGCCGGCGCTTGGCTGACGAGGATGTGACCGGCGATCCCGGCCAGGAATCCCGTGGTGACGGGGATGGAAAGCAGGTCGGCGACGAAACCGAGGCGAAACACGCCGCCGAGCGCGAGAATGAGGCCGACGCCGAGCGCGAGCAACGCCGCGTCGGCGGCGTAATGCGGCGAGCCGCTCGTCGCCAGCAGCGCCAACGCTCCGGCGAAAATCGGCGCGATGGTCGAATCCGCGCCGACCGACAACAGGCGGCTGGCGCCGAACACGGCGAACCCGACCGCCCCGGCGACGAGCGCGAGAAAGCCGATTTGAGGCTCGAACCCCGCCAGGCGCGCCGTCGCCATCTGCTCGGGTATGGCGATCGCGGCGAGCGTAACGCCGGCGACCGTGTCGGCGCCGATATCGGCGAGGCGCCAGCCCGCGAAGGATTGGAAAAGCGGCCAAGGGCGACGCGCCGCGGCGGCGGATTTTTCGCTCATCGATGCCTGCACCTTGGCGCACGGAACTGCGACGGCGCCCATTCAGTCCAATTCGCGCGGCCACGTCAATGCGACGTGTGACTTTTCGCCGGGCGCGCGATAGCGTGCGCGGGGCTCAGCGAGACTTTTCGATGTTCGTGCGACGATTGGCTTTGGCGATCGGCCTCTTGTGCGGTCTCATCGGCACGCAATGGCCGGAATTCTCGCAACAATATCGTCAACGGCTGGGCGGCGCGCTCGACGAGCTCAGGCGGGTCGTCGCCGCGTTCGACGCCGAAGCGGCGAGCCGTTCGTTGACCCCCGCCGAAGGCGTCGCCCGGCTGAAGGACAACGCGGACCCGCTGGCGCGCGAACGCGGCTCGGACATCGAGAGCGACATCGCCCGCGAAGCCCGCCTGGGGCACGACCTCGCCGAGCTGCAGGGCGCCGATCCGCTGCGTCGGTTGGTGCTGATCGCCGGCGATTTCGATTCCGAGACCGCCAGCCGGACGCTCCAGGACTTCCAGCCCGCGGTCCCCGTAACCCCGGAGTCCCTGATCGTCGGCGGCCTCGCGCTCATCTGGGGATGGGGCGCGACACATCTTTGCGTCTGGCCGATCCGACGCCGATTGCAGGCGCGGCGGGCGGCGGGCCGCGTGGGCGCGGCGTAACCGGACCGTCGCCCCCCGCGTTAACGCACGTTTAAACGTCTTGGCGCGCCGAACCGTTGAATCGCAGTCGATATTCTCATTCGGCGAATGAATTAACCGTGGGGAAACGGCTCGCGCGTTAACTTGCGCCTCGAAGGCGGGAGGCGCAGCGCGATCGCGCAAAGGACTTCGTCTGGAGCAACACATGATGACGATCATCGGTCGGTTCGCCAGATCGCAGTCCGGCGCGACCGCAGTCGAATATGCTCTCCTGGCGACCTGCATCGCCCTGGCGATCATCGTCGCGGTCGGCAATCTCGGCACCCGGTTGAACAACACCTACGTCGAAATATCGAGCGCTTTCAATTAAATAAGCGCGCGGCGATCGGCGTCGGCGCGCGTCCTCGAGAATCTGCGCCGCGGCCTTGGCGGCGACCGTCATCGTCGCGGCGTCGATTTTGCCGGAAACGATCGTCGGAGAAACTGAAGCGTCGACCCCCCGCGGTCCCTCGATCCCGAAGACCCGCAGCCGCGCGTCGACCGTGTCCCTGGGCTAATTGGGACGCCCGGCCGTGACGTGACCGCTGTTGGCGGCGCGCCGCCGCCCAGCCTTGCCGCCCTGCTCACCACGCCCCATGTGACTTTCTCGACCGCTCCATCGTCCCGCAGGAGGTTTCGATGCGCGGGATGCGCGCTCGCACAGCCGCTTCGGCGGCCGTCGTCGTCTTCGCCGTCGCGGCTTTCGCGCCGCTGACGCGAGCCACGCGCGCGGCGGAGGCGGTCGACGTCGCGCTGGTGCTGGCGGCCGACGTCTCCCGCAGCATCGATGACGAAGAATTCGCGCTGCAGCGGCGCGGCTACGCCGCCGCGATCGCCAACCCGGACGTGCTCGACGCGATCCGCTCGGGCCGCCACGGCGCCATCGCAGTCGCCTTCGTCGAATGGGCCGGCGAAGGCGAAGAGAAGACAGTGGTCGACTGGACCGTGATCGGCGAGCCCGCCGATGCGCGCAAGTTCGCCGCCGCGCTCGCCGAGGCGCCGCGCTCCTTCCTCGGGCGCACCGCGATCGGTTCGGCGATCGACTTCTCCATAGGCCTGCTGGTCGAAAGCGGCTTCGTCGCCGACCGCGAGGTCGTCGACGTCTCCGGCGACGGCACGAGCAACCAGGGCCGATCGGTCACGGAAGCGCGCGACGCGGCGTTGAACGCCGGCGCGACGATCAACGGCCTCGCCATTTTCAACCGGCGCGCCGCCGCGCAGGGCGGCTTTCTCGCGTTGCACACCAATCCGCCCGGCGGTCTCGCCAATTACTACCGCGAGAACGTTATCGGCGGCCCCGGGTCGTTCGTGCTGCCGATCGACGATTTCAACAATTTCGAGGAGGCGATGATCCGCAAACTGGTCAGCGAGGTCGCCGGGCCTGAGCCTGCCCAGGGGAACTTGGCCACGGCGCGCCCATCCGTTAGACTGCCATGATGTACGCCGCCGTCACCCGAGACATCAAAGTAACCGTCGAGCCGGCCTATGCGCCGGAGCGATCGGATCCCGACGAGCCGCGCTATTTCTGGACGTACACGGTCGAGATCGTCAATCTCGGTGAGCAGACGGTGCAATTGACGCATCGCCATTGGCGGATCACCGACGCGGCGGGCCATCGCGAAGAGGTTCGCGGCCCCGGCGTCGTCGGCGAGCAGCCGACCCTGGCGCCGGGCGAATCCTTCCGCTACGCCTCCGGCTGCCCATTGCGCACACCGAGCGGCATCATGGTCGGAACCTACCGCATGGTCGCCGAGGACGGCGATGTCTTCGACGTCGCCATTCCCGCTTTCTCGCTCGACAGCCCGCAAGTCCGGCGCGTGCTGAACTGACGCGCGGGTCAGTTCATCGCCTTGAGGATTTCCGGCTTGACGACGCTCTCCAGCGTGTCGGCGCCGATCGGGCCGACCAGCTTGAAGGCGATGGCGCCGTCGCCCTTGACGATGAAGGTCTCGGGAACGCCGTAGACGCCCCAGTCGATGCTGGCGCGGCCGTCGCTGTCGACGCCGACCTTTGTGTAGGGATCGCCCTTGAAGCCGAGGAAGCGCTTGACGTTTTCCGCCGGGTCCTTCTGCGCGACGCCAAGAATCTCGACGCCATTGGCCTTCAGTTCGGGATCCGCGGCGAGCGCCATCAGGTATTCGTGCTCCTCGTGGCAAGGCACGCACCATGAGGCGAAGATGTTGACCAGGGTGACGTGGCCGCGACGCAGATCGGCGTCGGCAAGGCCCGGCGCGCCGTCGAGGCCGGGAAGGTCGAGGGCCGGCGCGCTCTGGCCGATCAGCGCCGAGGGGATGCGCGAGGCGTCGCCGGCGAACAACCGCACGAACAGCAGCGCCGCCAAGGCGGCGAACACGATCAGCGGCAGCGCCGTGAGGACGCCGCGCCGACGCGCGGAGGTTGGCGCGCTCTCGCTCATCGCGTCTCCTTGTCCGCCCGCGCGGCTTCGAGGCGGGCGAGCGCGGCGCTCAGCCCGCGATAGTCCCAAAGGATCGACGCAATCATCGCGACGACGACTCCCGCCGCGAGCGCGTAGGCGGCGACGATGAAGCCGAGATGCGGAATTTCCATCATGCGCCGAGCCCTCCGGTCGCCAGATGCGGCGCCAGAGCGTCGCCTTCGGCGGCGGCGATCATGGTCAGCCGGGCCAGGCGCCGACGCAGGATCTCGTTGCGGATCGCCATCAGATGCAGCGCCAGGAACAGCAGCGTGAACGCGAGCGCCATCACCAGCAGCGGCCACAGCAGTTCCGGCGCAATCGTCGGCCCGCCGAGGCGAAACACCGAAGCGGGCTGGTGCAGCGTGTTCCACCAGTCGACGGAAAACTTGATGATCGGCAAGTTGACGCAGCCGACCAGCGTCAGGATCGCCGCCGCGCGCGCCGCCCGACCGGGGTCCTCGATCGAGCGCCACAGCGCGATCAAGCCGAGATAGAGGATGAACAGCACCAGAACCGAAGTGAGCCGCGCGTCCCACACCCAGTAGGTTCCCCACATCGGCTTGCCCCACAGCGAGCCGGTGACCAGGCAGATGAAGGTGAAGCCGGCGCCGAGCGGCGCGGCGGCCTTCTGCGCGGCGTCGGCGAGCGGATGGCGCCAGACCAAGGTGCCCAGGCTCGCCAGCGCCATCACGCCGTAGATGAAGGTCGACAGCCAGGCGGCGGGAACATGGATGTACATGATCTTGACGGTTTCGCCCTGCTGGTAGTCGGGCGGCGCCGAAAACGACAGGAAGAGCCCGAGCGCGAACAGCGCCGCCGTCGCCAACGCGAGCCAAGGCAGCACGCGGCGGGTCAGGGCGAGAAAGATCGAGGGGCTGGCGAGGTTCCACATCGCGCGCCTTTTACCGCCTGGGGGCGTCCGGGGCAATGCGGACATGGAGGCGACGAAGCGCCGAGTCGGCGCCGGACGAATGCGTTGCTCGAGCGCAGCGGTCAGCCTTCGGCCTATTTGCCGCGCGCCATCAAAACGAGCCCGCCGACGAGCCCGATGAAGCCGCCGCCAAACGCGAAAGCTTTCAACCACGCGAGCGCTTGTGAAATGCCCTCCGTCGCAGTCGCCCAATCGTACGTCTGGTAGGCGACCACGCCCGCGCACAGCGCGACCTGAAGGCCCCGATTTGGTTTTCGCGGCTGAGACATCGCGGAGATCCCCGTTCAAACGCTTCCTATCGGAGTCGGAGTTTACGGGACGCCGAAAGGGCAGCCGGAGACGATGTCCCGCTGTCCAGCGCTCCTGAACTTCGGGGTTGCGTGACGCGACGGCAAAAATACGATTTTCCGCGCGCCCGTCGGGGACGCCTGCTGAAACAGACTACAATTCTTCTAATAGATAATTTACAACTTCTTGCGACAATTTTGGGATGACGTGTTGGTCCGATGGGGCGCGAGCCACGGACCAAGGGCATGATGCCGTACGTTCATTCCGGTCGCAATCCGGGATCTCCCGACGATCGACGGCGCCGCGACGCGGGCGTTCGCGTCAGCGGCGCGGGCGTAAGAGGGACGCCGCCGAAGGTAGTTCGAACGTAAGGCGCACGCGCATGTTGGACGTCAGGAGAGACATTTCCGCGCCGGCGCCGGCGGAGGAGCCGCTCGCCCGCCTCAATCGCGAACTGCGGGCTGTCAGTATTTGCCACTACACGCTGATGCGAGCCGTAGACGAGCAGACCCTGCTCGACGACATCTGCCGCATCGTCTGCGACGAGGCCGGCTACCGCATGGCTTGGGTGGGCTTCGCCGAACACGACGAGGCCAAGAGCGTGCGCCCGGTCGCCTCGGCCGGATTCGACGACGGGTATCTCAAATTCCTCAAGATCACCTGGGCCGACACGGATTGGGGACGCGGCGCCGTCGGAACCGCCATTCGCACCG
>JBEKFO010000212.1:0-7229 GCA_050013275.1 Roseiarcus sp. | reverse complement strand
CAATCCGACGGTCACGCGTCCGCGACAAATGCGGATGGCGCGCCGTGAAGCCGCGCCTCACGCTGGCGTCATCTGCGCGCCGCCTTGATCATGTTGCGGGCGATGACCAGCTGCTGGATCTGGCTTGTGCCCTCATAGATTCGGAACAATCGCACGTCGCGATAAAAGCGCTCGGCGGCGTATTCGGCCATGTAGCCGGCGCCGCCGAATATCTGCACCGCGCGATCGGCGACGCGGCCGCACATTTCGGAAGCGAACAATTTGGCGCATGACGCCTCGGTGCTGACGTTCTCGCCCAGATCGCGTCGGCGGGCGGCGTCCAGGACCATGCATCCGGCCGCATAGATCTCCGTCCGGCTGTCGGCCAGCATGGCCTGGATGAGCTGAAATTCGGCGATCGGCTGGCCGAACTGCTTGCGCTCCAACGCATAGACAAGGGCGTCCTGCAGCATGCGCTCGGCCGCGCCGACGCAGATCGCCGCGATGTGGATGCGGCCCTTGTCCAGCACCTTCATGGCCGTCTTGAAGCCCAGCCCTTCCTTGCCGCCGACGATGTTCTCGGCGGGAACGCGGCAGTCGACGAAGACCACGTCGCAGGTATGGGCTCCCCTTTGACCCATCTTCTTGTCGCGTTTGCCGAGGCTCAGGCCCGGCGTATCGGCGTCGACGATGAACGCGCTGATGCCGGCGGCGCCGCGGCTGCCCGTATCAGTGCGCGCCATCACCGTGAAGATTCCCGCGTGCGGGGCGTTGGTGATGAAGCGCTTTACGCCGTTGACGATATACGAATCGCCGTCGCGCCGGGCGCTGGTCGTCAACGAGGCGGCGTCGGAGCCCGACCCCGGTTCGGTCAGACAGAACGAAGCGATCAACTCGCCCGACGCGAGTTTGGGCAAGTAGCGCTCCTTCTGTTCTGGCGTCCCGTCCAGGACGATCGCCATGCCACCGATCCCCACGGTAGTGCCGAAGGCGGAGCGGAAGGCCGGAGACGTCTTGCCCATTTCCATCATGACGAGGACCTCTTCTTCCATCGTCAAGTCGAGGCCGCCGAACCGCTCGGGAACCGTGATGCCGAACAGCCCGATGGCTTTCATTTCGGCGAGGATGTCCGCTGGGATTTCGTCGGTCTCGGCCACCGCCGTCTCAGCGGGGACGAGACGCTCGCGCACGAAACGGGAAACGGTGTCGAGCAGGGCGTTCAAAATCTCCTGATCGCGAATCATGGCGCTCTTCCCGTCATTTCGGCGCCGTCTGTTTCGGACCGCCGGCGCGCTTCTCCATGAAAGCGCGGACGCCTTCGGAAAACGCCGGACGATCGATCAGCTCGCGTTGGCGATCGCGCTCGTACTGCAGCTGTTCGCTCAGCGTGTGACGCTCGGCCGAGTCGAAGGCGCGTCTCGCTTCAAGGATCGCATGCGAGGGCAGGCGCGCCAGCCGCGCAGCCAATCCTCGGGCGCGGTCAAGCAGCGCGCCGTCGTCGACGCATTGCCAGATCAAGCCCCATTGCTCGGCCCGCTCCGCCGACAACCTTTCGTCCAGCAGCGCCAACCCCAGCGCCCGCCCGCGTCCGACCAGTCGCGGCAAGAACCAGGTGCAGCCGAGGTCCGGCACGATGCCGAGTCTGGGCAGGAAAGGCAGATAGAAGTAGGCGGAGCGCGCCGCCAAAGTGATGTCGGCGGCGAGCGCGACGCCGACGCCGCCTCCGGCCGCCGGGCCGTTGACGGCGCAGATCACGGGGAACGGCAGATCGCGCATTTCGTGGATGATCGGGTTGCTCAGGCGGTCCATCGAGTCGGCCGTGGCCTCGCCGAGGCTCCGCGTCCCGCCGGCGCCCATCGAGCCGAGATCGGCGCCGACGCAAAAGCCCTTGCCCGCTCCAGTGACGATCATCGCGCGCACCGACTTGTCGTCGCGAAGTTGCGCCAACACTTCGCGCAGTCGAGCCTGCAGCAGCGCGGAAATCGGATTGAGTTTCGCAGGATCATTTAGGGTGACGCTCGCGACGCCGTCGTAGACGTCGCATAGCACGAGCTGGTCGTTCATCTTGCGCTCCTCCCCGAATTGGCGCTCGGATCGTGGATCGACGACGGCGCCAGCGTCGCCTCGAGCAGGCTCACGGGCAAAGCCCGCCACGCGCAGCTTCTGTCCGGAACAACCTATATGACCGAGCGTTCATTCAGTCACCCTATTGAACGCGCGCCGAGCCGTCAACGTCGAACCGACCGTTGGCGAGCGCCTTTGACGGACGCGCGCGCGAAACGCGCTTGGGGGGCTATCCGGGAAGGGACGGGGGTAAGCGCTTCGAGGCGCAATCGCAGGCGTCAGGCGGCGTGCCCGGTTCACTCTTCGTTGCGCAACAAAGCCCGGTATTGGCGCAGGCCCTTGGCCGTCATCACGCCGCCCAGCATCAATCGCAGACCGCGTTCCAGGTAGGTCTCGATGCTCATGCGCGACTTGAAATGCCACGCCTTCAGCGCCCACGCCTGCGAGAACATGACGATCTGGTAGCAGAACAAGTCGACGTCGATGTCCTCTTCGAACACCCCAGCTCGGATGCAGTCCTGTATCGCGTCGATGATCAGCTGATTCGTCTCGACCTCGAGCTGCTTGATGACGTTCCGCC
The DNA here is from genome assembly GCA_050013275.1 of Roseiarcus sp. Classification (GTDB taxonomy): domain Bacteria; phylum Pseudomonadota; class Alphaproteobacteria; order Rhizobiales; family Beijerinckiaceae; genus Roseiarcus. Next base: position 4,606 of record JBEKFO010000212.1, on the reverse strand, counting down.
GTTCCTTGTTCAATGAGGCGGTCTCTCGATAGGCCAGCACCGTCGCTTCGGTCGAGGCGCCGTGAACCTTGCAGTACGACCGCACGATCTTGTTGAAGCGCTGAAAGGGATCGACGACCCCTTCGACCGCCGGAGGAATCTGCTCCCGATAGGCGCGCAGAAGCCCCACCAGGGCCATGAACAGAAGATCCTCCTTGTCGCCGATGTACTGGTATATCAGTCCGACGCTCACTTTCGCCTGTTTGGCGACGCCGCGGATGGTGGATGCGTGGAAGCCGTTGCGGCTGAAGGCGACGATCGCCGCTTTGGTGATTTGGGCCCGGCGCCGCTCCACAAGAGCAGGATCGTCTATCGTGCTCTTGATTCGCTCGACCATCTCGCGCGCCGAGGCATTTTGTTTGGTCTTGGTTGTAGCGCGTGCCATCATCATCCTGTTGCATCACTTGCGCAGGTGCCGCCGAGGCTGGCGTCGTCGCTTGAACACCCGCTTCAGGTTCGAATCGACATCTCAAGAAGTACAGGCCGCATGGATTGACGAACGTCTACCGTTGTTGACGGGCGCACGCAATGCCCGCCAAAGCTCCGACCGTCGTTCCGACCCGTCGTCGTTGTGGATACGTCGCGGCGACTGGCGACGGCCCGACGTCAACTTGCAGGGGCGTCCGCCCGCTACGCGCGCTGAACGAATTGTCAGCAATGACCCAACCCGCGCGCCCTTCTTCGGATCGATTCTGACGGTTCGTGCCGACGTTCCTTGTCTCTTCCGCAATGCCGTCGCGCAAAATGAAACTCACCCGGCCATGCTATAGCCGCCGGAGACGGAGAGCACCTGTCCGGTGACGTGACCCGCCAACTCGTTTGAGGCCATGAACACAACCGCGCTCGCGACGTCGTCGGGTTTGCCGAGCTTCTTGAGCGGCATGTTGTTGGCGATGCGCTCGTAGAGATTCTTATCGTACATATGTTCTTGATCGAACCACATGCTTTCGCGTCCCACGTCGTCCTGCGAGGTCGGAGGAGTCATGCCGGGGCAGACCACGTTGCAACGAATGCCAAAGCGCCCATTCTCGCGAGCGATGGTCTTGATGAAGGCGTTCATCGCCGCTTTCGCGCCGGCGTAGACCGCCTCGCGCGGCTCGCCTTGCCGGCTGGCGTCGGACCCGATCGAGACGATCGCGCCGCACCGTTTCGGAATCATGATTTCGAGGGCGACCTTGGAACAATTGAGCAGCCCAACGAAATTGATTTGAATGACCTTGTTCCAGAATTCGGGAGTCGTTTCGACAAAATAATAATGATTGTCCCAGCCGACGTTGTTGACCAGAACGTCTACCGTGCCGAATTTTTCGACCGCAGCAGCGAACATCGCTCTGACGTCGTCGAGCCTTGTTACGTCGGTCTTGACGACCTGGACTCCGCTTGCGCCTTTTTCCACTGCTATTTCGGCGACGCGCTGCGCCTGCGTCTCGTCGATATCGCCAATGGTGATATTCGCCCCCTCCGCCGCAAACGCCAGCGTGATCGCTCTCCCGATGTTGGAGGCGCCGCCGGTGATCAAAACCGACTTCTTGCTTAGTCCGACTTCCATTTCATACCTCATCGCCTAAGAGTCTCGCCAATCCGCGGAGCTTGGAACCCGATCCCGCGCCGCAGCGGGCCGCATCGCCCCACGGGTCAATGCACAGCCGCGAACATGATCTTTTCTTCCGTTGCCTCTTCCGGCGAGAATTCCTCGACGACGCGCCCGGCGCGACAGACGAGTATCCGGTCCGAAATGTTCAAGATCTCGGGTAGGTAGGAGGAGATCACGACGACGGGCAGCCCCTCGTCGGCCAGCCGGTTGATCAATTCGTGAATCTCGGCGATCGCGCCCACGTCGACGCCGCGCGTCGGCTCATCGAAGATCACGACTTGCGGTTTCTGGATCAACGATTTCGCGATCACCACGCGTTGTTGGTTGCCGCCCGAGAGCTCGATCATGCGCGCGTTGCTGTCGATCGTGCGGACGCCGAGCTTTTTTGTCCATTCGGCCGCGAGTTCCTTCATCTCCGCCATGCTGACCACGGCGCTGCGCTCGAGACCTGCGGCGAGGACGCCCATATGCAGATTCTCGGCGATCGACATCGTCTCGAAGAATCCTTCGGCCTTGCGGTCCTCGGTGACGTAGACGATGCCGTCCTTCACCGCCGAGCGAGGCACGCGATAGCGTATGCGCCGATTGCGCAACCGCACCTCCCCGCCATTGAAGAAATTGCGTTTGATGATGCCGGCGATGATCTTGGCCGTTTCGGTGCGCCCGGAACCGACGAGTCCGAACATGCCGGTGATCTGTCCGGCATAGACGGTGAAGGAGGTGTTGCGCACGACATTGCCCAGCCCCGAAAGGTTCTGGACGCTGAGGACCTTTTCGCGCGGCGGCCGCGCAGCTCCGCTGCTGTGCTTGCGGTAGAGCGCCTTGGAGAGCGAGCGCCCGACCATCGCGCGTACGATCTTGTCGCGATCGAAGGCGCTGGTGACGTCGCTCGCGACGACCTCGCCGTCGCGCATCACGGTGATGCGGTCGGATATCTCCAACGCTTCTTCAAGCGCGTGCGAGATGAAAATGATGGAAACGCCGCGCAATTTCAGCCGACCGATCAGCGCGAAGAAATGGTGTTTCTCTTCGGGAGTGAGCGTCGCCGTCGGTTCGTCGAAGATGATGACTCTGACATTCTTGCGCACCGCCCGCGCGATTTCGACCATCTGCTTGTGGGCGGCGCCGAGACCGTAGACGACCGCGGTCGGCACCACGTCGAAGTTGAGCGATTGCAACAACGTCTGGGCGGCGATGTACAAGCCACGCAGGCGATTGAACGGTTTTTCGTCGCCGAGATAGAGATTCTGGGCGACCGTCATGGTCGGCACCAGGCTCGTCTCCTGGAACACCATGGCGATGCCGCTCTCGAGCGCCTCCGCTGGACTATTGAAGGTGACGGGCTTGCCGTCGACCAGCATCTCGCCATGGGTGAGCGGCGTCACGCCGCACATCATCTTGGTCAGCGTCGATTTGCCCGCGCCGTTTTCGCCGACGAGCGCATGCACTTCGCCTTTGTTGAGCACGAAGTCGACGGCGGTGACCGCCGGAATGCCGTGATATTCCTTGGTCACCTTGCGCATTTGGACGAGCGGATGCATCGCTACTCTCCTCCATTGGCGAGGGTCGGTTGGCCGGTCGAATGACCGAGCGAAACGATTGCGTTGCCTCCTTGCGTTGCGGCGAGGATTTCTCCGCCGACGTCGATGCAGCTCGTCACGCCGTGCCGCCGTCCGTCGGCGCGGCTGTGGAAACTCTCGACGGGTTGAAAATCGCGGTCGAGCCGAACCACCAGCCCATAAGAGCGGGTCGGCGCCCAAGGCTTGAGTCTGTTGAGGTGCTTCTGCGCGCCGCCCTGGAGAGGCTCCAGGAACGATTCCGACGGCTTGAGCGTCGGCGCGAGCCAATACTCCGGATCGACCTCCGCCATCATGCGTCGACGGAACTTGCGCTCGCGCTGGACGAATTCGATGAGCTGGTTGCGCGGCGCGAACACCGCCAGCCAATAGCCGCCGTCCGAGCCGGGCGCCAAGCGAGCGGGATATCCGGGAATATCTTCCAAGACGGGCGTAATCGCGCCGCCTGGACCGATGACGGCGATGCGATGGAGCCAACTCTCGGAGAAGGCGATGGCGCCGTCCCTAGCGATCGCCAGCCCATAGGGCCACGACAGCCGGTCGGCGCGCAAGACGGCCTTTCCGCTCGCCGGTTCGAACTCCCAGATCGAGCCGCTGGCGTTGCGATCCATGGCGTCATGCTTCCACTCGCGCGCCGGCCGCATTGCCGAGCCTTGCGCAATCAGCAGTTCGCCAGACGGCTTGAACATCAGCGCCGTTGGACAAAGCAGCGGCCTGCCGGCCAGATTGGCGATCTCCCGGCCGTCGTCGGCGCCGCCGCGAAAGACCACCCTGCCGCTGTCGAGACCGATGGCGAGCGTTTCATTCGAGCAGGCCAGCGCGGTCACCGCATGGTCGAACCGATGGACTTCGGCGCAACGTCCCGCCGCCCGGTCGAGTTCGAACACGGCCTTCCCGCTTGAAAACCAGACGCCGCCGCCGCGCGACGCCAGGTTGTCCGGCGTCGGCGTCGCAATGACCGCGACGGCTTCCTCCAGCCGCTGGTTCGGGCGCAGCGCGCCGTCCATCGGCGGGACGGAGACCGACGCCTCGCCGATGCCGCGGAAATTGTCCCAGGCCCTGAGAATTGCGCCGATCACGACTTCTTCCCCCAGTAAGAATCCATCGACGTCCAGTTGGGATCGGCGTCCGGCAGCCGAATTCGGCCGACCCGATTGTTGTAGATGCCGCCGAGATAGAGGTAGCCCTTGTGCTCGCGCGGCGACGTGATCATCGGATGCGATTCGCCGCCGAGATCCCAAAGAACGTCGAGGATCGTTCCCTTGGCGTCGAACTTGACCACCAGACCGGTGTTCATGTTCGGATAAAGCCACTCGTCTTTCGGCAGCTTGTAGAACATCCGACGCCGGAACCCCGGCATCCGCAGGGCGAGGTCGAACACCGCCGACCGCATGCC
>JBEKFO010000211.1:0-7289 GCA_050013275.1 Roseiarcus sp. | reverse complement strand
GTCAGCCGCGAGTCGTTGGTCAGCGCGGTGATGCGGTAGCCGTAAGTCATCGAGCGGCCGGCCTCGAACGTTTCCTTGGGCGTCCAGTCGGCGACGATGTTGTCGTTGCTCTCGTTGTCGGTCGGCAGCTCCGCCAGTTGCACGCCGCCCTCGCCCCAGCCCTCGTGCGGCTCGATCCAGTAGCTCGGCCTGAGCTCGTAGGCGAGGTCGAGGTCCTGGTAGTGATCGAACGAGCGGTCGCGCTGGATGAGCCCGAATCCGCGCGGGTTGTTGTCGAGGAAGGTGGACAGCGCCGGCGCGGCGGGGTTGCTCAAGGGCCGCCAGATCCACTCACCCGCGCCGGTGTGCATCAGCAGGCCGTCCGAATCGTGCAACTCGGTGCGGAAGTCGTCGTCGACGCGATGGTCGTTCTTGCCTCTCAGGAACATCGAGGACAGCGGCGCCATGCCGAGCGAGGGGATCGAGCGGCGCGCGAACAGCGTCGCCGTCACGTCGACGCTGGTCTCCAGCGAGGGGACGATCTCGAAGCGAAAGGCGCCGGTCGCCGACTCGCCGTCGAGCAGCGCTTGGACCACGATGCGGTCGGCGGCCGGATCGGGCGTGTCGATCCAGAATTCGCGGAAGAACGGGAACTCCTCGTCGGCGCGAGCGCCCGAGCCGATGCCGAGGCCACGCGCCGACAGGCCGTAGCGTTGGCCGCGGCCGAGAAAGCGATAGTAGCTCGCGCCGAGAAACGCGATGACCTCGTCCATGACGTGGGGCGCGTTCAGCGGATAGCGCAAGCGAAAGCCGGCGAAGCCGAGATTGATCGGCAGGCCGGCGGGAATCTTGTTGCGGCCGTAGTCGAAGAGATTGGCGGCATACGGCACAGGCGCGGGAATGCCGTCGCGCAGCACGTTGACGACGACCGGGCGCTTGTAGAGATGGCCGAGGTGGAACAATTCGAGGCGGAAGTTCGCGTTGGGTTGGCCGAGCAGCGGCTTGTCGGACTTGAAGCGGATGTCGCGCCACGCGTCGTAATCGAGCGCGGCGATCGAATCGGGAAGCGGAGGAATGGAAGCGTCGAACGGCGCCGCGGCGAGATCGTGGGCGCGCTTGACGACGTCGGCGTACACGAACGCGGGCGTGGCGGCGGCCGCCGACGGCTGCTGGGCGAAAGCCGGCCGAAAAAAGCGCGCGCCGGAGGCGGCGACCACGCTGACGAGCAACGCCCGACGATTCAAAGTCTGCATGGGATCCGAATCTTGGAAGAGGATCGATGACGTAACGCGCGGCGTCGGCGAACGCAACCGTGGCGCCGTGCGGTTTCGCCGACGCCGTCAATGGCCAAAGGGACCGCCGGCGCCGAACGGGCCGACGCTATTGACGCTCGCTTCGACGCCGACATGGACATTGTTGGTGACGGCGTAGTCGAAGCCGACGCCGACCGACCCCACCGCCTGCGCAGCGCCGGGGCCGCCGAACGCGCCATTGAGCGAATCGTTGAGGTTGGGCAGGCCGCCGCCGAAATTCGTCGCTCTGGCCAGCCCGACGCCGGTCACGACATAGGGCGTCAGACGACCCATTTCGTAGCCGACCTTGACGCTCGTCGCGGCGAAATCGAAGCCGCGATACGGGCCGGCGGGAAAAACCCAGGGGTCGTAGCCCGTGGCGAAGCGCACGCCGAGCACGACGTTGTTGTCGAAGGTGTGATCGTAGCCGGCGAAAACGTCGCCGCCGACGGCGCCCTTGGCGCCCTTGAAGGCGGCGACGGCGACCCCGGTGCCGACGTAGAAACCCTTCCAGTCCGGCGCTTGCGTCTCGGGATCGGCGGCGAGGGAGGGAAGCGGCGATTGCGACGGCAGCTCAGCCGCGAAAGCCGGTCTCGCAAACGCCACCGCAGCGAAGGCGAAGGCAAGGGCGAAGTGCGTTCGTGTCATGGGCGTTCCCGGCTGCATGCGCGAAATAGCACGCCATGCGACTGCGGCGTCAAGATGGCGCGCCGCCGCTGCATAAGCGCGCGGTCCTTGGCTTCCGATCCGATCGTCGGCGCCGCGTCGCGGCGTCGCGCGGCGCCTGTCGAGACGTCGCCGCCCACGGGCGACGCGGCGAGCATGGAGCGCCGCCCGACAGCGTAAATAAAACTATATCGTCGCGTAGTCATGACGTTACGGAAGCACAACGACGTCGCGCGCAGAGAAAAGTTCATTATATGTTAGTCTGTCCCGTGTAAAAGTCCGGGATAACGCCGATTATTGCCTTGTCGTCGCCGCCTTGAGCCGGCGGCAAGCCGATAAAGCTTCGCGCGCCTGGCAAGGGAGAGACCGACGCGAGATGGCCGCTTTGCCATTCATCGATGCGCTGGCGGCGTTGATCGCCGCGGCGCTCGGCGCAATCTCGGCGGTCATGCTGCTGCGTCGGCGCGCGCGGCGGCGTTGGCGTGACATCGCGCTCGACAACATGAACCACGGCGTCGCGGCCTTCGACGCCGCTGGGCGGTTGATGTTCTGGAATCGGCGCTTCCTAGCGCTCCACAAGCTGCGCGACGGCGACGTGCGCCGTAAGATGACGCTGCGCGAACTTCTCGAGGCGCGAAAGCGCCGCGGCTCCTTCGATGGGCCGATCGATCCCATTCTCGCGCAATGGTCGGCGGCGGTGGCGCGCCGCGAAACGTTTGCGCGCACCTTCGCAATCGGCGACGATCTGATCGTCGCGGTCGTCACGCAGCCGCTGGCGGACGGCGGCTGGGTGGCTGCGCACGAGGACGTCACGGCGCTCGAGCGCGCGCGCGAACGCGTCGCCTATCTCGCGCGCACCGATCTTCTGACGCAATTGCCCAATCGATCCGCGGTCACCGACCACATTCGCGATCGGCTCGCCGTCTCGTCGGCGGATGGGCGGCGCGTCGCGCTGTTCCTCATCGACGTCGACCGCTTCAAGTTCGTCAACGACGCCTATGGCCATTTGGCCGGCGACGCGTTCTTGCGCGCGGTGGCGCGCCGACTGCGCGAGAACGCCCGCGCCTGCGACTGCGTGGCGCGCTATTCGGGCGACGAATTCATCGTCGTCGCGCAGTTCGCTCATGGCGAGGACGGCGCCTCCGCGCTCGCCGGCCGTCTGAGCGCGTCGTTCGCCACCCCCTTGGATTGCGGCGAGCAATCGTTGCCCGCGTCGGTCAGCATCGGCGTCGCCGTCGCCGATCGCGCGCCGCTCGATATCGAAACGCTGCTGCGCCACGCCGATTTCGCGCTCTACCAGGCCAAGGCGGCGGGCCGCGGCTGCTGGCGCTTCTTCAACCGCGAGATGGAGCGCGTCCTGAGGGAGCGTTCGGCATTGCGCCAAGAGCTCGCTCTGGCGCTCGAACGGGGCGAACTGGAGCTCCACTATCAGCCTCTCGTCGGCGTCGCCGATGCGCGCCTCAAGGGGTTCGAGGCGCTGCTGCGCTGGCGCCTGCCGCGTCGCGGGCTCGTTCTTCCCGGCGAATTTGTGCCGATCGCCGAGGAAAGCGGTCTAATCGATTCGATCGGCGCGTGGGTGATCGCGACCGCGTGCCGGGAGGCGGCGTCCTGGCCGGACCACCTCAGGGTCGCCGTCAACGTCTCGCCAGCGCAGTTCGTCCGCGCCGACGTGCCGGGCGCCGTCGCCCACGCCCTCGCCGCGAGTCCGCTCGCCGCGCATCGGCTCGAGCTCGAAATCACCGAGAGCGTGATCATGGACGAGCAGAGCGACGCGGCGCCCGCGCTCGCGCGGTTGCGGCGGATGGGCGTGGCGCTCGCGCTCGACGACTTCGGCGAAGGTTATGCTTCGGTCGACCGCCTGCGCCGCTTTCGCTTCGATCGCATCAAGATCGACGGCAGCTTCGTCGCCGAACAGGCGAGCGGCGGCCCCATGGCGCGTGCGCTGGTGCGCGCGATCGCGCGCTTCGCCGCCGACCTCGGCGTCGCCACGACCGCCGAGGGCGTCGAGACGCTGGAACAGCTCGAATGCGTGAGGGCGGCCGGGGTCGGCGAAGCGCAAGGCTACTATTTTTCGCGGCCCGTTCCGGCCGTCGAGGTCGTCCGGCTGATCGCGCGCGACCGCCCGGCCTTGGCCTCGACAGGATGATTGCCGGCGTTCAGGCGGCGCGGTCGAGCGCCTGCAGAATGCCGGCGAAATGGCAGGCGGCGGCGACGGCGACGCAGGCGTGCCAGATCGCGTTCTGGTACTTGAGGCTGTGCCAGAGATGGAACGCCACGCCGATCGAATAGATGACGCCGCCGACCACGACCAGCGCCAGCGTCTGCGCCGGCAGCGAGGCAACGAGCGGCTTGATCGCCGCGATCGCCGACCAGCCCAGCAGGAGATAGACGCCGATCGAGACTCGGTCGAAGCGTCCGGGCAGGAACAGTTTGAGCGCGACCCCGGCGAGCGCGCCGGTCCACACGAAGCCGATCAACGCGGCGGCCCACAGCCGATCGTGCATCTGCGACAACAGCGCGGTGTAGGTGCCGCCGATCATCAGGTAGATCGAGGAATGGTCGAAGCGGCGCAAAATCCATTTCGCCGGCGAAATGGGCGTCATGTTGTAGGCGCAGGAAAAGCCGAACAGCAGGAAGAATCCGGCGGCGTAGACCGCCATCGCCAGCCCATCGGCGGGCCCGCCATGGAGCGCCACCTTCACGAACAGCAGCGAGAAGCCGATGACGCCCGCCACCAGCGCCGCCGCATGGACGAAACCGTCGGCGATCAGCTCGCCGTTGCTATAAGTGCGCTTGAACAGGCGCGGATGCGATTCGGGCAGGGACATCGGCAGGCACTCGGGCGGCGCGGCGCGCCAAAATCCTTCAGCGGCGCGATAGGCGTCGCCGAAAGCGATGGAACAGTCAAGACGAAACCCGCGACGCAACGCCGCCCGCGATAGCGGAGCGTCCTCGCCGTAGAGCAGCGCCTCCCGCGCCTGATGCGCCACAATTGCGGCGGGGAAGGGGCGCGGGAGGGCGAATCGGGCTACGCGAGCGCGCGCGGTCGGCGCCACCTCACTTGCCGTGCTCGTTGCGATAACGGCCAAGCGCCGCGATTCCGGCGCAATTCAGCGCGCCCGCCGAAGTTGCGGTCTCTCGCGGGGGCCGGCCAGGCGAAGCCGCTGCCTTCGCGCCCTCCCGGAGACGTCACTTGCGCTGGTAGACTTCGTAAAAGTCGTAATCGCCGTCGGCGCGCGCCAACAGCCGGTAGGACGTTCGCAAGGCGTCGTCGACGAGCGCCCATTGGGAGTCCTGCTCGCAAGGGTAGCGCTTCGAGCGGTCGGCGACGACGAGGTAGCGTGGTCGGCTCGCGATCGCCTCGGCCAGACGCGGCAGGCCGGCGCCCGGGAAGTCGCAGAGCGTCTGCGCCCATTCGTAATAGGGCGTCGGCGGATCGAGCCCGCTCGCGCCGTAGATCAGTCCGCCGCGGCTGACGACCAACAGCCGATCGGTGGGGTCCGGGCGCGTCGACTCGATCGCGGCTTTCGCGCCGAGCGTCGCCCTGTCGTCGGCGGCCAAAGCGTGGCTGACGACGTGCGCGCCGCGCAGCGCCGTCACGGCGACGATCGCGACCGCGCCGAACAGCGCCGGCTTGGCGACGCCCATCCAACTCTTGCCGGCGTCCGGGATCTTGGTCAGGCCGATGGCGGCGAGCAGCAGCAGCGGCGCCAGGGCGGGCGTCAGGTAGTAGGGCGAGATCGCGTGCTGCGCGAGCAGCGCGACGACCTCGGCCGCCAGCCACAATGCGATGGCGCCGATTGGAATGGCGTTCGTCCGCTCGCTGCGACCGAACAGCCCGGCGACCGCCGCAACGGTGATGGGCAGGAGCGGCGCCTGCAGATACGCCAGGCGCGCGAAGCCCTGCCAGAACGTGATCGATTCGGCCGCGCTGGTCGGTCGATTCAGGGCGAGAGCGACGACGTCGGTCAGCAGCGGAACGACAGCGCCGATCGCCGCGAAATAGGCGAGGAACGCCAGCGGCGGGAGGCTGGCTGCGCCGACGAAGGCCGCCGCCGCGCCCGCGCGCCGGTTGGGCGCGTCGGCGGCGCGCAGCAGGACGACCAGCAGCGCGAGCGCCGCCAAGGCCGCGGTTTGCTTGACCGTCGCGGCCGCGCCGATCGCGAGCCCGCTCATCGCCGCCCGCGCGAGCAGCGGCGCTCGCGACAGCGCCGCCAGGAACGCGACGATCGTCAGCGCGCAAAGCGGCGCGTAGGCGGCGTCGCCGTAGATCTCGAAAACGACGGGGTAGAGAACAGCGCACAGGACGCCGGCCGGGCGCCCGGCCGCGTCCCGGGCGAGGAAGTAAAGCGCCGTCGCGGCGAGCGCGGTGAAGAGGACGGCGATCGCGCGCAGCGTCTCCAGATGGGGGCCGACGACCACGTCGACGAGCGCGAGCAGGGCGAAGAATCCCGGCGGCTTGACGTCGAAAGCGGCGAGGTAGGGCGGCAAGCCTCGCGCCCACAGATGGCCGACCTCGAGATAGAACGCGTCGTCGGGGCCTTCCAACCGGAAAAAGGGGACGTCGGCGAGGGCCGCCCAGATCGTGAGGATGGCGAAGGCGGACACGAACGCCTTCGCCGTCGTCGGCTTTGCATCCACGATTCGCGCCCTTGCTCGCCAACCCGAGCCCCCATAGCGCACTTCGTGGGGGGAGTCTCGGGAAGGGCCAGAGCAGGCGGTGCGCTTCGCGGCGATCTCTGGGGATCGCGCGCGGAAGGGGAACGCCTCCCCCTACGCCACGCCTTCCGCCGACGCCGACCGCGCCCGCTCGGCGCGCTTGCGGTCGTTGGGGTCGAGCAGGGCCTTTCGCAGGCGGATCGATTTGGGCGTCACCTCGACGAGTTCGTCGTCCTGGATATAGGCGAGGGCCTTTTCCAGCGTCATCTGGATCGGCGGCGTCAGGCGCACCGCTTCATCCTTGGAGTGGGTGCGGATGTTGGTGAGCTTCTTGCCCTTGAGCACGTTGACTTCGAGGTCGTTGTCGCGCGTGTGCTGGCCGACGATCATGCCCTGATAGACCCTCCAGCCCGGCTCGATCATCATCGGGCCGCGGTCTTCGAGGTTCCACATGGCGTAGGCGACCGCCTCGCCCTTTTCGTTGGAGATCAGCACGCCGTTGCGCCGCCCGGCGATCTCGCCGCGCCAGGCGCCCCAGTCGTGGAACACCCGGTTCATGATCGCGGTGCCGCGGGTGTCGGTCAGCAATTCGCCGAGATAGCCGATCAGGCCGCGCGTCGGGGCGAGAAAGACCAGGCGCAGCCGGTCGCCGCCGGAGGGGCGCATCTCGATCATCTCGCCCTTGCGCTCGCT
>JBEKFO010000210.1:0-7290 GCA_050013275.1 Roseiarcus sp. | reverse complement strand
GTAGCGGCGTTCCGTCGGGGCCTGGATCGACCGACCAGACGCCCTCGATCCAGCGCTCGATCTGATCGTCGCCGAGGACGCGATATTCGATCTTGCCGGCCGGCTTACGCGCAAGTCCCTCGAATTCGGCGTCAAAACGCGCGCGGTCGGCGCAATCGATATGCTCACGCAAAAGCTTCAAGGCCAGCGGCAGACGCGCATCGCCTCCGTTCGTCGTCGGCAATGAATATCCCATGATGTCGGCATAGTTGGCGGCGGTTCGCAGCCGACCCCGCTGATAGTCGATATCGAAGTAGGTCAGCCTCGCCACATCGGCCGCTTGCCGCAGCAGCGCGTCGCGTTCGCTCAGCGCCGTTTCCGCATGTTTGCGTTCTGTAATATCCACCGCCGTGCCGAGAACGCCGATCACCTCGCCGTTCGCGCGCTGCGGCGTCACCCTCAAGTCGAACCAATGCTCGACGCCGCCGATGCAGACCGACGCCTCTTCACGACAAGGCATGCCGGTCTCCATCGCCTTACGCTTGATCGCCTCGATGCGTTGCGCGTCCTCCGCCCGCTCGAAGATCTCCCGATCCGTCTTGCCGACGAACGCTTCGGCCCGAAGGCCGTGCCTGGGATTGTTGATCCAGGTGTAGCGCAGCGCGCGATCCTGGTTGAAAATCGACACCTGCGACGCCGCAAGCGCGAGCTGGAATCGCTCGTTGAGGCGTCGCAACTGCGCCTCGCTTTCGCGTAGCGCTCGCTCGGCCTGCTTGCGCTCGGTGATGTCGCGCATGATGCCGGTGAAGAACCGCTTCCCCTGCACGTCGCGCCACTCGGCGACGGCCAGTTCGAGCGGGAACGTCGACCCGTCCTTGCGTCGTCCTTCCACCTCGCGGCCAACGCCGATGATTTTGCGCGCCCCGCTGCGCCGGTAGGCTTCGAGAGAGGCGTCGTGGGTGCGCGCGCGCTCTTCTGGCATCAGCAGTTTGACGTTTCGCCCGACCAATTCGTCCGGCCCATAGCCGAAGATGGCCTCGGTGGCCGGATTGATCGATTGAAGGATTCCCTTGTCGTCGATGACGACGATGGCTTCCACCGCGGTGTCGACGATCGCTCTCAGTCGCGCGGCTCCCGCAACGGTCGCGTCCTCCAACTTCTTCCGTTCGGTGACGTCCTCGGAAAAGATAACGATGCCGCCGATCTCGCCCGATGCGTGGCGCCACGGCCGCGCCTCCCAGGCGATGTATTGCGTCGAACCATCCGCTCGCCTGAATTCATCCTGGTCCTGGCGCAAGACCTCCCCGGCCAAGACGCGCCGGTGGACCTGCCTCCATCGATCGGAGATTTCGGGAAAGACGTCGTAGTGCGAACGGCCGATCAAATCCGGGCCGAGAAGGTAAGTGTCTCGCCAACGCGCGCTGACCGCGAGGTAGCGCATGTCGCGATCGAACATGACGATAGCCGCCGGCGTTTGTTCGGTGAAATCCCTCAGCACTCTCTCGTGCTCTCGGATCCGCTCGGCGGCGGTGAGCTTGCCGCGCGCCCGATAAAGGAGTTCGGCCATGCCGACGATGAACGAATTGCCGATCAGAAACGTCGCCAGGCCGAACCAATCCGCGACGTCGTGCAAGGGGGAAATCAGCCAATGCACGAGCACGATCGAGAGGGTGACGGCGACGAGACCGGCATAGAGCCCGCCGGCCACCGCCGCGACGATCACAGCGGGGAAGAACGTGACGTAGGCGATGCGCGTTCCCAGCGCGGCCAGGAACGCCAAGCGAAAGGCGAGCGCCGCGAGCACGATCGCAGCCGACGCGACGAGCCGCCATGCGAGAGGCCAGGCGTTGCATGCGCCGACGGCGGTCAACGCCCACTCGTCGAGCGATCGATGGCGCGAGATTTTCGCTGATGCGCGTTCGTCGACAGCCATCGCGCTTGCCCTAACGGCCGGCGCGGGCGCGCGGAAAGCAGAGGCCGCCGGTCGCTTCGACCGACGACCGGCGAATCGGCGCGCGGCTTCGGCGCGGTCGCTTCGTCAACTTCGCCCCCCTTGCGAAAGCCGCCGCCGTTATTGGACGGCCTGATAAATTCTTATTCCGGACGGTTCGCCGACGCCAGCCATTCATGAGCCCCCCGAAAAGTCGACCGGACCCGCGGTCAAACCCGCCCAAAGGGCTCCGCGCGATCGAACGCGTCACGATCGTCGGCGCCGAACAATTCTGCACAATTCTCCCCCTTCCCATTGACCGCTGATTAGCCAGACAATTGAGACGTCGAGCGCGGGAGTCGACCGGAATCCGGGCGGGTCCTGCGGCCGTTCAGAAGAAGACGGGAAGGCGCTTCGATCTCAAACGAGAGGAGGCGGTCTTGACGAAAATGGACATCGGGGCTTGCCGGGCGTCGAGGTCGTCGCCGCCAGCCTCATCCTCGCACGATTTCGGCGCGTCGGACGCGAACACGGTGTGGACGCGCGCCAAATTGCGCGCCGACGCTCTCGAAAAGTTCTTGGCGGCGAACCAGCGTTGGCTCGACCGCGTTGAACAGCGCATCGCGCGCCGGTGAAGCAGGGCGTGAGCCCAAGCGTCGATTCACGACACGCCCGCGGAGCCGCCATGTCGAACGCCGCCTTCGCCAACATTCATTCCAAGGCCGTCGCCGCCGGATTTGCGTTCGACGATGGCGCGGTGTGCGAAAGCGCGCGCCGGCAGTTCTCACTTTCGCTGACGCTCGGATTTCTCGTCCTCGCCTTCGCCGCGCTCGGCGCCGTGCGGCCGGGCCGCGAAACGTCCCTGGCTGCCGGGCTCGCACATCGGCAAGTCATGGCGCCGACCTTCATGCCGTCGCCGCCCTCGCGGGCGCCTGCGCCCGCGAGGGCGGCGGTTCGCGTCGGTTGAAAGCGAATTCTCGAGAGGGAGTGGCAAGCATGAACGCGGGAGGCAAGGTTCGCGTCAGGCCTGGGTCGCGCATCGCCCGCGAGTGGAAAATCCCGCCCGGAGCCCTCGGGACCGTGATTTGCCGGTATCGAATCCTCAACGACAACCTCCCCGCTCCGTATCGGCTCGACGTGCGCTTCAGTCCGCGATTGGTGGTTTGGGGCGCGCCCGACGGGGAGTTCCAGGCGATCGAGGAGTCGCCGTAGGCGTGCTGCGACGCTCGAGCGTCGCGCTTATGGATCGCGGGACGATCGTCCCGAAGCGAGGTCGTCGAGGTCTCCGACAATAGAGATCGTCCATGAACCGGCATGGCGTACGGCCGCGATCCCTCCCCGCGACCTATCGCTCTCGCATTGCCTCAGAGGCGACTTTGGCGAGGGGGGAGAGGAGATAGTCGATCACGCGACGGCTGTCAGTCTTGATTTCGGCGGAGACGGTCATGCCGGGGGCCAAACGGACCGTGGCGTCGCCGATCTGCATTGCGCTCTCGTCGAGCGCGATGGTCACGGGAAAGACGAAGCTTTCGGGCTGTCCGGGGGCGCTGGCCGGATTGGCGTTGGCGGCGTTGGCCGAGGCCGTGGCGTTGGCCAGGGTGCGCTTGGCCTCCTGCTCGTCGATCGCTTCCGACGCGATGCGCACGACCTTGCCGTGCACGACGCCGAACCGGGTGAAGGGGAACGCATCGACCTTGATCGCCGCTTCCTGCCCGAGTTTCACGAAGCCGATATCGAGATTGGCGACCAGCGCTTCGACTTGCAGCGGCCCCTCGTTGGGCGTCACCACGGCGAGCTGCTGCCCGGTGGTGACCACCTGACCGATGGTCGTCACCGCCACCTGCTGCACCACGCCGTCGATCGGCGCATAGAGTTTCGTGTGCGAGAGGCGCGCGGCCGCTTTGGCGAGAGATTGCCGCGCTTCGTCGGCCTTGCGCGCGGCGTCGGCGAGCTTGTTCTCGTTGTCGGCCATGAACTGGGCCAGCGTCTTGGTCTTTTCGCTTTGCAGCTCGGTGAGCGCCGCGTCCGTCTCGATGAGCTGACCCTGGTCGGACGCCAGCATCGATTGAGACTTTTCCAGCTCCTCCTTTGCGTCGTAAAGGTTGATCTTCGTGCCGACCCTGAGATCGATCGCTTCCTGGCGCGTATTGACGCGCTGCGTCAGCGTCTCGATCAAGGTGTCCTGGAAGGCGATGCTCATGCGCAAGCGCTCGCGCGTCGCCTCCTTCTGCGCCATTTGCTTGTCGAGGTTCTTCAGCGTGTCGGAGAGTTGGGTCAAATCCGCAGCGAGCACCCCCTGCTCGCGCAAGCGAAACGCAACGGGAACCGCGTCGTCCCAGGCGATCTTGCCCTCCGCATCGGCGGCGACCGCTTCGAGCGGAGAAAGCGCAATGCCCTGCTCGTCCTCGTCCTGGCCCTGCTGCGGCGGCGGCGCGTGCAGCAAGGCGCGGACCGTATCGATGGCGAAACGTCGCCGCGCGATCTCGGCCAGGCCCGCGCTCAAAGTGTCGCGCGCCGCGTTCTCGTCGGCCGCCGCTTCGGCCGGATCGAGCTCCAACAGCAGGTCGCCGACCTTCACACGGCTGCCGTTGTCGACGTGAATCGCCGCGATCTTTCCCGGATCGAGCGGCTCGATCACCTTGGCGCGCCCCGCCGTCTCGATCTTGCCCGGCGCCACGGCGTGCACGTCGAGCCGGCCGAGGAACGACCAAGCGAGCGCGGCGGCGACGAAAGCGCAGATCGTCAACATCAGCGCTACGGGCAAGGGCGCAGGCGGCGTCTCCAGAATCTCCAAGGCGGCGGGCAGGAACTCCCGATCGCGCCCCGCGATCGACAGCGGCGGGCGCCGCGCGGGTTTGCCAGGTTGCGCGGGCTGGGCGGGCCGCTCGTTCATGCGCTCGCCCTCGCCTGATCGGACTGCAGCGCCCACAGATGGGCGTAAAGACCATCGCGGCGCGCGAGCAATTCCTCGTGGGTCCCCACTTCGACGATTTCGCCGCGGTTCATGCCGACGATGCGCGTGCACGGCCGAACCGCCGCCAACCGATGCGCGATGATGATGACGGTGCGCCCGCGCACGATCGCGCGCATGTTCTCTTGCACGATGCGTTCGCTCTCGTAGTCGAGCGCCGAGGTCGCCTCGTCGAAGATGAGAATGCGCGGATTGGTCGCCAGCGCCCGGGCGATGGCGATGCGCTGGCGCTGCCCGCCGGAAAGATTGGCGCCGCGCTCCTCGATCATCGTGTCGTAGCCCTGCGGCAATTGCGCGATGAACTCGTCGGCGCCCGCGAGCTTGGCCGCGTGCATGACCATGACCCTCGGCATCGCCGGATCGCCCAGGGCGATGTTTTCATGAATCGTGCGGTTGAAGAGAATGTTTTCCTGCAGCACGATGCCGATCTGACGGCGCAGCCAGCCGGGGTCGAGCTGGGCGACGTCGACGCCGTCGAGCATGACTTGGCCGAGCTGAGGGCTGTAAAGGCGCTGGACGACTTTGGTCAGGCTCGACTTGCCGGAGCCGGAGGGGCCGACGACGCCGATCACTTCGCCCGCTTGAATCGACAACGTGACGTTGCGCAACGCGTCCGGCGCCTCCGGCCGATAGCGCAGCGTCACGTTGCGCAATTCGATCGCCCCGCGCGGCGGCGGCAAGGTCAGAAGATTCTGCGGCGTCGATTCGGGCGGTGCGTTGAGAATGTCGCCGAGCCGCGCCACCGAGACCTGAACCTGCTGGAAATCCTGCCAGAGTTGCGAAAGCCGCAGGATCGGCTGGACGACTTGGCTGGCGATCATGTTGAAGGCGATGAGTTCGCCCACCGTCATGGCGTTCTCGATCACCGATTGCGCGCCGATGAACAGGATCAGCGCGGTCGTGACCTTGCTGACGTATTGGATCGAATTCTGGCCCAGCGAGCCCAGGATGCCGGCGTCGAACGAGGTCCTGACGTAGGCGGCAAGACGCTCTTCCCACTGCGCCTGCATCATCGGCTCGACGCTCGCCGCCTTCAGCGTCTGCGCGCCGACGATCGACTCCACCAGAAATTGCTGCGAGCGCGCGCCGCGGTTGAACTTCTCGTTGATCTGCTCACGCAGGGCCGGCCGGATCAGAGCGGCGATGACGATGTAGAACGGGATCGAACCGAGCACGACGAGCGTAAGCTTGGCCGAATAGATGAACATCACGACGAAGAACACCAACGTGAACACGAGATCGAGCAGCGAGGTCAGCCCTTGCCCGGTGAGAAAGCTGCGGATCGTTTCCAGTTCGCGCACCCGCGCCACCGTCTGTCCGGCCGCCCGCGTCTCGAAATAGGCCAGCGGCAGACGGAACAAATGATGGAACAGCCGCCGGCCGAGCTCCACGTCGATGCGGTTGGTGGTGTGGCTCAGCGTATAGGCGCGCAGAAACTGCAAGATCGACTCGAACAGCCCGAGCGTGACCATGCCGACGATCAGCACCACCAGCGTCGACATGGCTTTGTGGACGAGCACCTTGTCGACGATGAGCTGGAAGAAGATCGGCGTGACGAGGGCGAACAGCTGCACGAACAGCGAGGCGACGGCCACCTCGACGAGCGGTTTGCGATAGCGAATAATCGACGGCAGAAACCAGCGAAAGCCGAAAGTGTTGGGATCGACACCGGCGCCGCCGAGGCGCCGCGTGATCAGGATCGCCTCGCCGGAGGAAAGCGCCGCGGCCTCCGCGACCGAACGCTCCTGCACGGCGCGGCTGATCGGATCGATCACGCGCACTCGCCCTTTCGACGAAGCAACGGCGAGGACCGCGAAGCCGCCGTTCTTCAGGCCCATGATCGCGGGATAGGGAATGGCGGCGAGACGCTCGGCGGTGACGCGGCGCACGATGCGCGACTTCAACTGCAGGATGTTCGCGCCGCGCACGATGTCCTCGGCGTTCGCCGGACGACCGGTCAAGGCGAGCTGGTGGCGCAGTTGCGCCGGATCCGCCGCGATCCGGTAATAGCCCGCGATCAGGGCGAGGCCGTTCAGGCCGGCGTCGAGCGCTTGCGCCATGGGCCGCGAGGGCGTTTCAGTTTTGGATACGCCGTCGGTCATTCGACAATCCGCCTCGACGCGCTCGCCGCCGACGATTTCGGACGGCGAGCGAGCCGACCGACGCGTCCTCGTCCATTGCCGCATCGCGTAACTTTGCACGAACAGAACATTCGCATGTCGCGCCGAGAATTAGCACATACGACGACGCGTCACACCCGAAAATACATTACAATGATATATAGACGGTTAGCCTTCAATCGCGCCAACGCCGTCGAGCCGTTATGTCAGCGCCAAAGGCGGGTTCGCCGGTTTCGTCGGTTTCGAACGGCGCTGTTGTTGGGGAGGGACTTTCGATGACGATCCCGACC
>JBEKFO010000209.1:0-7311 GCA_050013275.1 Roseiarcus sp. | reverse complement strand
CCGCTGCACGGCGCGTCGATCAGCACCAGATCGCAGCGGCCGGCGAGATCGGCGAGGACGTCCCTCGCGCCGCGCGGCGCGCGCACCTGAACGTTGCGGGCGCCCGACCGCTCCAGCCGACCGAAGATCGGCGCCAGGCGCCGGCCGTCCGGGTCGCTGGCGTAGATCTGGCCGTGGTTGGCCATCATCCCCGCCAGCGCGAGAGTCTTGCCGCCGGCGCCGGCGCAAAAATCGAGCGCCTGCACGCCCGGCGCCGCGCCGGTCAAAAGCGCCGCCAGTTGCGAGCCTTCGTCCTGCACTTCGACGAGGCCCTTCACATAGGCGGGCTCGGCGCTGAGCGCCGGGCCGCGGCCGTCGGCGCGGATCGCGACGCGCAGCCCGAGCGGCGACAGCGGCGTCGGAGTCGGCGCCAAGTGGGCGAGCGCCGCCCGCGCCTTCTCGCGATCGGTCTTCAGCGTGTTGACGCGCAGGTCCACCGGGGCGCGGTTGGCGAGCGCCCTGCCCTCCTCGACCGCCGCGTCGCCGAAACTCTCGGCGAACGCCGGCGCGAGCCATTCGGGATAGTCGCCTTGCACAGCCGCGGGCGCGTCGGTCAAATCACCCGTTCGCAGCCGCTCGCGCTCGGCCTCGCTGAGCGGCGCCGGCGCATGGCCTTCGCCGCTGAACAGCGCCGCGATCTCCTCGTCGCCCAAGCTCCGCAACTGCTTGAGCGCGCCTATGATCTCGGCGCGCGGGCCCGCCTCGCCCATGATCCAGGCGGACGAGGCTTTGCGGCGCAACGCGTCGTAGACCAGGCTCGCGATCGCCGCGCGATCGCCCGAGCCGGCGAAGCGGCGCGCGAGCCCCCAATCCTTGAGCGCGTCGGCGGCGGGACGGCGGCGCGTCTCGACGTCGGCGAGGACTTCGATCGCGGCGGCGACGCGGGCGGCGGGGATCATCGGCAAGTCTTTCCTGGGAAGCGAAGACGCAAAAGCGACACGATTGGCGAATTAAACCGCCGCGACGTTTCGCGCTCGGCGAAGCGAAGTCTCACTTGGGGGCCTTCATGTCCAATGTTTTCCGATCCCTGATCGCGCTGTCGCTGGCGCTATCGCTCGCCGCCTGCGCGAGCGCGCCCCCGCCGCCGCCCGAAGTCGCCCCGCCGCCGCAAAAGAAGCTCGACGCCAAGACGCAGCTGGAAACGGGCAGGACGTATTGAACGGCGCCCCTCCCCTTCTCCCCTTGCGGGAGAAGGTGTCGGCCGAAGGCCGACGGACGAGGGGTTGCTTGAATCTTCACGAAATCACATGGTTGCGCGCCGGGCCTGGCGGCCCGGCGACCCCTCATCCGTCATCGCTGACGCGATGACACCTTCCCCCGCAAGGGGGGAAGGAGGGCGCGCTCTCACTCCCTCGAGGGATAGTTCGGGCTTTCGCGGGTGATCGCGACGTCGTGGACGTGGCTTTCGCGTAGCGCCGCCGCGGTGATGCGGGTGAACTGCGCCTTGGCCTGCAATTCTGGGATCGTCGCCGCGCCGACGTAGCCCATCGCCGCGCGCAGGCCGCCGGCGAGCTGATGCAGAATCGCGCCGACGGGGCCGCGATAGGGCACCTGGCCCTCGACGCCCTCGGGCACCAGCTTCATCTGGTCCTTGATGTCCTGCTGGAAGTAGCGGTCGGCCGAGCCTTGCGCCATCGCGCCGAGCGAGCCCATGCCGCGGTAGCTCTTGTAGGAGCGGCCCTGGTAGAGGAAAACTTCGCCGGGGCTCTCGTCGGTGCCGGCGAGCAGCGAGCCGATCATCACGCAATCGGCGCCGGCCGCGATCGCCTTGGCCAGATCGCCCGAATACTTGATGCCGCCGTCGCCGATCACCGGAACGCCCGCTAGGCGGCCAGCCTCCGCCGCTTCGAGGATCGCGGTGAGCTGCGGCACGCCGACGCCGGCGACGATGCGGGTGGTGCAGATCGAGCCCGGCCCGATGCCGACCTTGATCGCGTCGGCGCCCGCGTCGATCAGCGCCTGCGCGCCCTCTTTGGTGGCGACGTTGCCGGCGATGATCGCGACCCGGTTGGTCGCGCGCTCGATGCGGCGCACCTGCTCGAGCACCTGTTCGGAATGACCGTGCGCGGTGTCGACGACAAGGCAGTCGACGCCCGCCTCCATAAGCATTTCGGCGCGCTCGAAGCCCTTGCCGCCGACCGTCGTCGCCGCGGCGACGCGCAGGCGCCCGTCGGCGTCCTTGGCGGCGTTGGGATGGGCGGTCGCCTTCTCGATGTCCTTGACGGTGATCAGGCCGACGCAGCGCTCCGCCTCGTCGACGACGACGAGCTTCTCGATGCGGTGCTGGTGCAACAGCCGGCGCGCCTCGTCCTTGCCGACGCCCTCGCCGACGGTGACGACCTTGCGCGTCATCAGTTCGCTGACCAGTTGGCGCGGATCGTCGGCGAAGCGCACGTCGCGATTGGTGAGAATGCCGACGAGCCGCGCCGGCTTGCCGTCCGGCCCGCGCTCGACGACGGGAATCCCCGAGATCGAGGCGCGCCGCATCAGCGCCAGCGCGTCGGCGAGCGAAGCGTCGGGGAAGATGGTGATCGGATCGACCACCATGCCGCTCTCGAAGCGCTTGACCTTGCGCACCTCCTCGGCCTGCGCCTCGGGCGTCAGATTGCGGTGGATGACGCCGATGCCGCCAGCCTGCGCCATCGCGATGGCGAGCCGCGCCTCGGTGACGGTGTCCATCGCCGAGGAGATGATCGGCAGGTTGAGGCGAATGGCGCGCGTCAACCGCGTGCCGATCTCGACCGCGCTCGGCATCACCGTGGAATGGCCGGGCCGCAGCAGCACGTCGTCGAACGCGAGGCCGTGCGAGAACTCCGAATTTTCCAGCGTCGCCATGGAGAGCCGTCCCTCAAGGGTTCGAGAATCGCGGACGCGTCGCGCGCCGCCGCATGGCGCGGCTGCCTAACACGGGGCGCGCGAAGTTCCTAGAGCGCGTCGCTTCGAGACGGAACCGATGAAGCGGTCGCCCTCGTCCGCGGCGCGTCGTTTCGTCGGCCGCCCCAAAATTTTCCAAGGAATTTCCAAGCCTTTGCAAGCCTTCTCCAAGGATTTCCAAGCTTTTTCCAAGGAAATTCCAAGCTTTTCCAAACATTTTCCTTGGCGCAATCGAGCGATATCAAGGCGTTAGGCCCGCAGGAGGGACAATAGCGAAATTCTGTGACGCCGCGCCCTCGTCCGGCGCGCCCTCCCCGTTCTCCGGGTCGTCCTCGTGCGCGAAGCGCGGCCACACGTCGAGGCGTTCCGCGGCGGCGTTGATCTTGTTCATGAGCCGCTCATGGGGATTTTCGTCATATGGCGGCTCGGCGGCGGCGCCCGCGGCCTGATATTTGTCGAGGCGGTCGAGGACGCGGATCAGCGCCGTGATCGCCGCGCGGTCGCCCTCGGCCACCCCTTGCGCGGCGAGACGCAGCGCCGGCGCGAGCCGCAGCATTTGCAATTGCGCATGGTCGCGCTGGGCTTCGACCTCTCGCCGCTCGAGAGCCTGAACGACGATCTGGCGGATGCGCTCGCGCGACAGGCCCTCGGCCTCGGCGATTTCCTCGTAAGAGCGCCCCTCGCGCAGCCGCTCCATGATCCGCGCCCGCCGCACGAGCCGATCGCGCGCGGTGCGGCGGGGCTTGAGGGGCGTTGCGGCGGCGAGAGGTTCGGTCACGGTGCGGGCTCCCTGCGCGCATGTGTGATGGCGAGAAACGGAATGAGAATAATACAATAGATTGCGCTTTTCCGAAAGACATTGTTACTGGGCCGGACGGCGGGCTGCGGCGGCTTCGGGCGACGGCTACCGGGACTGGACCGGCGCCTGGTCGCGTGCGATTGAATGGGCGCAAGGCCACGGCGCTGCCGATCGTGAGCGTTCTAGGCGGCGCCGCGCGACCTCGATCGATCGAAACGGGATCGGAGACGCGTCCCATGCGTGCTTTCGCCGTCGGCGCCGGCCTGTCGCTCATGGTCTTGTGCGGCGCGATCGCAACGCCCGAGCGACCCGCCGTCGCCGCCGGCTATTGCCCGGACGGAGCGAGCCATCGGGTCGCGCAAAAGGTTCCCGCGGGCCTCGCTCCGGCCGTCGCCAAGACCTTCGGCGTCGGCGTCGACGCGCTCGACGACGCCGCGTTCGTGCGTTGCGTCGGCGCGAAGCTGATGGCCTGCTGGGTCGGGGCCAACCTCGATTGCGGCCAGGCGAACACACAGCGCACATTGCCCGGAGCGACCGCCTATTGCCTAGAAAATCCCGGATCGCCGGGAATCCCGATGGCCGCCACCGGGCACGACACGATCTACGAATGGCGCTGCGACGGCCCCCGCGCCGTCGCGGGCAAGATCGTCATGCCGGTGGACGCGCAGGGCTACGTCGCCGACAACTGGAAGGAAGTGCGCTGAGGCGGCGCTGGGCTCGCGGCGGCGTTCGCCGCCTTAAACGACACGCGCCCGGCCCGTCGGTCACGGAGAAGCGTTGATGATCCGGACGGTTCGCGTCATCGTCAGCGGTCGCGTCCAAGGCGTCGGCTTTCGCGCCTGGGTGGAGCGGAACGCCGGGGCCCACCGCCTTTCGGGCTGGGTGCGCAACCGTCGCGACGGTTCGGTCGAAGCGCTGTTCTCGGGCGAGGCGAGCGCGGTCGGGGCGATGATCGGCGCCTGCCGATCGGGGCCGCGCCTGGCGGTGGTCGACGACGTGACGGTGATGGACGCGAGCCCCGATCCCGATTGGCAAGGCTTTCGCACCATCGCCGCGGATTGAGTTGGGCGCCGGCGCCCGAAATCGCCCGTTGAGCGAAGCGGTCCCCCCGCGCGGCTCCGCGTCAATCGTGCGCCGCCGAAATCGGACATCGCGCACGCTGGCGGCACGCGGGGTTCCGCGCATTGAGAAAGCCGGGCATTGCTTGTAGGGTGATCGTCGTCGCGCGGGATCGACGCAGTCCGGGTCGTGTCTGGCCCACGTGGCTCGATTTTGGACTTCAGGGGGCGGCGTGAAGAGGGCCTTCGCATTCGCGGCGACCGCGTTTCTGACCCTTGCGCTGGTCGGCTGCGCAGGGCGTCCCTCCGGCAATCTCGTCGTCGTCTCCGCCAGCGCGCCCGGCGCGAGCGCCGTCGATATGCTGGTGGCGACGACGCGGTCGGACAATCCGGTCGAGCCCGGCGTCATGTTCAACGGCGAGCGCGCGCACGGGCTCGCCTTCGCCGACATCGTGGTCTCCATTCCGCCCGACGCCACGCGAAAGATCGGCGACGTGCAGTGGCCGTCGACGATTCCCGGCGATCCCGCGCATGATTTCGTCACCTTGCGCGCCGATCGGCTCGATCTGAAAGAGGCCAAGGCGGCGTTCGACGAACGCCTTCGCAAGGGCCCGTCCCGGCATGTCCTGTTGTTCGTGCACGGCTACAACACGCGCTTCGAAGAGGCGGTCTATCGGTTCGCGCAGATCACCCACGATTCGGGCGCGCAAGTCGTCCCGCTGCTGTTCACATGGCCTTCGCGCGGCAAGTTGTTCGACTACGTCTACGATCGCGACAGCGCGACCTATTCGCGCGACGCGCTCGAAGCGGTTCTTCAGGCGCTGGCGAAGGACCCGAACGTCGACTCGATTTCCGTGCTCGCGCATTCCATGGGCAATTTCGTCGCCGTCGAGGCGCTTCGCCAGATGGCCATCCGCAATCGCTCGCTCTCGCCGAAGATCAAGGACATCATGCTGGCCTCGCCGGACATCGACGTCGACGTGTTTCGACGTGAGATCGCGGAAATCGAGGCGTCGGACAAGGACCCGCCGGTCACCCTGTTCGTGTCGCAGGACGATCGCGCGCTCGCCGCGTCGAGCCGGATCGCCGGCGACGCGCCGCGCCTGGGCTCGGTCGATCCGAACGCGGAGCCGTACCGCTCGATCCTGGAGAAGGCGCGCGTCAATGTGATCGACCTCAGCAAGATTTCGTCCGACGACGCGATGAATCACGCGAAGTTCGCGACGAGCGACGTAGTGCGAACGATCGGCCGACGCCTCGCCGGCGGCCAGACCTTGACCGACGCCAAGCCGACGCTCGGCGAGCGCCTCGGCGGCGTCGCTCAAGGGGCGGCCGCCACCGTCGGCAAAGCCGCCACGCTGGCTATTTCCGCTCCGGCCGCGATCGTCGATCCCAACACCCGCGACACCCTGGGGGATCAAGCCGCTTCGTTCGAAGAAACCGCGACGGACGCAATCCGATCGCCTGCGACCGAAGTGGCCAGATGAGCCGGTCCCGCGTCGGCGGCTCACCCGAACCGACGATCGCGGCCTGCCGATCGGGGCGCGAACGGCGAGCGCAAGATTACGAATTGGCGATTCAGCAGGCCGTCCCCGGACTTCGGCGTTGACTCGCGCCGCGGCGCCGGGGCATCGATAGCGGGTCCTGCGCAGGGAGGAAGACTTGCCGTTCGCACGATACCCTAGCCTCAACGGCGCCGTCGCGTTCATCACCGGCGGCGCGGCGGGAATCGGACAGGACATGGTGCGGGCGTTCGCGGCCCAGGGCGCGCGCGTCGGTTTCGTCGACATCGACGAGCAAGGCGGGCGGGCGCTCGGCGACGAATTGGCGCGCGCCGGCGCGAAGGTGAAGTTCGCGCCGTGCGATCTGCGCGACATCGCGGCGCTTCGGGCCGCCTTCGCCGCGCTGAAGGACGCCATCGGCCCGGCCGGCGTCCTCGTCAACAACGCCGCGCGCGACGATCGGCACGGCTGGAAGGACGTGACCCCCGAGTTTTACGACGAGCGGATGGCGACCAACCTTCGCCATATGTACTTCGCCATCCAGGCGGTCGCCCCCGACATGATCGCGGCGGGCAAGGGCTCGATCATCAACTTCGGCTCGATTTCGTGGTTCGAGGCGACCGGCGGCTTGCCCGTCTACGCGACCGCCAAGGCGGCCGTGCACGGCATGACGCGCTCGTTCGCGCGCGAACTCGGCAAGCACCGCATCCGCGTCAACACCATCGTGCCGGGCTGGGTGATGACCGAGCGGCAGAAGGCGCTGTGGGCCAAACCGCAAGCGCTCGAACGCCACCTCGAGCGCCAATGCCTGCCCGACCTGATCGAACCCGCCTACGTCGCCCGCATGGCCCTGTTCCTCGCCGCCGACGATTCGGCGATGTGCACGGGGAACAATTACATGGTGGACGCGGGGTCGATTTAGGGGGAGGCGGGCGGAATTCAGCGGGATCGGTCGCCCGTCATTGCGAGCGCAGCGAAGCAATCCACGATACAGCCGCCGCATGGATTGCTTCGTCGCTGCGCTCCTCGCAATGACGGC
>JBEKFO010000208.1:0-7326 GCA_050013275.1 Roseiarcus sp. | reverse complement strand
TTTGAGACCGACATAGCCGGCGCCGATCAGGTTGGCGACGCCGCGGCCGAAGATCGTCATCGCCAGGCCGGCGGCGACCTGATTGGCGGCGAGCCCGATGGTGAGAAACGCGAACACCGCCGACACCGCCATGCCGCAGAGCGCCGCGGCGACAACGCCGACCAGCATCGAATCGCTGACGTAAGCGAAGGCGAAACCGGTCGCCGCGCCGACGATCATCATACCCTCGAGGCCGAGGTTGAGCACGCCCGCGCGTTCGGCGACGATCTCCCCGACCGCGGCGATCAGCAGCGGCGTCGCCGCGGAGATCACGATCATCAGGATGTCGACAATCGCCTGCGCGTTCATGATCGCGCGCCCCCTCCCCAAGAGAACGACACGCGGTAGCGCGCGAGCACGTCCGCCGCCAGCACGCACACCAGCAGCACCCCTTGGAACGCGAGCGTCAGATCGCCCGGCAGATGCATCGCGATCTGCGCATCCTCGCCGCCGACGAAGGTCAACGCGAGCACCAGACCGGCGATGAAAATGCCGATCGGCGACAGGCGGCCGAGGAAGGCGACGATGATCGCCGAGAAACCATAGCCCGGCGAGATCGAGGGCAGCAGTTGGCCGATCCTCCCCGACACCTCGACGATGCCGGCGAGCCCCGCCAGCGCGCCCGAGATCATGAAAGCGGCGATCGCGATCTTCCGATCGTCGAAGCCGCCGAAGCGCGCCGCGCGCGGCGAGGCGCCCGCCAGGCGCACCGAATAGCCGAACAACGTCTTGGAAAACACCAGCGCCGCGACGGCCACCGCCACAGGCGCGAACAATACCCCGAGATGCAGCGAGCCGCCGTCGACGAGCAGCGGCAGGCTCGCCTCCGGGTCGAAATTGACCGACACCGGCAGATTATGGCCCTCGGGATCCTTCCACGGGCCGCGCACCAGCCAGTCGAGCGCGAGCTGGGCGACATAGACCAGCATCAGGCTGGTCAAGATTTCCGAGACGTTGAACCGCACGCGCAACAGCGCCGGGATCAGAGCGTAGAGCGCGCCGCCGATCGCGCCGAGGATCATCATCGCCGGCAGGATCCACCAGCTTCCGACCGGCCCTTGCAACGCGCCGTCGTGGGTGACGAGGCCAAGCCAGCCGCCGAGCGCGCCGCCCGCGACGAATTGCCCCTCGGCGCCGATGTTCCAGAAATTGGCGCGATAGCAGAAGGCGAGGCCCGTCGCGATCAGCACCAGCGGCGTCGCCTTCACCGCGATCGCCTGCAGCGAATAGGATTGCGTCAACGGTTCGACGAAATAGACGTCGAAGGCGATCCACGGCGAGCGCCCGACCAAGGCGACCACGCAGCCGCCGATGAGGATCGCGACCGCCATCGCAGCCACGGGCGCCGCGACTTCGCGCAAGCGCGAGCGCTGGGCGCGCTCGACGAGGTCAATGCGCATGATCGCCCTCGTCCATTCCCGCCATCAACAGGCCGACGGCCTCGCGCGTCGTTTCGCGCGCCGCGCGCGGCTCGGACAATCGCCCGGCGTGAATGACCACGATGCGGTCGCTGATCTCGAACAGTTCGTCGAGATCCTGGCTGATGACCAACACCGCGACCCCCCGCGCGCGCAAATCCAGCAGCGCTTGGCGGATCGCGGCGGAGGCCAGCGCGTCGACGCCCCAGGTCGGCTGATTGACCACGAATAGGCCGGGCTCGCTCAAGATTTCGCGCCCGACCACGAACTTTTGCAGATTGCCGCCCGACAGCGTGCGCGCGAGCGGGTCGGCGCCGGACCTGCGCACGTCGAAGCTCGCCACGACTTCATCGGCCTTGTCGAGCGCCCTTGCCGCGTCGATGAAACCGGCGCGCGTCATGCCGCTCGCGCCATGCCGAGTCAGCACGATGTTTTCCGAAAGCGCGAAATCAGGCGCCGCGGCATGGCCGTCGCGCTCCTCGGGCACGAACGCGGCCCCGAGCGCGCGCCTGACCGCGATGCCCGCGTCGGCGATCGGCTCGCCGTCGATGCGGATCGCCTCGGCTCGCCCCGCGATCAGTTCTCCGGAGAGATAGGCGAAAAGCTCCGACTGCCCGTTGCCCGCGATCCCTGCGACGCCGACCACTTCGCCGCCGCGCACCTCGAGCGAAACGTCCTTGAGCGAGACCCCGTGCGGCGAGGGCGAGGGCGCGCTGAGATCGGAAACGACCAGGCGCGGCTCGCCCGGCTGATGGGCGCCTTCCGAGCGAACCTCCTTGATCTGCGCGCCGACCATCAGCGCCGCCAGCGAGCGCGCGGTCTCGACCTTGGGATCGCAAGTCGCCACCACCTTGCCGAGCCGAAGGATCGTCGCACGATCGCACAGCCTCTTCACTTCCTCGAGGCGATGCGAAATATAGAGTAGCGCCCTGCCCTCGCCCCTGAGCGTCTCCAGCGTCTCGAACAGCTTCTCCGCCTCCTGCGGCGTGAGCACCGAGGTCGGCTCGTCGAGAATGAGGACCTTGGGGTCCTGTAAGAGGCAGCGCGCGATCTCGATGCGCTGGCGTTCGCCCGCCGAAAGCGAATAGACCGGGCGGTCCGGCTCCAGCGCGAAGCCGTAGGCGCGCGAAATCTCGGCGATACGGGCTGGAATCGCCTCCAGCCGTTCCGAAGTCGGCAGCGCGAGCGCGATGTTCTCGGCGACGGTCAAATTGTCGAACAGGGAAAAGTGCTGGAACACCATGCCGATGCCGAGCGCGCGCGCGGCGTTGGGACTGGCCAGTGTAATCGGCTCGCCCTCCCAGAGGATCTCGCCATCGCTGGGGCTCAGGAGCCCGTAAAGGATCTTGACCAGCGTCGACTTGCCCGCCCCGTTCTCGCCGAGCAGCGCGTGAATCTCGCCGCGCGCGAGCGCGATGTCGACGCGATCGTTGGCGACGAACGAACCGAACCGCTTGCTGATCGCGCGCGCGGCCAACAACGGCGCCGTTTGCGGGGCGATGCTCGGCGAACCGAATGCGGACGCGGCTTTCAAGCGTACCTCCACGCGACGCGACCCATCCTATCCGTATCAAAGGTTTTGGCTAGGCGGCGCCGCGTCCGGTTTGACCGCGGCGCGCCAAAGGATTTGTCCGAGAATTCGCAAGATGCGCCCGCGCCGATCGCCGCGAGTTCAGGGAACGAGCACCGTCGAGGCGGTCGTCTGACGCGCCTCCAACGCGGCGTGGACGCGGGCGGCCTCGGCCAAGGGCGCTCGCGCCGCGACGCCGATCTTGACTTCGCCCGAGGCGACGACCGCGAACAGGTCGCGCGCCATTTTGTCGAGCCGCGCGCGATCGGCCAGGAAGGTGAACAACGTCGGCCGTGTCGCGAACAGCGAGCCCTTTTGCGCGAGCAGCGCGAGATTGAACGATTCGATGCCGCCCGAAGCCGACCCGTAGCTCGCGAACATGCCGAACGGCCTCAGGCAGTCGAGCGAAGCGGGAAAAGTCGCCTTGCCGACGCCGTCGTAGACGACATGGCACTTGGCGCCCTTGGTGATTTCGCCGACGCGGACGGCGAAATCCTCTTCACGGTAGAGAATCACGTGCTTGGCGCCGGCCTTCTTGGCGAGCTTGGCCTTTTCTTCCGAGCCGACCGTGCCGATCACGGTGGCGCCGAGAGCCTTGCCCCATTGGCACAAGATCTGGCCGACGCCGCCCGCGGCCGCATGCACCAGCATCGTGTCGCCGGACTTAACCTTGTAGGTCTGGCGCAGCAGATATTGCGCCGTGAGGCCCTTGAGCATCATTGCCGCGGCGGTGTCGAACGCAATCGCTTTGGGCAGTTTGACCAGATGCTTGGCTTCGACGTTGCGCTCTTCGGCATAGGAGCCGAGCGTGGAGGCGTAGGCGACCCGGTCGCCGGCCTTGAAATCCTTAACGCCCTTGCCGACTGCGACGACCTCGCCGGCGCCTTCGTTGCCGGGCGTAAACGGGCGTGGCGGCGAAGGATAGAAGCCCGAGCGATAATAGACGTCGAGGTAATTGACGCCAATCGCCCGATGGCGCACGCGCGCTTCGCCGGGCCCAGGAGGCGGAATTTCGATATTCTCCAGGCCCATGACGTCGGGCGCCCCGGTATGGTGGATGCGAATCGCGCGCATGGCTTTTCTCCCGCCAAGAACGCGCCATGATTGTCTCCGCTCTACGCCGCACGCAAGACGTTCGGGATGAAAAAGCGTTGCAAAACCGCGTTTTCTTGCTCTTTCCCGCCGCGCGGCGTCAAACTCTTGGGGTAACCGGCAGGAAACCGCCCGGGGAAGAATTCATCCGCGAATTCATCGCCCCGGCCTTGCCAGGCTCGCCCGACGACCTTATAGCAGGCGGCGTTCCGGCACAGCCGAAACGCCGGCCAGCGCCCATCGTCTAGCGGTCCAGGACGTCGCCCTTTCACGGCGAAAACAGGGGTTCGATTCCCCTTGGGCGCGCCAATAATATCAAAGAGTTACGACAAAATAGACCCTGCGATGACGTTTTATATGTAAAAGTACGGAAAAGGCGTCGTCGAACAGGCCTGCTCAAGGGTGGACGTTTCGGCGCGATCCGGGGACGATTCCCCGCACGGAAATGCCCCGTGAACGCGCCGTCGAGCGCCTCCAGCGACGGTTTCACGACTTTCGCGCATCGTACGCGAGGTGTGATGCTTCGCGAACCCGCGCATCAGGGACAAGCTGTTGGCCCGCTTCGGTGCAAATCCACCGGTTTACGACCCCGCCAATGCTTCGCGCACGTACGCCATGCTCGCGCGCACCGCCGCGATTGGGTCGGCGAGGTCGTGGACTTCCTTAGCGAACGGTTCAAACGAGACAATTCCATCAAAGCCGTCGGCGTAAAGCTGGCGCAACTGCTCGATGTTGCCCAAACGATCCTTTGGCCCCACGAGCACGCGATGGCCGTCGAGCATGTCGGCGAAGCTCACACTGGGGTCCTCGAGCCCCGAGATGTGCACGAGGCCGGTGCGCGCGGCGAAGAACTCCTGCTCGCCGGAGCCGCAATGATGAAACGTGTCGTGCACGAGCGACAACACGTCGGCGCCCTGGATGTCGTCGATCGCGGCGAGCGCCGCGCGTTTGAATCGCAGCGATGAAATCGGAAAACCCAACGGTTCGACGAAGCCTTTGAGGCCGAACTCGCCAAGAATCCCGCGCGCTCCCTTCAGCGCGGCGCGAAGACCCTCCGCTTTTTCGAACGTGTCTTCGAGCATCTTGCCCTCGTTGAGCGGACACATCACCACGCCAGTCGCCCCGCAGGCTGCCGCGAGCCTGGCGAGACTTTCGGTCTGACGCGCCCGCTCGTCGTTCCAGACATTGAAAGGATAAAGGGCGTTGATGCTGCGAATCTCGAGCCCTCTGTCGGCGGCTCTTGCGCCGACGCGGTGGGCCGTCTCGACGTCTCTCAAGCTGTTGGCGCCGACGTCGTTGCGCAGTTCGATTGCAACGGCGTCGGCTCTTGCAGCCGCGTCAACGAGATCTTCGGGTGTCAGGGATGGGCACACCATGTGATTGAGGCCGAACTTTATGATGCGGGTCGCCATTCACATTCCCTCCGATTTGCAGTCGGCCAGCGCCGCGCCTGTTCGTGCGGCCGCGGTCGGAACAATCCCGTTCGGGATTTCACTCGTAGAATGCCGGGCGCGGCGGCGTGACGATCGGCGTCGTCGCGCGGGTGTTTTTCGCTTGGAGACAGGCGTCTGCGGTGACCGCAGCGAAATAGCCGTCCCAGGCGTTTGGACCGCTGATCTTGCCCGTCCGCGCCGCGTCGATCCAATCCTGAAGCTCGACGTCATGGGAGTCGATGAACCGCATCTTCCAGTCCTGCCCGATCGAGGCGCTGAGCTTACCTTCGCGGCGCAAAAGGACGCTTTCAGGTTCCGGCAAGTTGGCGACGCCTTCTTCGCCGACCACTTCGCATTGAATGTCGTAGCCGTACCGGCAGTTGACGAAGACCTCGCCGTCGACGTGCACGCCGCTCTTCGTCGCAAGCATGACAACGATCGGATCGTCGAGTTTCGCGTGTGTGTGGCGCGTGTTGCGCGGCGTGATCACTTGCGCGGAGACATAGTCGTCGTTGATGAGCCACCGCAGCGCGTCGATCTCGTGAATGAATGTGTCGACGATCGCCATATCGCTGACATAGGATTCTGGAACAGCCGGATTGCGGTGCGCGCAGTGAATCATGAGCGGCCTGCCGACGACTCCTTCGTCGATCGTCTTCTTGAGCGCCCGGTAGCCCTTGTCATATCGTCGCTGGAATCCAACTTGCACCAGATGCCGCCCGGAAGCGATTTCGGCTTGAACAACTCGCAGACACGCTTCGGCGGTCGCGGCGAGCGGCTTCTCGCAAAACACAGGCTTGCCCGCCTTGATCGCCGCGAGCACGTAGCCTTCGTGAGTCGACCCTGATGTGGCGACGACGACGGCCTGCACTTCGATTGCCTTGATTAGCGCCTCGCCCGACGCATAGACCTTTGCGCCGGGAATTTCGGCTGCGATCCTTTCGGCCGCTTTGGCGTCGATGTCGCTTAGCGCGACAACCGTGGCGCCGGTGAGCTTATGCGCAAGTCGACCGATGTGTTCTCGGCCGATCATGTCAACGCCAATTACGCCGACTTGCAGTGTCATGTGCGTTTCCTCCAATTTGCCCGTCAGTCGCGGCGACGCTCTTTGCGGAGACTTACGCATCGGTCCACGCCAATGCTTATTGACGCACTTCTCCAATTCCTCGCGCACGAGACGCCCGGATTCGTCGGCGCGCTCTTCCTATGCGAAGGCGCACAAGGTCATGACGCCGTCGAAGCTGACGGCCGCGAGCGAGGAAGAGAACTCGTCCAGATCGATCGGCCGCCTTGCGCGGCAGGTCGTCCAACGACGGTTGCCGATGCATATACGGATCGAGCGCGATCCTCATGGGAGCCTCCTCGCCTGGAATTTTGATAAAGACCCTAGGCCGCCCGAACCGCCCCGACACCAGCCTTTTTGACGATTTATCGTCAAATGAGGATCGAGGGCGATCTTCGTGGTCTCCCTCCGGTTTGTGGCCTGTGCGCGGACCCAGCGCCGCGGTCGGCTTCACGAGCATTCCGGGCTCCGCGCGCGAGCTTGGCCGCGACGATGCTCCAATGCTCGGCGTTGTCGACGTTGTCGCAATTGCGGGTCAGCGCGAGCTGCGCGCCGCGGCGATCCCCTGCACACATTCGTGGCTACGCTGGGTCTCCCCGCTGTGCCGATGACCTCCGCATTGGCGTTCTGCGTCGTAAAACACGTGGGCGCGGCCTGCCTGGTTTATCTCGGCATGAGGGGGCGGCGCTGGAAAAGAGCAACGACGTCCAG
>JBEKFO010000207.1:0-7351 GCA_050013275.1 Roseiarcus sp. | reverse complement strand
GCAAGGCGCTATCGCGCCGAAGCTATTCCACCGTCACCGACTTGGCGAGATTGCGCGGCTGATCGGCGTCTTTGCCCATGATCACGGCGGTGTGATAGGCGAGCATCTGCACTGGAGCGGCGTAGACGATCGGGGCAAAGGTCGGGGCCATGTCGGGCATGGCGAGGAAGCTTTCCAGATCGAGCGCCGCTTCGTCGGCGGCGTGGCGTTCGCCGATCAGGATGATGCGACCGCCGCGCGCCGCGACCTCCTGCATGTTGGAGAGGGTCTTCTCGAACACCGCATCTTTGGGTGCGATGACGATGACCGGCATATCCTCGTCGATCAGCGCGATCGGGCCGTGCTTCAATTCGCCCGCCGCGTAGCCCTCGGCGTGGATGTAGCTGAGTTCCTTGAGCTTGAGCGCGCCTTCGAGCGCGATCGGATAGGCGGTGCCGCGGCCGAGATAGAGGACGTCGCGGGCGCGGGCGAGCTTGTGGGCGATGTGCTCGAGCGCGGGCTCCAGCTTCAGCGCTTCGGCCAGCAGGCCCGGCGTGGCGATCAGTTCGCCCACCAGCGCGGCTTCTTCCTTTTCGCCGAGCGCGCCGCGCGCGCGCGCAAGGCCCAGCGCCAGGCACGCCAACGTCGCGAGCTGACAGGTGAAGGCCTTGGTCGAGGCGACGCCGATCTCGGGCCCGGCCAGGGTCGGCGCGGCGACATCGGCGAGCCGCGCGATGCTGGAGGTCGCGACATTGACGACGGCGACGGTCTTGCCGCCCTGCTCTCTTGCGTAACGAAGCGAGGCCAGCGTGTCTGCGGTTTCGCCCGATTGCGAGATGAAGATCGTCAGGCCGCCTTTTTCGACCGGCGCCTCGCGATAGCGATATTCGGACGCGACGTCGATCTCGACCGGCAGGCGGGCGAAGCGCTCGATCCAATACTTGCCGACCAGGCCGGCCATGTAGGCGGTGCCGCAGCCGACGAGCGAAACCCGCGAAATCTCCTTGGGGTCGACGGGCCAGGCGAACGGACGCAAACGCTGCGCGCCCATGTCGATGTAGTGGGCGATGGTGTGGCCGACGACTTCCGGCTGTTCGTGAAACTCCTTGGCCATGAAGTGGCGATAATTGCCCTTTTCCGCCAGCAGTCCGCCCCCTGGACTGCGCGCGACGCGGCGGGAGACGATTCGATCCGTGGCGTCGTGGAATTCGGCGCCCTCGCGGGTCACCGCGACCCAATCGCCCTCTTCGAGATAGGCGATCCGGTCGGTGAAGGGCGCCAGCGCCAGCGCGTCCGAGCCGAGATACATCTCGCCCTCGCCGTAGCCGACCGCGAGCGGCGCGCCTTGGCGCGCGCCGATCAGGAGATTGTCCTGGCCGTCGAACAGATAGACCAGCGCGAAGGCGCCGCGCAGGCGCTTGAGCGCCGCCGCGACCGCCTGCGTCGGACTCTTGCCCGACGCCATCTCGTCTTCGACCAGAAACGCCGCGACTTCCGAATCGGTCTCGGTGGCGAAGCGATAGCCCTTGGCGATCAGCTCGTCGCGCAAGGCCTTGAAGTTCTCGATGATGCCGTTGTGGACGACGGCGAGATGCGGGCTGGCGTGCGGATGGGCGTTGAGCTCGGTCGGCTTGCCGTGAGTCGCCCAGCGGGTGTGGCCGATGCCGATCGCGCCCGCGAGCGGAAAGACCTCCAGGCGCGCCTCGAGGTTCTTCAGCTTGCCCTCGGCGCGCAGCCGCGTCAGCCGGCCATTTTCCAGCGTCGCCACGCCCGCCGAATCATAGCCGCGATATTCGAGCCGCTTCAGGGCGGCGAGGATGTCCCCCGCCACCGGCTTGCCGCCCAGAATCCCTACGATCCCACACATCGTTCCGTCCGATTTCCCAGCCCCGAATCCAATTCCGGCAAGCGTTAGGCCATTGCAGGGTCGCCGTTCAAGTCACGTTGGATGACCGGATGTGAAGCGGGACGGAAAAGCCGGGCGTTCGGCGCCTCGGAGCGCCAACCCATTGCGCAAGGCGTCCGCCACGTCGCGAATCTGCGCTTCGCGCGACCAAATCCGGCGGCTCGGTTCAACCATCGGCTGTCGCTGCGAGCGCTTCGTCAAAAGACGCCGTTCCAGAGCAACGCATAGATGATCAGACCCAAAATCATCAAAAGAGTCCCGATCACCGCTTCTTGACTGATACGCATCGCCGCCCCTCCAAGGCCCCGCCTCTGCAATCGGCCGCGCCGGACCTCGCCGCCACTGCGGCGGCCACGCCATCGTCGCAAAGGCACAATCAAACGATGCGACGCCGTCACCACAGATTCCGACCCTGCGAGCCCGTCAAGGCCCCCAGCCGCGGCGCGGCGCCGCAGGGGTCGGGAGACGCGCATCCGAGGCGGCGGGCGGCGGCCGCGTCCCCGACGCTTCCTCACAGAAGGTAAAGAGCCGCTCCAAGAGGCAAGACGGCGCACGCCGTCCCCGATCCCGCCGCATCGGTCAACCCGAGTTCGCGGGCCCGCGAACCGCTGACGTCCCTACCCCTTCTTCTTCCTCGCCCGAAACGCCTTCGCCCAGCCGGGCTTCACAAACTGATGGCCGCGCGCGACGGCGAGGGCGTCGGGTTCGACGTCCTTGGTCACGACCGAGCCCGAGCCGACGTAGGCTCCGTCCCCTATCGTTACCGGGGCGACCAGCGCCGAATTGGAGCCGATGAAGGCGCCGGCGCCGATGTCGGTGCGGTATTTCGAGAAGCCGTCGTAATTGCAGGTGATCGTTCCCGCGCCGACGTTGGCGCCGGCGCCGACGCGCGCGTCGCCGATGTAGCTCAAGTGATTGACCTTGGCGCCCGCCTCGAGGGTCGACGCCTTCACCTCGACGAAGTTGCCGACCTTGGCTTTGGCTTGGACGTCCGCCCCGGGGCGCAGGCGCGCGTAGGGGCCGATCGAGGCGAGCGCGGCGACGTGGGCGCCCTCGAGATGGGAGAAGGCGTGGATCACGGCGCCGTCGTCGATGATCACGCCCTTGCCGATGACGACGTGCGGCTCGATCGTGACGTCGCGGCCGATCTTGGCGTCCATCGACAGGAACACCGTCTCCGGCGCGATCAGGGTCGCGCCCTCGATCATCGCGCGCTCGCGCAAGCGGCGCTGCATCGCGGCCTCGGCGGTTGCGAGCTGGACACGATCGTTGACGCCCATGACTTCCTCTTCGCTCGCGATCCGCGCCTCGGCGCGAACGTCGCGCGCCCGCGCGATCTCGACGAGATCGGTCAAATAGAACTCGTGTTGCGCGTTGTCGCAGCCGATCGTCTCGAGCATGGCGAGCGCCTCGGCGCCCGCGAACGCCATCGGGCCGGCGTTGCAGCGGGAAATCGCCCGCTCCTGCGGGCTCGCGTCCTTGTGCTCGCGAATGGCGACGAGGCGGCCCTCGCTTTCGATCAGCCGGCCGTAGCCGGTCGGATCGGCCGCCGCGAAGCCGAGCACGACGAGCCCTGCGCCCGCGGCGAGCCCGTCCCGTAAGGCGGCGAGGGTTTGCGCGGAGATCAGCGGAATGTCGGCGTAAGTGACCAGGATGTCGTCGAAGCCGCGTGCGATCGCCGCGCGCGCCGCGAGCGTCGCATGGGCGGTGCCCTTGCGCTCGTTCTGGACGAAAATTTCCGCGCGAGGGGCGCATTTGAGCGCTTCGGCGGCGACGTCGTCGCGATCGGGGCCGACGACGACCGCAATCTGCTGCGCGCCGGCGCCGACGAGCGCGTCGAGCGCATGGGCGATCATGGCGCGCCCGGCGATCTCGTGCAGCGCCTTGGGGCGCGCCGAGCGCATCCGCACCCCCTCGCCCGCCGCCAGCGCGATGCCGAGACAGGAGCGGCGCGGCGGCGTTGCGGTCGAATGCGGCGCCTTCATCGGCCCCTCCTCTTCAAGCGTTTGCGCTGACTCCGGCGTCCGCGACGGCGGCGGCGGAGCTTTGCTCGCCATGCGCTTATCAGGCTTTCGTAAATCAGTCGAAAAAGCGGCTCGCGGCGGCGGCGGAATAGGCTATAGAAGGGGCGCTGCGCGCCACGAATTCTGCGCTGACTAAGCGCACGAATGGCGTTAAGCGATTGATATCGAATGTTGTTCTACGAGGCAAAGCGCCCGCTCGCCGGCAGACTCGCCAGGCGCGCCGGACGCTATGGGAAGCGCGAACGAAGAGCGTCATGGCAAGCAGCCCGAGACGGGATTTCCTAAAGTTGGCCCTCGGCGGCGCGCTTGCGGCCGCGGGCGCCGCGCTCGAAAGCGCGAGCGTGAGCGCCGAACCGCTGGGGCCGCCGAGCTCGTTCACGCCCGACGCGGTGCTGGACATGGCGCGCGCGCTCGCCAAGTCGCCCTTCAAGGCGCCCAAATCGACACTGCCCGACGTGTTTTCGAATCTCAATTTCGAGCAATATTCCGCAATTCGTCGCAGTCCCGGCTCGGCGGTGTGGAGCGACCAAAAATTCGGCTTCGCGCTCGAACCGCTGCACCGCGGCTTCATTTTCGCGACGCCGATGCAACTCGCGATCGTCGAAAACGGTCAGGCGCAGCGCCTGATCTACGATCGCGCCGCTTACGACTTCGGCAAACTGCAACCGCCGGCGGATCTGCCCGACCTTGGCTTTTCCGGCGTGCGCGTGCTCAAGGCGGCCGCCGGCGACGGCTGGCGGGATCTCGCGATCTTCCAGGGTGCGACATTCTTTCGCAGCCTCGCGCGCGGCCAGAGTTACGGCGTCAACGCGCGCGGCCTGTCGATCCGCACCGGCGACGACCAGGGCGAGGAGTTTCCGCTGTTCCGCTCGCTGTGGATCGAAAAACCGAGCCCCGCCTCGGACACGCTGATCATTCACGCGTTACTCGATTCGGCGAGCCTGACCGGAGCGTTCCACTTCACTCTGCGCCCCGGCGAGGCCACGATCATCGACACCGAACTGACGCTGGTGGCGCGCGTCGCCGTTGACCATCTCGGCCTCGGCGCGATGACGGCCACCTATCTCTTCGGCGCGCTCGATCATCGCCGCCCTGACGACGTGCGCCCGAACGTCTACGACGTCGGCGGATTGCAGATCCTCACCGGCGCCGGCGAATGGCTTTGGCGCCCGATCGCCAGTCGCGACACCTTGCAGATTTCCGCGTTCGGCGACATGAATCCGCGCGGCTTCGGCCTCCTTCAGCGCACGCGCGTCCTGGACGCCTTCGATGACGACGACGCCCATTGGGAAATGCGTCCCTCGCTGTGGATCGAGCCGATCGGCGACTGGGGCGAGGGGGAAGTGATTCTGCTCGAAATCCCCTCCGATTCCGAAAACAACGACAACGTCATTGCGCAGTGGCGGCCGAAGGCGGGACTCGTCGAGGGCGCGACGGTCTCGTTTGCTTATCGCCAGTTCTGGTGCTGGACGCCGCCGGCGCGCCCCAACTTGGCGACCGTGGCGAGTTCGCGCGCCGGCAAGATCGGCAAGCGGCGCCGGTTCATCGTCGAATTCGTTTCCGATCTCTTCGCCGATCCGCAGAAGGCGGCCGAGGCCAGCGCTTCGATCGAGGCCTCGCCTGGACAGATCGTCGCGACCCGCCTCTACCCATACAAGGAAAGGCGCTCGATTCGAGTCGTATTCGACCTCGATCCCGGTTCGGACTCCTATTCGGAGTTGCGCCTCGTGCTCAAGGCGGCCGATCAACCCGTCAGCGAGACATGGCTTTATCGATGGACAGCTTGACGACGCCTGCCCTCGCGGCGCCGGCGACGCCGCGCGAAGCGCCTCTGGCGATGCCGGCGCAATCGCTGCGGCGATTCGGTCGCGCCGAAGGGCGTGCATGGACGGCGCCGCAACTCGCCCGGACGCCATGGCTGACGCGGCTGTTCATTTTCGGCGGCGCGTTTGCGCTCACGTTCTACGGCGCACGCGAAATGTACGGGGTGGTCGAAGTCGGCGTGGTGACGCCACTCGAGTGGGCGCTGGTCGTGCTCTTCGTCCTCACGTTCTCCTGGATCGCGCTCGCTTTCACTTCGGGCGTGTTCGGCTTCGCCTGGCTGATGGTCGGGGCGCCGCGCCCGGGTCCCCTGCCCCGGCGCCTGGAGACGAAGACGGCGATCGTGATGCCGATCTACAACGAGGCGCCCTCTCGGGTCTTCTCCGCGGTGCAGGCGATCTACGAAGACGTCGCGGCGACCGGCCTCGGCGACGCCTTCGATTATTTCTTCCTTTCCGACACCACCGATCCGAACATTTGGATCGCCGAGGAGCGCGCGCTGGTGGCGATGCGCGAGCGCTTGCCCGGCGCCCGGATCTATTACCGCCATCGTCGCAAGAACGTCAGCCGCAAAGCCGGCAATATCGCCGATTTCGTCATGCGCTGGGGCGCAGCCTATCCGCAGATGGTGGTTCTCGACGCCGACAGCGTGATGTCCGCCGACGCGATCGTGCGGCTCGCCGCGACGATGGAGGCCGATCCCGACGCCGGGATCATTCAGAGTCTGCCGCTGATCGTGAACCGCAACACGCTGTTCGCCAGACTGCAGCAGTTCGCGGCGCGGATCGCCGGCCCGATCCTCGCTGCGGGCCTTGCCGCCTGGATGGGACGCGACGGCAATTACTGGGGCCACAACGCGATCATCCGCACCCGCGCCTTCGCCGACCATTGCGGCCTACCTGACCTCGCGGGACGCCCGCCTTTCGGCGGCCACATCCTCAGCCACGATTTCGTCGAGGCGGCGCTGATGCGCCGCGCCGGCTACGCCGTCTACATGCTGCCGACGCTCGGCGGCTCGTTCGAGGAAAGCCCGCCGTCGCTGATCGATCTGGCCGCGCGCGACCGCCGCTGGTGCCAGGGCAATCTGCAGCACATCCGCATCGTCGGGAGCAAAGGCTTCGTCCTGCCGACCCGCCAACATTTCCTCACCGGAATCATGGGCTATCTCGCCTCGCCGCTGTGGATGGCGCAGTTGCTCATCGGCATCGTGCTGGTGCTGCAATCGAAATACATTCGCCCGGAATATTTCACCGCCGATTTCTCGCTTTTCCCCGCTTGGCCGCGTTTCGACTACGAGCGCGCGTTGCGTCTGTTCGAATTGACGATCGCGGTGCTGCTCGCGCCCAAGATCCTCGGCATGATCGCCGCGCTGTTGGACGGGCCGACGCGACGCGGCTGCGGCGGAGCGATCCGGCTCGTGCTGTCGACGTTGATCGAGATCCTGGTTTCCGCCGCGCTGGCGCCGATCATGATGCTGATCCAATCGGGCTCGGTGCTCCAGATCGTGTCGGGGCGCGACACCGGCTGGAACCCGCAACGGCGCGACGACGGCTCGATTCCCTTGTCCAGCATCGTGCGCCGCCATCGCGCCCACACCGCGCTCGGGCTCGTCACTCTGTTC
>JBEKFO010000206.1:0-7379 GCA_050013275.1 Roseiarcus sp. | reverse complement strand
GCGAGTTCGGCGACGACGAAGGCGTCGAAGCCTTCGGGCGCGCGGCAGAGCGTGACGGCGCCGCCCTGGGCGAGGCGGCCGACGGCCGCGGCGAGCGATTTCACTTCTTGCCGGCTTCCCTGATCGAGGCTTCGCGCGGCGCGGCGCGCAGACGCGCGAACAACGGCGTGTCGAAGCTCGGCGGCGTCGGCTCCTCGCCGGTGATCCAGGCGAGGACCTGCGGATCGGGAACATCGAGCAGACGCTCGAATTCGCTGAAGTCGGCTTCGTCCATGAAGGGGAGATTCATGTCCGCGAACCGGCCCATGACGAGGTCCATCTCGCGCAGGCCGCGCCGCCAGGCGCGAAACAATGCGCGCCGCCGCCGCGCGTCGAGCCCGGCGCTCGAAAGATCGGTGCCAGACATGAGTTTCCCCTGGGGGAGGCGCGGCCGAGGCCACGCGCCAGACGTCGCGCGGCTTATAGCGAGCGCGGACGAGATTGTCAGCCTTCGCGGCAGGCGCTCAATGACACGCTAATAGTCGGCGCTGAGTTTCACCAGCGAGGCGACGAGCCCGAACAGCGCGGCGCCGATGACGAGATAGCGCCAAGTGTCGCCCTCGTTCGACGCGGCCACGCGCGCGCTCGCCATGTCGTAGATTTGCCAAACGACGACCGCCGCGCAAAGGAGCGCCCTGAGGCCCCAGTTCTTTCCCGGCCGTCCGACCATCGCCGCACCGCTCCCGGCTCGACGCCCGACGCCGCCAGATCCCGCATTTGCGCGGAGATCGCGGGACGGCGGCGGGGCGCTTGACGCGCGAGGGCCGATAGAATGGCTTCACACTGTTTGACGTTTCTTGCGAATACTTCCTCGAATTGTCGCGATCGCAGGGTTTCGCTCATGAATGGCCCAACCGCGAACGGGCGGCGTCGACCGCGCCTCACTGCGCTCCCTGCAGGCGTTCCAGCACGTGCGCGCCGCCCGCCATTTGCGGGTTCGAGGGATCGAAGCCTTCGGCCTGTTCGCGCGCCGCAATGCGGCTTCGCGCGAGGGCGAAGGCTTCAGGCAGGGTCTTGGTCTGCGCGAGCGCATCGCCGAAGAACGCCTCGCCGAACGTCGTCCATTTCGCGCCGTCGCGGCAGCCGAAGGAGGCATGGTCCGCGTCCGCCGCGGTGATGACGAGCGTGTCGGGCTCGGCGAGCGCATCGGCGAAAACTCCGGAATAGCACGCTGAAACGACAACGACGCTGAGCCGCGCGCCGCTCTCGCGCAACATGTCGCGCAATTCGATCGGCGTGATGAAGGATTTTCCGTCCGGCGTGGCGACGCCGACCCCCTCTTGATCGCCGTGCGAAGTGAGGATGAGGAACAGGACGTCGCGCTCCGGGTCCATCGCCGCGCCGAGCGCGGCGAGCGTCGCGCGCAGATTGTCTTCCGTTGCGTCGCCGCGCTTTTCGGTGTTGACGCGCACGACGACTTTGCCGCCATGACCGTATTGGCGCGCGACGACGCGCGCCGCGCCCTCCGCTTCGCTGGCGAAAACGCTTTGATCGCCCCACAGGCCGAACGCAACGACATCGACCTTGGGCGGCGCGGCCCGCGCGCCCGAGACGCACGCCAAGGCGACGAGCGCCGCGACGGCCCACAGTCGCGCCGCGCGCGTCCAACTCACAAAATCCATCCGACCCGTCCGTGCCGCGTTTCGCACTCGACTCAATGTAGGGCGAGACGCCGACGAGGGAAACCTCGGAAGCGCAAGGGCGACGGCAAAACCGCCGCCGGCGTCATTTCGGTTCGGCGGGACCTGACGGCACTATTCCGGTGGGATTGATGAAGAGAAGGCTGCCGTAATAGTGGTGCTTGATATGGAAGAGATCGATCGTGTCGGCGATTCCCGGCCAAGCGCGCAGTTCGCCGAGGTAGCGGGTGAGATGGGGATAGTCGGCGATGCGCCGGACGTTGCACTTGAACAGCCCGACATAGACCGGGTCGAAACGCACCAGCGTCGGGAACAGCCGCCAGTCCGCCTCGGTGACCCGATCGCCGCACAGGAAACGCCCCCCGGCCAGCCGCGCCTCCAGCGCGTCCAGCGTATCGAACAGCGCGACGACCGCCTCTTCATAGGCGCCCTGCTTGCCGGCGAAGCCGCAGCGGTAGACGCCGTTGTTGACGGTCGAATAGATGCGCGCGTTGAGCGCGTCGATTTCGGCGCGCAAGTCCGCCGGATAATAGTCGCCCGGCGCCGCGCCGACGCCGTCGAACGCCGAATTGAACATCCGTACGATGTCTCCGGACTCGTTGCTGACGATCCGGCCACGCGCCTTGTCGAACAGCACCGGCACGGTGACGCGGCCGGTGTAGCGTGGCCGCGAGGCCGCATAGAGTTCGTAGAGACGGTTGGCGCCGCGCACGGGATCGGGGATGACGCCGCGGCCGTCCGCGAACGTCCAGCCCTCGTCGCCCAAATGCCAATTGACGACCGAGAGGCCGATCATCGCTTCGAGGCCTTTGAGCTTGCGGAGAATCAGGGTGCGGTGCGCCCAGGGACACGCAAGCGAGACATAGAGGTGATAACGGCCGGCCTCGGCCGCGAACCCGCCCTCGCCCGTCGGCCCTGCCGAGCCGTCCGCCGTCACCCAATCGCGGAACGCTGTGTCGGCGCGCACGAAGCGGCCCGACTCGTCCTTCGGGAACTCGCCGCCAGCGCTCCATTCGCCGTTCACCAACACGCCCATGCGGTCTCCTCATGGTCTCGCAGCGCCA
Source organism: Roseiarcus sp. (assembly GCA_050013275.1). Lineage (GTDB taxonomy): Bacteria > Pseudomonadota > Alphaproteobacteria > Rhizobiales > Beijerinckiaceae > Roseiarcus. The sequence goes on along the minus strand of JBEKFO010000206.1, from coordinate 4,636 downwards.
GGGATACGCGGACCAACGCCGGTCCGCTATTGCGATGGCGAAAGCGCCCGCTTGCAGCGCCGCTCTCACGTTGCCCGGGCGTCATAGCGCTTCTGGGCGTCGAGCACAGCGTCAATATGGGTTTCCGCCCATAGGCGCAGTCCCTCGACAGCCGCCGAAAGGGTCACCCCGAGCGGCGTTATCGCGTATTCGACGCTGACGGGGACGGTCGGCGCGACGGTGCGGGTCACCAGGCCGTCGCGCTCCAAACTGCGCAAATCCGCAGCGAGCGTCTTTTGCGTCAAGCCCTCGATTTCGCGCCGCAAGCGATTGAAGCGCATCGGCTGCGCGGCGAGCCGGCCCAAGATCAGCACCGTCCATTTGTCAGCGATCCGGTCGAGCGCAAGACGCGTCGGACACGCGGCGGCGTAGGGGCTGGGCCGCCGCGGCGGCGCGAGCGGTTTCCGATCGGGAACTAGATTTCGTTCGTGAGCCTTCTTTACAGCGGCACCGGACTGGGTCATTGAGTTTCCATATGGTACTTGGTTTCGTTTATATACCACAGTGGAGACGAACATGAAAGTCGCCTTGATCGGCGCCACCGGACAGGTCGGGTCGCGCTTGCTCAGCGAATTGACGCGTCGCGGTCACACGATCACCGCCATCGTCCGCGACCCAGCCAAGGCGCCGCGAGGGCCGCTAGTCGTCGCCGGGCGCGGCGACGTGAACGACAAAGCAGGGCTTGCGGCGTCGCTTCGCGGCCATGACGCGGTCATTTCGTCGGTGCGCTTCCTCGACAGCGACCCGGCCGCTCTGGTCGGGGCGGTGCGCGCGGCCGGCGTGAAACGCTATCTCGTCGTCGGCGGCGCCGGCAGTCTGGAGGTCGCGCCCGGGGTGACCTTGCTGTCGACGCCGCAATTCCCCGCCGCCTACAAGCAGGAGGCGACCCGCGGCGCCGAGTTCCTCGCCTATCTACGACGCGTCGGCGATGTCGATTGGACCTTCCTTTCGCCATCGGCGCTGTTCTTCGCCGGCGAGCGGACGGGCAAGTTCCGGCTCGGCAAGGATCAACTGCTGACCAACGAAAACGGCAGCAGCATTTCCTTCGAGGATTTCGCGGTCGCCTTGGTCGACGAACTGGAAAGGCCCGCCCACGTGCGCGAACGGTTTACTGTCGGCTATTAGAGCGCGGGGCAAAAGGAATTCGGCGCGAAGCCGCTGAACCCGCGGTCAGGCGTCAGGCTCGCGCGATCTGCTTGGCCCGGGCGAGCCATTGCGTCTGATTGCGGCGCACGTGCGCGGGGGCGCGGTTCAGCGTGCGCACGACGTCGGCGGCGAGTTCGCGCGCGTCGCCTTCGCGACCGAGCTTCTGCAGCAATTGCGCCTGGCGCACCCGCGGCTCGGCGCCGGGAAAATACTGGCCGACGGCGGCGTAATTGACGAGCGCTTCGTCGTCGCGCCCGGCCATTTCGAGCGCCATCGCATAGAGCAGATGGCCATCGGCCGATTGATAATTCGGCCAGCGGCGCTTGAGTTCGTCGAGCGTCGCGATCGCCCCTTTGGCGTCGCTGCGGCCATATTCGGCGCGCGCTTTGCCGAGCATGAAGCCGGGCTCCTCGCCGAGCGGCTGAGCGAGGATCGCGTCGTATTGCGCGAGCGCTTCGTCGTACTTGCCGAGCGTCAGGCACTCCTGCGCCAGCGCCGAACGATTGGCGATGGTGTCGACGATTTCGAGTTCGTCTTGCAATTGCCGGTAGCGCCGGGTGGGATTGATCGCGCCGGCGATCTGCTGGCGCGCCTGCCGCGCCTTGTGAGAGCCGAGCCATTGGGGAAGAAGCTCGACGACGACATAGGCGAGCGCGCCGATGCCCGGCAGGAACAAAATCACGAAGCCCCAGGGCATGAAGCGCCCGGTCTTGGCCGCGTGCACGATCAGCACGATGTCGAGGACGGCGAGGATGATCCCAATGGGCAAATGTCGGCTCCAGCTATGGCGGGACGCGGCGGCGGGGCCAGAACTGATGGGGTCCGCGACTTCCCGAGCGGCGGCGGGACTAAACAACTTCAGCGCGCGTTTGTCCAACCTTTCGCGCTGCCGTCACCCCGCCTCCATGAGCCGCACCGCCTCGTCGCGCTCGAAAAGGTAGAGCAGCAGCCTGAGGCCGCGGTTCGCTTCGCCGCACAGCCGCTCGCCGTTCGCCAGCGCCGCCTCCGCCTGCATGCGCGCGAGGCGCAGCAGCGCGCCATGGACCTCGAGCCGCGCGAGGCGGAAGCCGGGAACGCCGGCCTGGCGCGCGCCGAGCACGTCGCCTTCGCCGCGCAGGCGCAGGTCCTCTTCGGCAATGCGAAAGCCGTCCTCGGTGTCGCGCAGGATTTCGAGGCGCGCGCGCGCCGCTTCGCCGAGCGGCCCCTTGTAGAGCAAGAGACAGGAGGATCGGCCGGCGCCGCGCCCGACGCGGCCGCGCAATTGGTGCAATTGCGCGAGGCCGAAGCGCTCGGCGTGCTCGACGACCATGATCGTCGCCTCCGGCACGTCGACGCCGACCTCGACGACGGTGGTGGCGACGAGCGCCTTGGTTTCGCCGCGCTGGAAGCGCTCCATCGCGGCGTCCTTCTCCGGCCCTTTCATGCGGCCGTGCACCAGCCCGACCGCATCGCCGAAAACCTCGCGAAGCGCCGCCGCGCGCTCTTCGGCCGCCGCGACGTCGAGCGCCTCGCTCTCTTCGACCAACGGGCAAATCCAATAGGCGCGCGCGCCGCCGGCGATCGCGCGGCCGATCGCGGCGACGACCTCGTCGAGCCGCTCGAGCGGGATCGCGCGCGTGTCGATCGGCAGCCGGCCGGGCGGTTTTTCCAGCAAGGCCGATACGTCCATGTCGCCGAAATAGGCGAGCACCAGCGTGCGCGGGATCGGCGTCGCGGTCATCACCAGGAGATCGACCGCCTCGCCCTTGCTCGCAAGCGCGAGGCGCTGATGGACTCCGAAGCGATGCTGTTCGTCGACCACCGCGAAGCCGAGGTCGCGGAAGGCGACGCTCTCCTGGAACAGCGCGTGGGTGCCGACGACGATGTCGATATCGCCCGCCGCCAGCGCGGCAAGCCCCTGGCGGCGCTCCGCCGCCTTGTCGCGCCCCGTCATCAGCGCGAGGCGCAGCCCGGCGGCGGCGGCGAACGGGCGCATGCGCTCGAAATGCTGGCGCGCGAGGATTTCCGTCGGCGCCATCAGCGCCGCCTGCCGCCCCGCTTCGACGACGTCGGCCATCGCCAGAAGCGCGACGATGGTCTTGCCCGAGCCGACGTCGCCTTGCAGCAGGCGGATCATGCGCTTGGACTGGCCGAGATCGGCGCGGATTTCGGCTATCGCCTTGGCCTGCGATCCCGTCAGTTCAAACGGCAGCGCAGCGACGATTTTCCCCGCCAGGCGCCCGGCGCTGACATGGGCGCGGCCGGCGATTTCGCGCATGCGAGCCCGCACTATCAGCAGCGCGAGCTGGTTGGCGAGCAATTCGTCGTAGGCGAGCCGCGTCGCGGCGGGGCCGGCGGGGTCGATGTCGGCGGGCGCGCTCGGGTTGTGCAGCGCGGCGAGCGCGCCCGCGAAGCTCGGCGCCTTCAGGCGGTGTGCGGTCGCGTCGTCGAGCCATTCGGGCAGGCGCGGCAGCCGCGCCAGCGCGCTTTGCGCGGCCTTGGCGACGATGCGCGGATATAGCCCCTCGGTGAGGCCGTAGACCGGCTCGACCGCGGGCATTTTCGCCAGTTCTTCGGCGTCCATCACCCGGTCGGGATGGACCATTTGCAGATGGCCGTCCCACATTTCGAGCTTGCCCGACACCCAGCGCGTCGCCCCGACCGGCAGGCGCTTCTTGATCCATTCGACGTTAGCGAGAAAGAACACCAGCTCGACGTCGCCGGTGTCGTCCTCGACCAGCACCTTGAACGGCGCCTTGGAGCGCGGGCTCGGCGGCGGGCGATGCTCGACGACGCGCACTTCGAGCGTCGCGATGGCGTCGCGCTCAGCGTCGCGAATCTTCGGCCGCGCGCGCCGGTCGAGCGCGGCGTAGGGCAGATGGAACAAGACGTCGAGGACGCGCGCGCCTTGCGAGCGATCGAGCAACTTGTCGAACAGCTTGGCGTTCTTCGGGCCGACGCCGGGGAGCGTGCCGGCGGGGGCGAACAGGGGATCGAGCAAGGCGGGGCGCATGGCGCATTTATAAGCACCGAGCGGGGCGGCGCGAAAGTCGGCGGCGGTGCGCCAATGCGGACGAGGATGAGGACTCGGAGAGGTGGTTCCTTTCCACCGTGACGGAGCGAGGCAAAAAATGGGCGGCCGAAGGCTTGCCAAATCGTTCATGGTATGTTCTGCGGAATTTCGGAACTTCATGCAAGCGCCAGATGAACGATATTTCTTTCGCGCGCTGTTTCCGGCTTCTCCCCGGCCGAATCGAGTGCGACGCCGGCGGCTTGCGGGCCGGAGGCGTCGCGCTGCTGGCGCGCGACGCGAAGGGCGCGTGGACCCGGCGCGACGAACGCGATCTCGACCGCGAACTTTCCAAGCTCTATGGCTTCCCGCTCGACTTCGCGCGCATGCGCAGAGGCCTCGACGCGGTCGCGGGGGCGTTGGGAAACGGCGAACTCGCGCGCGCGCAGATCGCCGCTCTGC
>JBEKFO010000205.1:0-7414 GCA_050013275.1 Roseiarcus sp. | reverse complement strand
GAGCTGGATGATGCGCGGCGACAGCGGCCCGCCCTTGGCGCCGACGAACAGCGGGCCGTCGGCCTTCAGAACATAGGGGCAGAGTTGCAGATAGGTCTCGATCGCCGCGCGCACCGGCGCGATGACGGCGGCGCTACGCGTCTTGGCGCCCTTGCCGACAACCGTGATCGCGTCGACGCCGCCGATCGGCGCGTCGCGGCGGCGGATCGACAGCGCTTCGCCGATGCGCAGGCCGGCCCCGTAGAGCAGCGCGAGCACCGCCGCGTCGCGCGCGATGATCCACGGCTCGCGCGCTTCGCCTTCGCGGACGGCGGTCGTCGCCACCGCCCTGGCGTCGGCGACGGGCAGCGCCCGCGGCAGACGGCGGGCGGCGCGCGGGGCGCGCAATGCTGCGAAGGCGGAGGCCGCACCGCCGCCTTCGCGCGCGATATGGCGCGCGAGCGAGCGTAAGCTCGAAAGGGCGCGTTGCAGCGAGCGCCCGTCGATCTCCTCGGCGCGCCGGCGCGCCAGGAACGCGCGCAGATCGGCGGGGGCGAGACCGACGAAATCGGCGATCGTCGGCGGGGCGTCAAATCGCTCGGTCAGGAAGGCGAGAAACTGCCTGATATCGCGCCCGTAGGCCTCCAGCGTCAGCGCGGCGAGCCGGCGCTCGTTGCGCAAATGGCCGAGCCACGCGACGACGATCGCTGCGAGATCGGGCGCGGCGGGCAGGGCGGCGTGGGCGAGGGCGTCTTCACGGGGCATGGCTGGTCCGGGCTCCGCTATCATCGACGCGGCGATGCTCGCACACCGTCCTTAACCGGCCGTTGTCGCCCGGCGTCACGTCCGCTGCACGGCTTCGATCCATTCCTCGGGGAGATCGCCCGCCAGGCCGACGCGCCGATCGCGCCGCTTCAATCGCGCCCATTCCTCCGCCGACATGACGACCAGCGAATCGCGTCCGTGCTTGGTGATGACCACCGGTTCGTGGCGCGCCTTGTCGCTCAGCGCCCCGAAAGATTGCTGGAACTGGCTGGCGGTGACGCGGGTCGAGGACATGGGACAAATCTCCAATGGGGATATTTTATCCAAATTCGGTTGATTTTCACGACGACGTGGCGGCGCTCGACGAATGATGCCGACCGACCAAGATACTGACCCATGACGGGCCATTGTTTGCGGTCGCCGGTGTGATCTCCCCGCCGTCACCCCAACAAGTCCACTAGGTGCGGCACCAGCGGCTCGTCGGCCGGCGGCATGGGATAATTCCGCAGGTCGCGCGGCCGGACCCACTTCAGCGCTTGGCCCTCCAGCGGCTGCACGAAGCCCTCCCAGCGCCGGCAGACGTAGAGCGGCATCATGAGGTGGAAGTCGTCGTAGGCATGGCTGGCGAACGTCAGCGGCGCCAGGCACGGCGCCTTGACGAGAATGCCGAGCTCCTCGCGCACCTCGCGGATCAGCGCGTCCTCGGGCCGCTCGCCCGGGTCGAGCTTGCCGCCGGGAAACTCCCACAGGCCCTCCAGCGCCTTGCCCTTGGGGCGCTGGGCGATCAGCACGCGATCGTCGGCGTCGACGAGCGCGACGGCGACGACGAGAAGCAGGTTCAAGAGCGGTAATCGCCGTTGATGGCGACGTAATCCTTGGTGAGGTCGCAGGTCCACACCTTGGCGGTCGCCGTGCCGACCCCGACGTGGACGCCGATGACGATAGCCTTGCGCTTCATGTAGGCGGAGGCCGCCGCTTCGTCGTAACCGGGGTCGCGCTGGCCGGCGTGGGCGACGCGGATGTCGCCGAAGAAGATGTCGAGCTTGTCGCGTTCGGCCTTTTCGCCCGCCTTGCCGACCGCCATCACGACGCGGCCCCAATTGGCGTCTTCGCCGGCGCAGGCGGTCTTGACCAGCGGCGAATTGGCGATCGACAACGCGATGCGCTTGGCGGCCTTGCGCGAGGCGGCGCCGGCGACGCGCACTTCGATGAACTTGTGCGCGCCCTCGCCGTCGCGCACCACCTGCTGGGCGAGATCGAGCAGCAACTTGTCGAGCGCGCGGCGGAACGCGGAAAGACGCGGATCGGCGGCGTCGGCGATTTCCGGCGCCCCGGTCGCGAACAGGAGCAGCGTGTCGGAGGTCGAGGTGTCGCTGTCGACGGTGATGCAATTGAACGAGCGGTTGACCGACTTGCTGAGCAGCGCTTGCAGGGCAGGGGCCGCGATCGGCGCGTCGGTGAAGACGAACGACAGCATCGTCGCCATGTCGGGCGCGATCATGCCGGCGCCCTTGGCGATGCTGTTGATCGTCACTTCCCTCTCGCCGACTTTCACCCGCGCGGTCGCGACCTTGGGGAACGTGTCGGTGGTCATGATCGCGTTGGCGGCGTCCATCAGCGCGTCGGGCTTGGCGCCCGCGACCAGCTTATCGAGCGCGCGCGTGATGCGGCCGGCCTCCAAGGGCTCGCCGATCACGCCGGTCGAAGCCATGTAGATTTCGTGCGGAGCGGCGCCGGTCGCCTTGGCCGCCGCCGCGGCGACTTCGGCGACCGCGCTCAAGCCGGCGGCGCCGGTGAACGCGTTGGCGTTGCCCGAATTGACGATCAGCGCGCGCGCTTGCCCCTCGGGAAGGTTGGCGCGGCACCAGTCGACCGGCGCCGAGGGGCACTTGGAGCGCGTGAACACGCCGGCGACCTGCGCCGGCCGATCGAACAACGCGAGCATCACGTCGGTGCGGCCGGCGTAGCGCACTCCCGCCGCGACCGTTGCGAAGCGCACGCCCGCGATCGGCGGCAGAACGGGAAATTTCTTCGGCGCGAGCGGGGAGAGCGGGGCGGGATCGGCCATGGCGCGGGGTTCCTCATCGAGGGCTTCAAGGGCGTGATCCCGAGGAGAGGCCGAGGTCGGCCTTCCCCGAGAGATCACGCCCGGCGGAGCGCGGCGACGCCGTTCACGGCGTCTTGGGTTTGGCGTCGCCGGCGGGCGTCGTCGTCTGGTCCGCGGACGGGGCGGCGCCTGCGGCCGGCGGCTGCTCCGCGTCCATGCGCTCGATCTTGACGCCCTGGTGCAGCGACGTGATCAGGTCGCTCTGCGCCTTCTGCGCGACGTAGCGAGCCGCTTGATCCTTGACCTCGTCGAAGGGCGGGAAGGTCCTCATCCGCCGTTCCTCGACCTTGATGATGTGCCAGCCGAACTGGCTCTTGACGGGATCGGAGACTTGGCCGGGCTGGAGCTTGAACGCGGCGTCGGCGAATTCGGGCACCATGCGGTCCTTGGTGAACCAGCCCAGATCGCCGCCCTCGCCCGCCGGGTCCTTCGACAATTCGGTCGCCACCTTGGCGAAATCCTCGCCGGCCTTGATGCGCGCGAGCGCCGCCTTGGCCTCTTCTTCGGTCGGCAGCAGGATATGGCGGGCGTGAATCTCCTCCACCGGCGGTTGCGCCTTCGCCGCCTCGTCATAGGCCTTGTGCTCGGCTTCGTCGGTGGTCGCCGCCTTGGCGACGTTGGTCAGCAACGCCTCCATCGCCAGCTTGTCGTGGTAGTAGGCCATGCGGCGGGTGAAATCGGCGCCGGCATCGAGTTTGTCGGCCTCGGCCTTCTTGGCCACGAGCTTGAGATCGATGAGGTAGTCGAGCACGTATTTCTGGCGCGCCGGCCCTTCGAGCTTCGGCGGCAGGCCCGGACCGATGTCGAGCAGCGCGTCGGCGACGTCGTCCTCGGTGATCGGCGCGCCGTCGATCTTGGCGAGAATCTTGGGGTCGGCGTGGGCGACGCCCGCCAGGGCCAAGGCCGCGCCGAGGCTGGAGGCAAGGAAAACGGCGAGCCGGCGAGCCGGCGCTTGCGAAGAAGGTTTCATGGAGGCTCCTGTTAAGGAGGCGTCCCAGCCTCCTCGTTTCATCTCTCGGCACGCGCCTATAATGCGAATTGGCCGAATTTGCGAGTGGGGAAGGCGTCGTCGACGCGGCATTCGTTGCGATCGCGGGCGGCGCGACGCTTTTGCGCGCTCGCGCTCATAACCGCAGTTCGCCGATTCGTCGCCAAGGCGAGATCGACGTTGTCCGGCCGCGGCGGGACGGTCCAATTTTGAAATCCCAGCGCACGGACGGCGCAAAAGTCTGTGACGAGCAGGCGTGGACTCGCCCTAAGTCACGCAAAGAATCTCTGCGCAGTTCCTTGCGGAATTTCGCTGGTGGCGCAGATTTAACGTTAGAGCAGGGAGTGGTTCCGCTTGATGCGCGAGAGTTTGGACAAGAAATAGCCGTTGTGCCAATCCGAGGCCGCGCCGGCGGCCGCGGCGTGCGTGTTGTCCAGCGTCGTTCTCAGCTCGACGGCGTAGTCGATTTGGAAGCCGGTCTCGCGGATCGCGTTGATCGTGCCGTCTCGCACCGGCTTCCAGTTCCAGTCGTCGACGATAAAGAAGATGTCGTCGTCAAGAACCGATCCATACATGAAAAGACCGTCGTACTGATCCTGCTGCTCGTGAGGACCGTCGTACAAATAGACGTTGAACGGACCGATCTTACTCACGTCGACAGCGCGAAAGTCGCTTTCGATTAAGGAAAAGTCGACGTTCTTGGTGACGAAAGCACTGGTGTTTTGTACGAACGCGTCCCTGGGACCGCCGAACTGCGACCAGTTGTCGATGCACAACACCTTCACGACGTTCTTATCCATGGCTGAGCAGGCGGTCGAGCCCGCCCATGAACCGATTTCCAAGTATCGAGGTTTCGAGACAAGGCGGATGAGATTGTTGATGAACATCCTGTAGCGTCTTCCCGACATTCCCGGAAGTTTCAGGCATTCCTCGGAAACTTCGCTTTCCAGGCACAGCGCTCGATCAAAAGCCAAATGCAACAGTGTCGTAAATGAATCGAAGTGAGGCGATCCCATTCGCTTTATGATTAGAGTATCGACCATTGACCGCTCCTGCCGACGTCGTTTCCGACGCACATGAAATAAGCCGCGTCAGTTTGCGGCCCGCCAAACTTCCAACGCCGTCGCCAAGGCGGACGGTCGCGCCGAACCGGGGTCCGTCGAAGCGTCGCACGGCCTCGCGCCACGAACGCAAGCGAGGCCGATATCGACGACATGAAGGGGACCTCGCGACGGCGCAATCTCGTCAAGGTGCATAGCGGCGCCTTCAAAAGGGTTTGCTGCGCCGTGTCGGGCCGCGCCGCTTGGCGGGACGCGGCCGAGGTTTCGCCCGCGAAGATTGCGGCCGCGCTCGCTTTGCAATGTGAGATGAGTTTTTCAATCCTCGACTCCTCGCCGCGATTCCCGAACGGGAAATCAAGCGGCGTCCGTCGGACGACTCTATTGCCGAATCGATGCCCCTCTTGCCGAAGGAAAGGGTTGCACTCTTGACGCATTTTGGCAATGCCGCGCCGTCAAGGCATGAGGTCCCACGTCTTCAGGCCGGCGGCGAAGAAACGAACGCGCAGGTCTGGCTCGCCATGCGCCATTCGACTCTGGCGCGTGCGCGAGGAGGCCTGTTCCGGCGTCGGACCTGACGGCATTCCAGTCGGCCGCGGTCGAAATCGGCGCGCCGTCCGCCGACCGCGCGCTCGAGCGAAAGGCTTAGTCGCCCGCCCTGATCGAACAGCCGCAGGAATGCCGCGCGCGGCCCTGCGGCGTATCCGCCTTGCGCCGCGTAGGCCGGCATAAGTCCAAAAGGCGTAGGCGTCGGGGTCGACCAAAGAGCCGAATCGACGTGTAATGAAGACGGAACCATTCTGTTTTGGCGCGTGTCTTCCCCCAGCCACGCGCGACAGTGAGGCGTATCGAGCCCTCCGGCCCGCGACCGGGGGGCTCACACGTCGCTCGACTCCTCAGTCGCTTCGCCGCGACGAACCGAGCGGGCGGAAATCGCGGGGAATAAGGGTCTTTCCAGTTCAGCGAGCGGGTGCGACGATGAAAACGCCGTGGTCCGGGCCCTCCCGAGAGGAAATCAGAGCCGTCGCCATCGATCTGATCGTCCGTTACGGGGCGCAGGCGAGCGATGAAGCGATGCATTTGGCCAAGGTCGCGCAGCAACTCGGCGCGGAGGAAAACACCCGGCTGTATGCGCGCGCGGCGCATTGCATCGAGAATTTTCTTTACGCCTCGAAGCGCGAGCACGCGGCCGCGGCGCGACGAGCCGTTCGCCATTGAGGCGCGGGAGCGCGACGGGCGCAGGGTCCGCGCGCCGCTTCGACGCGTGACGAGGGACCTTGCGCGGGGTCGTCGGCGATCGGCGAATCGAGCCGGCCCGCACGCGTCGCCGCCGACCGTGGCGTCCGACGTTCTCGACAGCGCAAAAGAAAAGCCGAGAGAAATGTGAAACGCTGTCGGCTGGCCGACAGACCGCTTCCGGCTGCCCTCCCTATAGTCCCACGCATCGAAGCCAGTGGCTCTGTCCGAGGGTAGGGCGGCCGGCGGTCGAGAACTGAAATGTTCGTTAAGCGGGCGCTCGCCTTGGCGTCGTCCGGGCGGGGCATGTCGCCCGCGCGGACGCGTCGAGGGCGCTTCGCCATGCCTGGCGGGCGCCGACGAACACCGCGGAGAGAAAAACAGAAAATGGCTCAGAGCACATTCTTCATTCCGTCCGTCAACATGATGGGCGCGGGTTGCCTGGCGAGCGCGGTGGACGCCATCGTTCCCTTCGGCTTCAAGCGAGCGTTGATCGTCACCGACGCGCCGTTGAACAAGCTCGGCGTGGTCAAGAAGGTGGTCGATCTGCTGGCGGCCAAGGCGATCGCCGCTTCCGTTTACGACGGCGTCAAGCCCAATCCGACGATCGCCAACGTCGACGCCGGGTTGAAGCTGACCAAGTCCGACGGCTGCGACTTCGTGATCTCGCTCGGCGGCGGCTCGCCCCACGACTGCGCCAAGGGCATTGCGCTGTGCGCCGCCAACGGCGGCTCGATCGCCGATTACGAAGGCGTCGACAAGTCGAAGAAGCCGCAAATGCCGCTCGTCGCCATCAACACCACCGCCGGCACAGCCAGCGAAATGACGCGCTTCTGCATCATCACCGACGAGGCCCGTCACATCAAGATGGCGATCGTCGACCGCAACGTGACGCCGCTGCTTTCGGTCAACGATCCCGAGTTGATGCTCGCCAAGCCGGCCGCGCTCACCGCCGCCACCGGCATGGACGCGCTGACCCACGCGGTGGAAGCCTATGTCTCGACCGCCGCGACGCCGATCACCGACGCCTGCGCGCTGAAGGCCGTCAGCCTGATCGAAGCCAACCTGCGCCAGGCCGTCGCCAAGGGACAGGACATCGTCGCGCGCGAACAGATGGCCTACGCGCAGTTCCTCGCCGGCATGGCGATCAACAACGCCTCGCTCGGCTACGTCCACGCGATGGCGCATCAGTGGCGCGGGTTCAACGATTTGCCGCACGGCGTCTGCAACGCGGTGCAGCTGCCCCATGTCGAAGCCTACAACGCCTCCGTCTCGGCCGCT
>JBEKFO010000204.1:0-7461 GCA_050013275.1 Roseiarcus sp. | reverse complement strand
AGCAGTCCCAAGACCAGCAGCAGCGCCAGCCAAGGCTGGCGCGCAAAGGTCGAGCTGACGACCAGGAACTCGCTGGTGAAAATGCCCAACGGCGGCAGCCCGGCGATGGCGAAAACGCCGACGACCAGGCTCCAGCCGAGCGCCGGATGGGAGACGGTCAGGCCTCGGATGTCGGCGATCTTCTGTGTTCCCTTGGCTTGTGCGATATGGCCGACGGTGAAGAAGATCGCAGACTTGGTCAGCGAGTGCATCGTCATGTGCAGCAGACCGGCGAAATTGGCCAGCGGCCCGCCCATGCCGAAGGCGAAGACGATGATTCCCATGTGCTCGATCGAGGAGAACGCGAACAGGCGTTTGATGTCGCGGCGCCGGTAGAGCATGAACGCGGCGAAGATCAGCGAGACGATGCCCAGCGTCGCCATCAGCGGGCCGGGCGCGATCGCATTGGCGTTGGCGTCGAGCAGCAGCTTGAAGCGCAGCACCGCGTAAAGGGCGACGTTGAGCAGCAGCCCCGAGAGCACCGCGGAGATCGGAGTCGGGCCTTCCGCATGCGCATCGGGCAGCCACGCGTGCAGGGGCGCGAGGCCGACCTTGGTGCCGTAGCCCAGCATCAGCAAGACGAAGGCGAGGTTGAGCAGCGCGGGCTCGAACTCCGGCACGCGCGTCATCAACGTCGTCCACACCATGCCGTCGATCCCCTCGCCGACAACCGGCCGCGCCGCCATGTACACCAGGATCGTGCCGAACAGCGCCAGCGCGATGCCGACGCTGCCGAGGATGAAGTATTTCCACGCCGCTTCGATCGCCTCGTTGGTGCGGTAGATGCCGACCATCGCCACGGTGGTCAGCGTCGCCATCTCGATCGCGACCCACATCAATCCGATATTGTTGGCGACCAGCGCCAGGTTCATCGCGAACAGCAGCGCCTGATACATCGCGTGATAGAAGCGCAGATGGATCGGGGTCAGCCGGCCGATTTCCAGTTCGTGCGCGATATAGCTCGCGCTGAACACGCTGGTGGTGAAAGCGACGAAGGTGTTGAGCACGATGAAGACGATGTTGAGATCGTCGACCAGGAAATAGATACCGCTCGCGGGCTTGATCAGGAAGAACGAGGCCGCCGTCACGAAGGTGGCGAAGCACGAGGCCACGTTGACGAACGCGGAAACCCGGTACGCCGGCAGAAACGCCAGCAGCACCCCCGTCGCCGCCGGCAGCGCGAGGATCGCCGTCACCCCGTCGAGGTGAAACGCGGTCACTGGCGGTCCCCCTGGAATTGGTCGAGCGCGTGCGCGTCGACCGTGTCGAAGCGTTCGCTGATGCGAAACAGAAAGACGCCGATCACGGTGAAAGCGACCAGCACGGAAAAGGCCACCGAAATCTCGACGACCAGCGGCATGCCCTTGGCGCCCGCCGCGGCGAGGATCAGCCCGTTCTCCAGCGACATGAAGCCGACCACCATGCTCACCGCGTTGCGCCGAACCACCATCATCAACATGCCCAGCAGCACCACCGACAGCGCGAAGGCGAGATCCTCGCGCGCCAGCGCGTCCGCCTCGCTCGCCACCCGCAGCATCACCACCACCGACAGCGCGACCAGCGCCAGGCCCGCGAGCATGGTCGGACCGATGCCGACGACATTCTCAACGTCGCGGTGGATGCCGAGCCGGGCGATGATGCGATGCAACGCCACGGGAATGATGATCGCCTTGGCCGCCAGCGCGATCGCCGCCGTGACGTAGAGATGCGCGGCGCCCTGCACATAGGCCTGCCAGGCGACCGACAGCGACAGCACGACCGCTTGCAGCGCGAACACGTTGAGCAGCGCGAACAGCCGGTTCTGATAGAGCAGCAGGAAGCTGACGAGCACAAGCGCGCCGGCGAGCAGATGCGAAACGTCGAACGACAGCCCCGTCATTTCAGGCTCCTCGACACGAACAGCAACAACGCGCCGAGAAAGCCGAGCATGAGCGCGGCGCCGAGAAAATCGGGCACGCGAAACACGCGCATCTTGGCGATGGCGGTCTCGAACGTCGCGAGCATCAGACCGGCGACCCCCAGTTTGGCGAAATAGATGGCGGCTCCGATCAGGCGGTCGCCGATCCCGAAGTCGGAGATCGCCAGGCCCCAGGGCATGAAAACGCAGATGATCAACGAGACGTAGAGCAGCAATTTGAGCATCGAGGCGAGTTCGATCACCGCGAGGTGGCGCCCGGAATATTCGAGGATCATCGCCTCGTGGACCATGGTCAGCTCGAGGTGGGTGGCGGGATTGTCGACGGGGACGCGGCCGTTCTCCGCGACCGCGACGATGATCAGCGCGATCAGCGACATGCCAAGCGTGACGCGCAGGCCGACTGCCGGGGACGCCATGAACGCCGCTACGTTGGAGAGCTGCGTCGAGCCCGCGACGAGCGCGAGACTGAAGACGATGACGATCATCGCCGGCTCGGCGAGCGAGGCGAACATCGCCTCGCGGCTCGAGCCGAGGCCGCCGAAACTCGTGCCGACGTCAAGACCGGCCAGGGCGAGGAAGAACCGCGCCGCGCCGAGCAGAGCGATGATGGCGATGAGGTCGGCCGACCAGGAGAACAGCAGCCCGGTGGCGAAGGTCGGGATCAGCGCGGCCGCGACCCAGGTCGAGGCGAACACGAGATAGGGGGTGACGCGGAAGAGCCAGGACGCGCTTTCCGCGACGACCGCCTCCTTGCGCGCCAGACGGACGAGATCCAAGTACGGCTGGATCAGCGGCGGGCCGCGCCGTCGCAGCAGCCGCGCTTTCGCCTTGCGCACCAGGCCGGTCAGCAGCGGCGCCAAGCCGATGACCAGCAGCATCTGCAGGAGCTGGGAGACGAGATTGACGGCGAGATCGATCATGGCCACGCCGCGAGCAGGAGGAGAAGCGCGACGAGCGCGGCGAACACCACGCTCAGATATTGCCGGATGGTGAGAAACTGCAGCCGGTTGAGGCGGACCGAGAGATAATTCACCGCGCCGACGATGGGCAGATAGAGGGTTTCCCAGACGAGGTCGTGCATCGCGACCTTCACCACGGCCGGCCTCATGTCGCCCGGCGCCGGCATGTCGACGTGGGCGCGCGCGCGGAAGGCGAAGGCCCCGAACACGCGCCGGATCGGCTCGGCGAAACTGTCGGCGGTGTACTGGGTCGCCGGATCGGCGTCGGGAAAGCCGCAATCCCACGCCGGCGCCCTTCGCACCGCGTTGGAAGCGAGACGGTGGATCGCGGCGGCGGCGAGCGTGGCGGAGGCCGCGATGAACAGGAACACCAGAAGGCCGTTGTAAGAGCTGCGGCTCTGCGCGATCGGCACGATCGAGAGCCATTCGATGCCGACCTGCACCGGCATCCGGTCGCCCACCATATCGTTCACCGCCGGCCCCAAGGCGTCGATGAACAGACCCGGCAAGACGCCGGCGATGAGACACAGCGCGGCGAACGCGAACATCGCCGTGAGCGAGAAGCGATCGGTCTCTCGCGCGCGCTCGGCCGCCTTGGTCCGTGGGCGCCCGAGAAAGGTTATGCCGAACGCCTTGACGAAGCACGCGGCGGCGAGCGCAGCCGACAGCGCCAGCAGCGCCCCGACCGCCGGCACCAGGAGTTTCAGTCCCCACGACGGCAATTGAGGACTGAGCAGGATCGCCTGGAAGGTCAGCCATTCCGAGACGAAGCCGTTGAACGGCGGCAGCGCCGAGATCGCGACGCAACCCACGAGCGTGAACAATCCCGTCGCCGGCATGCGATTGAGGAGGCCGCCCAAATGCCCCATGTCGCGTTCCCCCGTCGCCGACAGCACCGCGCCGGCGCCGAAAAACAGCAGGCTCTTGAAGAGGGAATGGTTGAACACGTGCAGCAGACCGGCGGTGAGCGCCAGCGCCGCGATCGAGGGCATATTGAAGGCCTTGAAGGCAAGGGCGAGCCCGAGCCCGATGAAGATGATGCCGATGTTCTCCACCGTGTGATAGGCGAGCAGGCGCTTCAGGTCGTGCTGCATCAACGCATAGAGGACGCCCATGACCGCGGTCATTCCGCCGAGCGCCAGCACCACCAGGCTCCACCACCAGGCCGGCGGTCCGAGCAGATCGAAGGCGATGCGCACGAAGGCGTAGACCGCGACTTTGGTCATCACGCCGCTCATCAGCGCCGAGACGTGGCTGGGCGCGGCGGGATGGGCGAGCGGCAGCCAGACATGGAGGGGGACGACGCCGGCCTTCGACCCCGCGCCCAGCAGCGCCAACGCGAGCACGAGACCCGCCAGGCCGGGCGTAACGACGCTGGCGCGCATCGCCGCGAACGTATAGGCGCCGGCCGGGCCGGCGAGCAGGGCGAACGCGAGCAGCAGCGCCAGCGCGCCGAAGCTCGCCATGAGGATATAGACGTAGCCAGCGCGCGCGTTGCCCGGTTCGCGGTGATGAGCCATCACCAGCGCCCACGAGGCGAGCGACATGAACTCCCACGACAACAGAAATGCGTAGGCGTCGTCCGCCAGCAGCACGAGATTCATGCCGGCCAGGAACGCCGGAAAAAACGGCAGCACCCGCCCGGGATGGCGCTCATGACGCCCGTAGCCGATCGCATAGAGGCTCGCGGCGGCCGCGCCGAGATTGACCACCATGACGAAGAACGCCGACAGCGCGTCGAGGCGGAAATTCGCGCCGATCCACGGCAAGCCGATCGGCAGCACCAGCGTCTCGGGCGCGAGACGCCCCAGGAGCTGGAGGCCACCGCCCGCCAACAGGGCCGAACAGATCAAAAACGCCGCCCCGTAGACGAACGCGCCGCCGTGCCGGCGTGGCGCCGCGACGATCGCCGCGAGGCTCAGCGCAAGCAGCGCGGCGTCGCAGCCGAGGAGCAGAGCGAGCGCGCTCATCGGCGCGCGACTTCTCGTGAAAAAGCTGTATGGGATCGCCTCGCGGCGCGAGGCGGTTTGTGAAAATGACGAGCCATCTGGGCGATCAAACGAATCCTTGGGTGCGCTCGCATGCTAGCCCGCCGGCGGGGTCCCGCGTCAAGACAAGATTGCTCATTCTTTCATCCATACCGCCGAATGCGCCCGCCGCGACAGTCATCGCGCGGCGCGCAGCAGCGCGAGAATCTCGCGCTGCATCGTCTCGTTGCCGCAGCAGATCGAGCCCGTTTCAAGGAAATTCTCCTCGCCGTCCGCGCCCGAGACGTAGCCGCCCGCTTCGCGAACGAGCAGCGTCCCGGCCGCGATGTCCCAGGAATGCAAGCCGCGCTCCCAGAACGCGTCGAACCGCCCGGCGGCGACATAGGCGAGGTCGAGCGAGGCGCAGCCCATGCGCCGGACGTTGACGACCCGCGCCATCACCGCCGCCAATTCCGCCCGGAACCGCGGATGTTCGGCCGCTTTGCCCAAATGCGGGATGCCGCAGCCGATCAGGGCCTGCGACAAATCGCGGCGCGCCGCGACCCGCAGGCGGTGGGCGCCGCCGAAGGCCCCCTGCCCTTTTTCGCTCACGTACATCTCGTCGCTGGCCGGATTGTACACAACACCGGCGACAATCTGCCCTTCGCGCTCCAGGGCGAGGGAAATTGCAAACATCGGAATTGCGTGCAGGAAATTGGTGGTCGCGTCGAGCGGATCGATGTGCCAGGTGTGGCTCTTGTCCGAGCCCTCGACCCTTCCGCTTTCCTCCATCACGAAGCCGTAACCGGGGCGCGCCTTGGCGAGTTCCTCGAACAGAACCTTTTCCGAGCGCTTGTCGGCGAGGCTGACGAAGTCGCCCGGCCCTTTCATCGAAACCTGCAACTGCTCGATTTCGCCGAAATCGCGCTTGAGGCCGCGGCCCGCCTTGATCGCGGCGTTGGTCATGACGGTCATCAAGGCGGAGCGGATCATCGTTCGGGGTCCGGACGAAAAGGGGGCGGCCGGAGGCTTAAGGGATGCTCGGCGGCGACGCAACCTTTGCGGGCGCTGCGCGGCGCCCCGGCTTCCTTGCGCGACGGACCCTTTGGGGTCATCATTCCGACGATGCGCGAATATCCCGCAATCGACGCGCGTGAGGAGAGAGCCATGCAGATCAGCGCCCGAAACGTCCTAAAGGGAACCGTCACCGACGTGAAAAAAGGAGCGACGACGGCCCATGTGAGCATCGACGTCAACGGCACGATCGTCACCGCCTCCATCACCAACGAATCCGTCGACAGCTTGAAGCTCGCCAAAGGCAAGCCGGCCTTTGCGATCATCAAGGCGTCGAACGTCATGGTCGGCGTGGAGTGAGGCCGCTTCGACTCGTGCTGGCGATCGCGGGGCTGGCGAGCCCCGCTTTCGCATTCGCCGGCGAGCCGAGCGGTTGCGACAAGTTCAAATGGGCGATCGCCCACGAGCAGTCTGCGCTGTTGGCGGCGCAGACGCCGCGGCTCGAAACCGGCGCGGTCCTTCCCTTCGACGCCGCGGCGAGCGTGCATTTGGCTGCGTTGGCGGAGGCCAAGCTCGAATTCCCGCCAGAACGCGCGCCCAAAGCTTCGCCGAGCTTCGCCGGCGCGTTCAAGCTCGAGGCGCCGAGCGCGGCCGGAATATTCAAGGTCTCTCTTTCCGGCGAAGGCTGGATCGACGTCATTCAGGACGGACGCCTCGTCAAGCCGGTCGCCTTCACCGGCGCGACGGATTGTCCGGGCCTGCGCAAGAGCGTGAAATTTCCGTTGGAAGCGAAGCCGCTGACGATCCAGCTCAGCGATGTGAAGACCTCCGATATTTCCCTCATCGTTTCGCCGGAATAAGGAGTCCACGCCTTTGCGCGCCGTCTCGGCGCCGCCCTACGCCCGCCGGCGCCAAAATTCGGAGCCCAAGACCGAAACTGAGCTTTCATGACAATCCAGCCCCGCTCAACCCCGACGCGATAGTCTGCGATCGCCTGAAGGCGGGCGAAGAGAGGCAGCCGACACGATGGCTTCAGCAAACGTGATGCGTGCGACGATCGTGCATCCGACAGATTTTGCGCCCGGCGACGCCTCGGCGTTCGCGCACGCCTTGGCGATGACGCTGGCGTCGAAATCGCAACTGTGCCTGCTTCAGGTGAGGGACCAGAGCGAGGCCTTCTTTTCGCAGACGCTGGGGCTGCGCCATGTGCGCGATCTTCTCGTGCGCTGGAAGAAGCTGGCCGAGGACACGCCGTACGATCGCTGGGAATCCGAACTCGACGTGCAAGTGTCGAGCATAAGCGTCGCAGCGCGCAACGCCCGCACCGGAATCTTGGAGTTCTTGGAAGACCGGCCGTCCAATCTCGTCGTTCTCGCCACCTACCCGAACAAGGCGCTGACCCGCTGGCGCGATGTTTCCGTCCACCAGAGCGTGCTGCGCCGGATGCGCACGATGAGTCTTTTCCTGCGCGAAGGCGCAAAGGGATTCATCGACGTCGACACCGGCGCCTTGACCTTGAAGAAGGTTCTCATCCCCGTCGACGACGGCGTATCAAGCCTTCCGG
>JBEKFO010000203.1:0-7504 GCA_050013275.1 Roseiarcus sp. | reverse complement strand
AGGCGGCCGCCGTCGCTCGGCTGGGCGCGCGGTCGATTTTCATCGGCCGGACGGGAACGGACTCCTTCGCCGACCTCGCCCGCCGTCGGCTCGCCGAACTCGGCGTCGAATTGGACCATCTGGCGAGCGACCCGAGCGCGCCGACCGGCGTGGCGGTGATCGACGTCGATCGACGCGCGGAAAACAGCATTGTCGTGATCGGCGGCGCCAATCTCGCCGTCAGCGGCGCCGACGTCGAGGCCGCCAAGCCGGCGCTGCAGTTCGCCCACGCGCTGCTGCTGCAACTCGAGACGCCGCTCGCGACGAGTCTGGCCGCCGCTCGCCTGGTGCGCGCGGCGGGGGGCGTGGTCATCCTCGATCCGGCGCCGGCGCCCGTCGGCGGACTGGGCGACGAAGTCCTGCGCGCGGCGGACATCGTTTCGCCAAACGAGACCGAGACGGAGTCGCTTGTCGGCATCCGCCCGACGAGCCCGCCGGAGGCGGCGGAGGCGGCGTCTCGGCTGCTCGCGCGCGGCGCTCCGACCGCGATCGTCAAGATGGGCGCGCGCGGCGTGTTCTTCCGCAATTCGCGGAGCGAGGGATTTGTGCCGCCCTTCCCCGTCCAGGCGGTCAACAGCGTCGGCGCCGGGGATTGCTTCAACGGCGGCCTCGCGGTGGCGCTCGCCCGCGGCGACGCCCTTGCCGACGCAGTGCGGTTCGCCGCCGCTTGCGGGGCCTTGGCGACGACCGGCCCCGGCGGGGCGGGTTCCGCGCCGACCCTCGAGGCGGTCGAGCGGTTGATGAGGGGCGGCCAACAGCGGGCGCCTTAATGACGCCTTAACCATGGCGCGCAGTAGGGCTCGCCGAGAGGCGTAAGACCGTGGAAAGGTTAAGCGCGCTTAATGGTTCGCATGGACTTTTTAGCGATCATCCGGTAAGCAAGGGTCGTCGAGCTAGGGACCGATCACGTTGAATTATTGGCGAAACCGGCTACTCGCGCTGACTCTGGCCGTCGCAACTGGCGCCTTCCTGGCCGGGTGCGAGGACGACCTCCAAGCGGTTTCCGGGCGCTCCTTGGCGCCGATTCCCAGTCAAACGCTGGCGCTGATGGACAAAATCGGCACGACGCCGTCGGCGCCGATGCTCATCCGCACCTACAAGCAGGAAGCCGAGTTCGAGATCTGGAAAATGAATTCGGACGGTCGGTACGCGCTGCTGAAGACCTATCCGATGTGCCGCTGGTCGGGCCAGCTCGGGCCCAAGACCCGCGAGGGCGACCGTCAGGTGCCAGAGGGCTTCTACGCCATCACGCCCGGCCAGATGAACCCGAACTCGAACTACTACCTGTCCTTCAACGTCGGCTACCCCAACGCCTATGACCGCGCCCTCGGGCGCACCGGCGGCTCCATCATGGTGCACGGCGTCTGTTCGTCGGCGGGCTGCTTCTCGATGACCGACGCGCAGATCGGCGAAATCTACGCGATCGCGCGCGAAGCGTTCAACGGCGGCCAGCGCGCGATCCAGATGCAGTCCTATCCCTTCCGGATGACCGCCGAAAATCTCGCCAAGCATCGGCTCGATCCCAATATCGCTTTCTGGAAAGAGCTGAAGAACGGCGCCGACCATTTCGAGGTGACGAAGGCCGAACCTCCGGTGCTGGTCTGCGGCAGGCATTACATCTTCGGCGCCACTGCGGACGGCGAAGTCGACGCCAGCCAGCCCTGCCCGACGCTGCAGCGCGACGACCAGGTCGAGGCGGACGTTACGGCCAAGGAAGCGAGCGACGACACCGCCGTCGCTGCGCTCGTCGCGCAGGGCGTCAAGCCGGTGCGCATCGTCTATCAGGACGGCGGACAGAACGCCGCCTTCGCGGGTCGCGACCTCGATGTCAGCGACCCCGACGCGCTGGCGGGCGGGCCGACCGAGATTCCGCTCGACAACTCGGGCAAGCCGATCCCCGCCGTGGTGAAGGTCGCGACCGCCGCGCAAACCGCCGCCGCCCCGCCGCCCGCCCCTGCCCCGGCGACGACAACGACGACCGTCTCGGCCGCCGCGGCGACGGCCTCGCCGTTCGGCTTCGTCGGCGGCGTCGCCGACAGCGGAAAGAATTTGGTCGGCAAGTGGTTCGGGGCCGGCGCCGACAGCGCGGCGATTCACGTTTTCGAGCCCGATCAGCCGATTCCCACCGACGTCCCGTTGCCGCCCAAGCGCAGCGCCGCGCTCGCAGCGCCCGGACCGCAAGCTTCCGCCGACGTCCGCATGGCCGCCCTCCACGCGGCGGCGACGCAATAGCGGCTCGCGCCGGCTTTGCCGCGCCGCAGCGCGGGTCCTCCGGCGAATCCGCAAGCGAGAGCGCCATGATTCGCCTCCTGATCGTCGACGACCATCCGCTGTTTCGCGAAGCGTTGGAAAGCGCGGTGCGGCTCGTCCATCCCGACGCCGAAATCCTCGAGGCGACCAGCCTCGAAGGCGCGCTCGAAACCCTGGACGCGGCGGACCATGTCGATCTCGCGTTGTTCGATCTGTCGTTGCCGGGCACGTCGGGGCTTTCCGGCCTGGTGCGGCTGCGCAAGAGTTTTCCCAAACTGCCGGTCGTCGTCGTCTCCGGCATCGAGGAGCCGAGAATCGTGCGCGAAATCCTCGCGCTCGGCGTCGCCGGCTATGTGCCCAAGTCCACCTCGAAGCGCGAGCTCGCGCGCGCCATCGCGGAGGTGTTGCAAGGCTCGGTCTATTGTCCCGAAGCCTACCGCGATCTCGCCCAAGCCTCGCCGGCCGAGCGCGACAGCGAGCAGATTCTCGCCCGCCTGCGCGAATTCACCGCACAGCAGTTGCGCGTGCTCGAAATGATCCGCGCAGGGCTGCAAAACAAGCAGATCGCCTACGAGCTCGGCCTCGCGGAGACCACGGTGAAGGCGCACGTCTCGGAGATCCTGCGCAAGCTCAACGTCTTCAGCCGCACCAAGGCGGTCATCGAGGTCGCCAAGGTCGACTTCAACGCACTGCGCGGCGAGGATGAGCCGGCCGGCGCGCGCAAGGGCGGCCGCGACGCGAGGGACTGAGGCCGCGGCTCACCCCAAGAGATACGACAGCAGCGAGCGCAGTTCGGCGGGACGGACCGGCTTGCGCAGCACTTCCAGGCCGCCTCTCGCGGCCGCCTCGCTCGCCGCCTCGGAATGATCGGCGGTGACGATGATCGCCGGCACCAGGCGCTGGACGAAGCGGCGAATCGCGGCGACCGCGTCGGCGCCGCGCTCGCCGTGGTCGAGGTGCAGATCGGCGACGACCGCGTCGGGCGCGCCGCCGAGCGCGCGGATGCGATCGAGCGCCTCGGCGCCCGACTGGGCGACGGCGACGTCGCAGCCCCAGCGCGTCAGCAGCGCCTCCATCGCCGCGAGCACCGCGGGATCGTTGTCGATCAGCAAGACCTTCGCGCCGCCGAGCCCGGCGCAAAAGATCGGCGCCGCGCGCTCGGCGGCGGGCGCGGCCGTCGCCGCCGACGCTTCGCCGATGGGGAGCGAGACCGTGAAGATCGAGCCCTTGCCGACGCGCGAGGAGAGGCCGATCGGATGATCCAGCGCCAGGGCGAGGCGCCGCACGATCGCCAGTCCCAGGCCGAAGCCTTCGCCGCCCGCCGAACCCGCCTCGCCGCGCTGGAACTCCTGAAAGATCGCCTCGCGCCGCTCCTCGGCGATGCCCGGGCCGGTGTCCCAGACTTCGACGATCCATCGCCCGCCGCGCGCCCGCCCGCCGACGAGCACGCCGCCGCGGCGGGTGTAGCGCAGCGCGTTGGCGAGCAGGTTCTGCACGATGCGGCGCAGCAGCAGCGGATCGGAGCGAACCACGGCGCGCGAGCGCGCGACGCGCAGCTTCAGGCCGCGCTTGGCGGCCGCGCGCGCCTGTTCGCCCGCCAGCGATTGCAGCACGCCGTCGATGGCGAAATCGCGCAGGTCCGGCGTCGCCACCCCCGCGTCGAGCTTGGAGAGGTCGAGCAGCGTGCGGATCAGTTCTTCCAGCGTCGCCAGGCCGCGATCGGCCTGCGCGACCAGGCCCTTGGGCTCGCGCTCGAGATCGATTTCGGCGAGCGCCGAGAGCGCGAGGCGCGCCGCGTTGAGCGGCTGCAACAGGTCGTGGCTGATGGAGGTCAGCACCGCGGATTTCAGCGAACTGGCGGCTTCGGCCTGCTGCTTGGCGCGCAGCAATTCGTCGTTGGCGCGTTCGATCGAGCGCAGCGCCTGCTGCACCTCATGGGTGCGCCGGCGCACCTGGTTGTCGAGCGCGATCGCGGTCTCGAACAGCGAATAGGCGTTGAACTCCTTGTCGAACGAGCGTTCGACGCGCGACATCAGCGCCGCGTTGATCTTCTTGAGCTTGGCGATCTCGCGCTCGAGCTCGCGCCGGTCGTCCTCGACGCGCAGCATCACGCGACCTCCCGCCGCCGCCCGATCGCGACGCCGGTGAAGGTCTGGTTGACGTGCATCGCCTGATACTGTTCGCCGTAGGTGTTGAAGCCGACGACGCGATTGGCGCGGTAGAGTTGCGACATTTCGTGCGCCGCCTGCTCACGCTCGGCGTCGAGCCGGCGCAGCACGCATTCGAAGCCGATATACATCTCGACCTCGCCGATCTCGGCCTCGGTCCGGTGAAACACTTCGCGCACGCAGGCGAACGGATCGCGCCGGCGCGCCGCAGTGAACACCAGCCCCTCGTCGATGGCGCAGAAGAAGCTGAGCGAACCGTCCGGGTTCACGCGCTGGATCGAGCGCGCGTAATACTCGCCGCCGACGCCGACCAGCACCGGATGGGAGGCGAAGGAAAACGGATCGAGGCTCGAATCGGCGAGGCCGCTGACGCGCGCGTATTCCTGCGCCGCAGGCTCGGCGTTGAGCTCGCGCACGATGCGCCGCTCCGAATCGGCTTCGGTGACGACCATCTTGACCGGCGTCGGCTCGAAGTGATCGCACTTGAAGATGCGGATCGGCAGGCGGGTCTTGAACAGCATCAGCACCGCGGCATCGCCGTAGACCTTGCCGCCATGGATGACGAAGGTGCGCTCGAAGCGCAGCGCGTCGCCGGCCGAGCCGCCGACGATCGGAACGTCGTCGAGCGCGCGATGCAGCGCCGAGATCACCGCCTCCTCGCGCCGGCACATGCCGTCGATCAGCAGCATGGCGAAGGCGTGCTCCATCTCCGCCGCGGGCGCGAGGCGCGCCATTTCCGCGCGCAGCTCGGCGGCGATGACGCGGCCGTCCTCGACGCGGAAATGGGCGAGGTCGAGGATCGGCCGCGCGACCATCGCGAAATCGCGGCGCTTAAAGCCGATCGCGACCACGGCGCCATCGGTCCAGCCCTCGGGCGTCATTTCCCCGGCGGTGGTGCAGCCGACGACCGGCGCCGAACCGAACCGCGCCGCGATTTCGCGCGCGAATTCGGCGGCGTCGTAATCGGAGGAGACGAACACCAGCAGCGCCGCAAGGTCGAGGCCTAAGAGCTTGCGCGCGATCTCGTCCGCGGCCTCTTGCGCCGAGGCTCCCGACGCGGCCGCCGCGGCGACGACGCCGCCGTCGTTATGAACGGCGCTGACGAAGCCCAAGCCTGCTCCTCCCTTAAGGGCGCGCTTGGCGCGCGCCGCTTGTTGGGAGGATGATAGGCGGCGGGCGGCGGGGCGGCAAGCGGGGGGGGGGGGGGCGGCGCAGCGGGCGGGCGGCGTGTTTTCCGGCGATTGGTTGATTTCAAGCTCTTGGGAGGCGGTTTTCTTCCGCGTGGATCGACGACGACGCGAGCGGTATAAATACAGTCATAATTCGTATTATACTAGCCCCGGCGGGTTTTGGCCGATAGCGGGCGGGCGGGTTGCGGGCGACGAGGCGAGCAAGCGGACGTTCATGGGCCGCCGGTTAACGGCGCACTTCGACCCGAAACGATCGTTCCGTTCATGGCCTCGCTATTCGAGCGATCATCTGCTGGGACGCCAGCGCGCGTCAGTTCATTCCGTATCTCGCGTATTCGAAGGCGATGTCGGCCTGAATGGCCTCGGCGGCGACGATGTCGGCGTCGCCGCCGGCCTGATCGCCTTTCTTTCGCTTGGCTAGACCGCGCCCATAGAGGGCGTCCGCCTGCCTGGGATTGATCTTCAACGCCGCGTCGTAATCGGCGATGGCGTCGTCGAGGCGGCCGAGCCGTAGATGGACGAAGCCGCGGCTGTAAAGAATGTTGGCGTTGTTCGGGGCCAGTCGGGCGCCGGCGTCGCAATCGGCGAGGGCGAGCGGCAGATCGCGGTCGTGTATGGCGCGCAGCCAGCAGCGGGCGCTGTAGGGGCCGGCGTTTTTCGGATCGAGCTCGATCGCCTTCGCATAGTCGGCGATGGCGCCGTCGAGTTCGCCCTTGGCCGCATAGGCGTTGCCGCGGATGTTGTAAGCGGCGACGTATTTCGGATCGATCTCGATCGCCTTCGTTTCGTCGCCGATGGCGTTGTCGAGATCGACCTTGGAGCTATAAGCGAAACCACGATTGTAACGCGGTTTGGCGTTGTTGGGATCGATCTCGATCGCCTTCGTATAGTCGGCGATGGCGCGGTCGAAATCGCCTTTGGCGTAATAGGCGATGCCGCGGCTATTGTAGGCGGCGGCGTATTTCGGATCGATCTCGATCGCCTTCGTTTCGTCGGCGATCGCGTCGTCGAGATTGCCCTTGGAGCGATAGGCGATGCCGCGGTTGAAGTAGCCGTGGGCATTTTTCGGATCCATCTCGATCGCCCTCGTGTGGTCGGCGATGGCGCGATCGAGATCGCCCTTGGTTTCGTAGGCGACGCCGCGGTTGTCGCGGGCTTTGGCGTTGTTTGGATCGATCTCGATCGCCTTCGTGTAGTCGGCGATTGCGCTGTCGAGATCGCCCTTGACTTGGTAGGCGTTGCCCCGGTTGTTGTAGGCGGCGGCATGCATCGGATCGATCTCGATCGCCTTCGCGTAGTCGGCGATGGCGCGGTCGAGATCGCCTTTGGCCTTGTACGCGAAACCGCGGTTGCTATAGGCGGCGGCGTATTTCGGATCGATCTCGATCGCCTGCGTATAATCGGCGACGGCGCGGTCGAGGTCGGCCTTGGCTTGGTAGGCGTCGCCCCGATTTTTGTAAGCTTCCGCGTCGCGCGGGAACTCAAGGATCGCCTGGTCGCAGGCCTGGATTGCCGGGTCTCCGCGCAACTTTTCGCAGTCTTGCCTCGCATCGGCAAGCGCCGCGGTTGCGTCGAACGCAGCCGAAAACAACATGATCAGCGCCAATTCCCGCAGCATGGCGACCGCTCTCCCGTTTGCGACTCGCTGCTCGCGCCGGCGTCTCGCCTGCGCCGGACGACGTCGGCCTCCGCCGGCAGAAATGTCTTCCTCGCCGGTTTGCGCAACAGTCGATTACGGGCTGGAGCTTGGCAAGACGTCGCGTCGCGCCGTTTCGCCGCGCAGCGCCCGCTTTTGTCGGCTTCGATGCTTTCGCCGAACGTCCGCTCCCCGCCCACAACAGCCGATCCGGCTCGCCG
>JBEKFO010000202.1:0-7520 GCA_050013275.1 Roseiarcus sp. | reverse complement strand
TCACCCAGCTCTACGCCTTGCGCTATGGCGCGACGCCGATCGTCGCGCGCGTCGGCGGGCTCGCGGACACCATCATCGACGCCAACGACGCCGCGATCGGCGCCGGCGTCGCCACCGGACTGCAATTCTCGCCGCCCGACGCGCCGGCGCTGAGCTACGCGCTCGAGCGGGCGCTCGTCTTCTATCGCGACGTCGCGACCATGCGGCGCGTTCGCCTAAACGGCATGCGCGCCGACGTCTCCTGGCGCGGCCCCGCCAGGCGCTACGCCGCGATCTACCGCGCGCTGGCGCAGGTGGCGCCGTGAGCGGGCCGGACGGCGCACCCGCTCCGCTCGGCGTCGTCCTGACGCCGCGCGGCGGCTATGTGGCGGTCTATTCGGCGCATGCGAGCGCCGTCTATTTCTGCCTCTATGACGAGGACGGCGAGCGCGAGACCGCCCGCGTGCGCCTTCACGCCGACGCGAACGGCGTCCACAGCGCTTCGATCGACAACCTCGGCCCGGGCGCGCGCTACGGCTTGCGCGCCGACGGCCCGTTCGATCCCTTGCGCGGCAACCGCTTCGACGTCTCCAAGCTGCTCGCCGACCCTTACGCGGCCGCGTTCGATCGACCTTTTCGTCTGCACGAATCGATGTTCGCGTTCGGCGTCGACAGCGGCCCTCATGCGCCCAAGGCGATCGCGCAACCGATCGCGCTGGCCCCGGCGGCGCCCGGCCGGCAACGCATTCCCTGGAACCGCACCGTCATCTACGAAGCGAACCTGCGCGGCCTGACCAAGCTGCGCGACGACGTTCCCGAGACCGCGCGCGGCTGTTTTGCCGGCCTCGCGGACTCGCACGTGATTGCGCACTTGAGCGCGCTCGGCGTCACCACCGTGGAGATCATGCCCGCCGACGCGTTCGTCGACGAGCGGCACCTGCCGTCCCTCGGCCTCGCCAACGCCTGGGGCTACAACCCGGTGGTGCTCGGCGCGCCCGACCCGCGTCTCGCGCCGGGCGGCTGGGCGGAGGTGCGCGCGGCCACCGACGCGCTGCACGCGGCGGGCATGGAGGCGATTCTCGACGTCGTCCTCAACCACAACGGCGAGAGCGACGAGTTCGGACCGACGCTGTCGTTCCGCGGCCTCGACAACGCCTCGTATTTCCGGCTCGTCCCCGACGACCCTGCGCGCTACGTCAACGACATGGGCTGCGGCAATTGCCTGGCGCTCGATCGACCGATCGTCACGCGCATGGCGCTCGCGGCGCTCAAGCGCTGGATGGTTTTTGGCGGCATCGACGGCTTCCGCTTCGATCTGGCGGTCGCGCTCGGACGGCGCTCGAGCGGTTTCGATCCGCAAGCGCCGATGTTCGCGGCGATCGCCGCCGACCCGATCTTGAGCCGGGCCAAGCTGATCGCCGAGCCTTGGGACGTCGGCCCCGACGGCTATCGCCTGGGCGCCTTTCCCGAAGGCTGGGGCGAATGGAACGACCGCTTCCGCGATGCGGCGCGACGCTTCTGGCGCGGCGACGCCGGAATGCGCGGCGAACTGGCGACGCGTCTGGCCGGCTCGCGCGACGTCTTCGCGCAGGCGCCCTCGCCGGCGAAAAGCGTCAATTACGTCGTCGCGCACGACGGCTTCGCCCTCGCCGATCTCGTCGCCTACGCGCACAAGCACAACGAAGCCAACGGCGAACACAATCGCGACGGCACGAACGACAACCACTCGTGGAACCACGGCGTCGAAGGGCCCAGCGACGACGCCGCGGTCAACGCGGCGCGCGCGCGCGACATGCGCAACCTGCTGGCGCTGCCCTTCATCGCGAAGGGAACGCCGATGTTGGCGATGGGCTCGGAAATGGGCCATAGCCAGAGCGGCAACAACAACGCCTATGCGCAGGACAATGCGATCTCCTGGATCGACTGGCGCCGGGCCGACACGGCGCTGATCGCGTTTACGCGCCGCCTCGTCAAGGCGCGGCGCGAGCATCCCGCGCTGTCGAGCGCGCTTTGGCTGACCGGGCGACCGGTCGACGCGAGCGCCCTGCCCGACGTCGAGTGGCGCGACGCCGAAGGGCCGCTGACCTCGGCCGCGCAATGGCAGGCGCCTGACGGCGACGTGCTCGTCGTGGTTCTCGCCGCCCCGGCGCCGGATGGGATCGATCGCGTCGCCGTCGCCTTCAACCGCCGCGCCTGCTCGGCCTCGCTCGTCCTGCCCGAGCCGAGGGACGGCAAGGCTTGGCGCACCCTCCTCGACACCGGCGACGACTCCATCGAAGACGTTCCCCAGCCCATCGCCGACCGCGCGCGCATCGGCCCGCGCGCCACGCTGATCCTTGCCGAAGGCGACGCTCCGGCGGGCGCGACCAGGCTTCGCCCGGCCGACGCGCGCGAGATCGACGCCCTCGCCGCGGCCGTCGGGATATCCGCCGACTGGTGGGACGTCGCCGGGCGGCGCACCGTCGTCTCGCCGGAAACCAAGCTCGCGCTGCTGGCGGCGCTGCGCCTGCCCGCCGGCTCGCAAGCCGAGCTGCGCGAAAGCCTCGCGCGTCTTGTCGACGAGACCGGCGCGCGCCGCCTGCCGCTTGCCCTGGTGCGGCGCATTGGCGAGCCGATCTTCATCCCGGCGCGCTACGATCCGAGCGCGCTGGAGCGCCCCATCGAACCGACTTTCGTCGCCGAGGACGGCCAAACCCTCGCCTGGCGCGCGCAGGCAAGCGAAGCGCGCGCGCGCGTCCTGGCTGACGGGCGCACGATCGCAGAGCGCGAAATCGCCTTGCCGGAGCTGCCGATCGGCCGCCATCGGCTCATTCTGGACGGCGTCGAATGCGCGCTCACCGTCGCGCCGCCCGAGGCGTACGGCGCCAAGGCGGCGCTGCGCCGTCGCTTCGGCCTCGCCGCGCAGCTTTACGCCCTGCGGCGCAACGGCGGCGGGACGGCCGATCAGGGAATCGGCGACTTCACCACGCTGGGGCTCGCCGGCGAACAGGCGGGCCGCGCCGGCGCCGCCTATCTTGGGATCAACCCCCTGCACGCGATGTTCGAAACCGACCGCGCGCGATGCAGCCCCTACCATCCCTCCGATCGGCGCTTTCTCGATCCCATCCACATCGACGTTCTCGACGATTGCGGCCTGCCGCGCGACGCGCAGTGCGACGCCGCGCTCGCGGTGCGGGCCGACGCGATCGGCGCTGCGGCGCGCCTCGCGGCCGTCGATTACGACGCGGTGTGGACCGTCAAACGCGCCGCGCTGGCGGCGCGCTTCATCGCTTTCGAGCGCGCGCGCGCCAACCGTCCGGACGACCCGCTGTTCGCCGACCATGCGCGCTTCGTCGGCGAAGGCGGCGAAGCGCTCAGGCGTTTTGCGATTTTCCAAGCGATCGCCCGAGAGCGACGTGGCGAAGACTGGCGCTTGTGGCCGCAGGCGCTGCGCGACGCCGAGCCGGAGGCGATGGCGGCCAAGGCGGTCAAGCATTCGGAAATCGTCGACTTCGTCGAGTTCACGCAATGGCTTGCGGACAGGCAGCTCGCGGGCGCCGCGGCGCGCGCCAAGGCGGCTGGACTGGACATCGGGCTCTATCGCGATCTCGCCGTCGGCGCCGCGCCCGACGGCGCGGAGAGCTGGGCGCGCGCACGCGAGCTCGCGCTTCACGTCAGCGTCGGCGCGCCGCCCGACCCATTCTCGGCGCAGGGGCAGGTGTGGAACGTCCAACCGCCGGACCCGATCGCGTCGGCGCGCGACGGTTGGCGCGGTTTCTGCGCGCTCCTCGGCGCCAACATGCGCCACGCCGGCATGTTGCGCATCGATCACGCGATGGGTCTGACGCGGCTGTTCGTGGTGCCCGACGGGGCGAGGCCCGCCGAAGGCGCCTATCTCTCCTATCCGCTCGACGATCTCATCGGCCATGTCGCGCTGGAGAGCCAGCGCCGCGCCTGCATGGTGGTGGGCGAGGATCTCGGCACCGTGCCCGAGGGCTTTCGCGAAACGCTGACGCGCGCCGACGTTCTCGGCATGCGCGTGCTGTGGTTCGAGCGTCGCGGCGTCGATTTCCTCAAGCCCGCCGACTATCCCGCGCTGTCGGTGGCCTGCGTCGCGACCCACGATTTGCCGACGCTCGCGGGCTGGTGGCTGGGCGCCGACATCGCCGAGCGCCTCGGCCTCGGCCTCGTCAGCCTCGATGATGCGCAAGCCGAGATCGGCGAGCGCCTGAAGGAGAAGCGCGCCCTCGCCGCCGCCCTGCTCGGCCTCGATCTCATCACGGAAAATCCGGATTTCGCGGCGCCGATGTCGGACGAACTCGCCGCCGCCGTGCACGCATTCCTCGCGGGCGCCGGCTCGCTGCTGGCGAGCGCGCAGCTCGACGATCTCTCCGGCGAAAGAACCGCCGCCAACCTGCCGGGCACCGACCGCGAGCGCCCGAACTGGCGCCACCGGCACCCCCTCGACGTCGACGCGCTGTTCGCCGCCCCGCGTGCGAAGGAGATTCTGGCGGCGCTGGCGGCGCGGCGAAAGTGACGCCATAGCGCCAAGACCGCACGGCGATCGGCTCTGCCGGCGTCGGTCACGACTTGGGCGCCGTCTCCGACGATCGCGCCCAGATGTTGACGCCGCCGTCGACCGCGTAGCGATCGATCTCCGCGAGTTCTTCGGGCGAAAACTCGGCGTTGTTGAGCGCGGCCACGCCCTCCGCCACCTGCTCGGGGCGGCTGGCGCCGATCAGCGCGGACGTCACGCGCTTACCGCGCAAGACCCAGGCCAGAGCCATCTGGGCGAGCGATTGGCCGCGGCGCTTGGCGATGGCGTCGAGGCGGCGGACATGCTCGACGTTCGCGGGGTTGAGAAAGGCCGGGTCGAGCGTCGTTCCCTCGGCGGCGCGGCTGTCCTTGGGAACGCCGGCGAGGTACTTGCTCGTCAGCATGCCCTGCGCGAGCGGCGAGAACGCAATGCAGCCGATCCCCTCGGCGTCGAGCGCGTCGAGCAGTCCGTCGGTCTCGATCCAGCGGTTGATCAGGGAGTAGCTCGGCTGATGAATGGTGCAAGGGGTCCCGAGGCGACGCAGGATCGCCGCGGCCTCCTTGGTGCGCCGCGCATTGTAGGAGGAGACGCCGACATAGAGCGCCTTGCCCCGGCGCACCGCGCTGTCGAGCGCGCCCATGGTTTCCTCGAGCGGCGTGTCGGGATCGAAGCGGTGGGAATAGAAGATGTCGACGTAGTCGACGCCGAGCCGCTTCAGGCTCTGGTCGAGGCTCGCCAGCAGGTTCTTGCGGCTGCCCCATTCGCCGTAGGGGCCGGGCCACATGAGATAGCCGGCCTTGGTGGAAATGACGAGCTCGTCGCGCAGGTCGCGGAAGTCGGCGCGAAGAATCTCGCCGAACGCGATCTCGGCGCTGCCCGGCGGCGGACCGTAGTTGTTGGCGAGGTCAAAATGGGTGACGCCGAGATCGAACGCCCGCCGGCAGATCGCGCGCGCCGTGTCGGCGGGCCGATCGGTCCCGAAATTGTGCCACAGACCGAGCGAAATCGCCGGCAGACGCAAGCCGCTCCGGCCGCATCGGTTGTAGATCATCGCGTCGTAGCGCGACGGCGAAGGATGATAGGTCAATCGAGGCTCCTGGAGGCGTGAAGCGCGGGGACGCGACGAGCGGCGCCGATGACGATCGACGAGCGAAATCGACAACCTCGCCGCCAGTCGATTGCCGAGCTTTTCCACAATACCTCGAAATGCGAACTGAGACACTATCGCGCACGCCCCTTCCTTGCGGCAAGCGCGCGCCGCGACTATCGTCCGCGCGCGGGCTAAGGGCGGCCGATCGATGGCGAACGAAACGGTTCTCAATCTCTTCGTCTCCTCGCCCGGCGACGTCCAGAGCGAGCGCGAGCGGGTCGATTTCGTCGTCGAGCGGCTCAACGCCGAATTCGCCGGTCGTGCGCGGATCCGAACGATCCGCTGGGAGACGCGCTACTACTCCTCGCACGAAACGTTCCAGACCCAGATTCCCGAGGCGGCGGCCTGCGATCTGGTGATCGCGATCTTCGGCGCGCGGCTCGGCTCGCCGCTGCCCGCCCAATTTCCTCCCATGCCGACCGGGGAGCCCTACCCCAGCGGCACGGCCTACGAGGTGCTGAGCGCGATCGAAGCGCGGCGCGAGGGTCACGGCATTCCGGACATCTACGTGTTTCGCCGGCCGCGCGCGCCGCTCGTCGCCCTGGACGCGAGCGATCGCGGCGAAATCGAAGCGCAGTGGCGCCGGCTGACCGACTTTTTCGAAAAATGGTTCCGCAATCGCTCCGGCGAATTCCTCGCCGCGTTCCAGGAATTCTCGACCACCGACGAATTCGCCGTCAAGGTCGAGGACTGTCTGCGCCAGTGGCTGGCGCGGCGCGGCTTCATCGCCAAGGGGGCGGTGTGGGACCGGGCGCGCCTCGGCTCGCCGTTCCCCGGCCTCGCCGCGTTCGACGAGGCGCGCCAAAGCGTGTTCTTCGGCCGCGGCCTCGTCGTCGACCAGGCGATTCGCCGCCTGCGCGATGTCGAGGCGCCGGCGAGCGACGCGCATAGCGCGCCGTTCCTGCTCGTCATCGGCGCCAGCGGCTCGGGCAAGTCGTCGTTGCTGCGCGCCGGGCTCGCGCCGCGCCTCGTGCTGCCCGGCGTCTTTCCCGAAATCGACCTCTGGCGCCGCGCGCTGACGATTCCCGACGCCGACCCGTTCTCTTCGCTCGCCGAGACCCTGCTCTCGCCCGAGGCGCTCGGGCCGGAGCTGGCGCAAGGCGCCTTCCGAACCAAGGAATTGCTCGCCAAGCAATTGGCGGGCGACCCTGACGCGGCGATCGCGCCCTTGCGCGACGCGCTCGAAAAGGCGGCGGCGGCGCGCCAGGCCGAACAGAAATTCGAGACGCCGCGTCCGGCGCGCCTGCTCGTCGGCGTCGATCAGGCCGAGCGGCTGTTGATCGAGACCGAGCCGGCGCTCGCGACCCGCTTCTGCGCGCTGCTTTCGGCGCTCGCGCGCCATCGCCTGGCGAGCGTCGTCATGGCGCTGCGCTCCGACGCCTACGCGCGGTTCCAGTCGATCGACTCGCTGGTGGCGTTGCGCGACGCGGGCGCGACTCTCGATCTGTTGCCGCCGACGCCGAGCGAACTTGAGGACATGACGACGCGGCCGGTCGCGATGTGCGATCCGCCGCTCGCCTTCGAGCAGAAGGACGGCCGCTCGCTCGCGGCCCAGCTGATCGCCGACGCGCATGGCGGCGACGCGCTGCCGCTGCTGCAGATGACCCTGTCGCGTCTCAGCGCGGCGGAAGCGGCGCGCGGCGACGGCGTGCTGCGCTTCGCCGACTATCACGGCATGGACGAGGCGGTGACGGAAACCGCCAACGAGGCGCTCGCCGGCCTCGAAGCGTCGGCGCGAGGCCAGTTGCCGGACCTGATTGCAGGCCTGGTGCGCGACGTCGCCGCCGATCCGCTGACCGGCGCGCCGACGCCCTTGATCGGCGCGCTCGATCGCGCCCGCTTCGAAAAGGGACGCCCCGAGCGCGCCGCGCTGGT